>JAURCL010000009.1 GCA_030828465.1 Acidimicrobiales bacterium | reverse complement strand
GACGAGCGTGCCGCCGGTGTTGCGATTGAAGCGATTCCAGTCGCCGACCTTCACGAGGAACGGGAAACGATGCTCGCGAATGGCGACCATCTTCACTGAGCCGGCCACGCCCGTCGCCAGCTCGGCGAGAAGAGCGGTGGTCGGCGGCATGTAGCGGTACTCGAGACCCATCCACACGACCCGATCGGACGGCCCGGCCTCCGCCGCGTCGACTACGCGGCGGCAGTCCTCGACCGTCGTGCACAACGGCTTCTCCACTAGGACGTGCAGGTCACTCGAGAGGACGTCGCCGAGCACATCGACATGCGTCATGTTGGGCGAGGCGATCACCACGGCATCACACAGGCCCGAGTCGATGAGTTCGCGGTGGTCGGCGAACAACGTCGGTGCCTCGCCACCGAATGAGGCGACGGTGGCCGCTCCGATCGCGCGACGCCCTTCGACCGGATCGGAGACCGCGGTGACGACTGCCCCGTCGAGATGGGCGATGTTCTCGAGATGCTCGACCCCCATCATGCCGCTGCCGATGAGGCCGTATCTGACGGTGTCCGAGGGGTTGGTGCTGTTCGACATCGCCGCCAAGCGTACGCTTGCGCGATGGCAACGGACGCAGCGACTGGCGACGACCGCCTCTACTTCCGCCAGATGCTCTCGGGCCGGGATTTCGCCGTCGGCGATCCCTTCGCCACCCAGATGGTGAACTTCGCCTACGCGATCGGTGACCGATCGACCGGTGAGTGCCTGCTCGTCGATCCCGCCTGGAAGGTCGACGACCTCGTTGAGCAGGTAGGAGCCGACGGGATGACGGTCGTCGGTGTGCTCGCCACCCACTACCACGCCGATCACGTCGGGGGATCGATCATGGGCCACGACATCGAGGGGGTCGCCGCTCTCCTCGAGCGCCACTCCTGTCCGGTGCACGTCCAGTCGGAGGAGATCGAGTGGATGGAGCGGACCTCCGGGGTTGGCACCGATCACCTCGTCGCCCACTCCCCCGGCGATGTCGTGACCGTCGGCGATATCGAGGTTCGCTTGGTCCACACCCCCGGACACACCCCGGGGAGCCAGTGCTTCCTCGTCGATGGTCGCCTAGTGGCCGGCGACACCCTGTTCCTTGACGGGTGCGGTCGAACCGATCTGCCCGGCTCGGATCCGGTCGCGATGGGTGAGAGCCTGCGCCTGCTCCACCGGGTCGACGACGACGTAGTCCTCTATCCGGGCCATCGCTACTCGGTAGCGAGTTGCGCGACGATGGGTTCGGTCAAACAGTCGAACTTCGTATTCGACGGGCTCTGACGGGCGGCCGAACGGTCACCAGGTGTCGATGTTGGGTCGACGCCTTACCCCCCGCTCCGGTGCGGGCGCCGTCGAGATCAGGGCGGAGATCCAGCGACGGGTGTCAGCGGGGTCGATCACATCATCGATCTCGAACCAGGAGGCGATACTCAGCGCCTTGCCGTTCTCGTAGAGCCGGTCGACGATCTCGCGAAAGACCCGTTCCTGCTCCTCGGGCGACCCGGCGGCCTCTATCTCCTTGCGGTAGCCGAGCCGCGCGTAACCCTCGAGCCCCATCCCACCAAACTCCCCGGTCGGCCAGGCCAGACAGGCGAGCGGAGCCTTGGTGCTGCCGCCCATCATGGCCTGAGCACCGAGCCCATACGACTTGCGGAGCACCACCGACACCATCGGCACCGAGATGTTGGCCCCGTTGACGAACAATCGCGAGCAGTGTCGCACGAGCGCGGTCTCCTCGATGTCGGGACCGACCATCATCCCCGGGGTGTCGACGAGTGAGACGATCGGCAGGCCGTGGGCGTCGCAGAGTTGGATGAACCGGGCGGCTTTGTCGGCGCCATCGGAGTCGATTGCTCCAGCGAGGTGCGCCGGATCGTTCGCGATCACCCCGATCGGGCGACCCTCAATCCGCGCGAGCGCAGTGATCATCCCAACGCCGAACTCGCGTCGGAGCTCGAGCACTGAACCGCGATCGAAGATGCCCTCCACCGCCGAGCGGATGTCGTAGGCGCGGAGGCGATCGACGGGCACCACGTCCCTCAGCGCCTCCTGATCGGGGCTCTCCCACCGGTCGATCGACCCCTGAAAGTACGAGAGGTAGCGCTTGGCGACGGCAACCGCCTCCGCCTCGTCCTCGACGAGGATGTCGATGACGCCGTTCGGGGACTGCACCGAGGTCGGGCCGACCTCGGTCGGCTCGAACACTCCGAGCCCCCCACCCTCGATCATGGCGGGACCTCCCATGCCGATATTCGAGTCGCGGGTGGCGATCACCACATCGCAGCAACCGAGAATGGCCGCGTTGCCGGCGAAGCAGTACCCCGAGTTGATGCCGACGAGCGGCACCGTGCCCGAGAGTTGCGCCCACCAGAGAAAGGCGAGGCAGTCGAGGCCCGTAACGCCGCCGGTATCGGTGTCACCAGGACGTCCCCCTCCCCCCTCGGTGAAGAACACCACGGGAACACGAAGCTCCTCCGCGAGTTCGAACAGTCGGTCCTTCTTCCGATGGTTCTGGTGTCCCTGGGTTCCGGCCAGCACCGAGTAGTCGTACGACATGACGACGCACCGGGCGTCGCGACCCGAGAACAGGTCGCCGTTCACGGTGGCGAGACCGGCAACGAGTCCGTCAGCCGGAGTGCGCTCCACCAGATCGGCGAGCTCGCGCCGGCGACGCTGCGCGGCGACAACGAGCGGCCCGTACTCGATGAGTGAGCCATCGTCGATGAGATCGGCGACGTTCTCGCGGGCCGTTCGGCGACCCTTGGCGTGACGGGCCTCGACCATCGCTGGTCGGGCCTCGTCGGTGCCGATTTGGTGGCGATCCATGACCTCGGACAGGTCCGCGCGATTGAGGCCGGTGGCCGACGGCTGGGCGATAGCAGCGGTCGGCGCGGACGACTCGACGGCGCCGACCGCGATCCGCGCGATCACCGTGCCCGGTGTCAGCGTCGCCCCGATATCGACCAGCAACTCGACGATCTCGCCGTCCGCCGGGGACCGAACCTCATGGTGCAGCTTCATCGACTCGATGAGCCCGAGCACCTCCCCCTCGCGCACGCTCGCTCCGATCGGCTTCTCCCAGGTGACGACCGTGCCCTGGAGATGAGAGGTCACGTCGACCGGCCGAGGGGATCCGTCGTGGGAAGTCGTCACGCGGGCGATCTTGTCCGCCCGTCGACCGGACGACCGAATCGGAGGTCAGAGCTGGCCGGGACGCCGCTGGTAGGCGGTGATCGACTGCTCACCCATCACGAGCTCCGCGGCGACCGCCGCGAAGAGCGCTGGGACGATGAAGTTGGGTCGGCCGGTGGTCTCGGCCACGAACATCACGGCGGCGAGGGGCACTCGGTAGCCCGCCCCGAGGAAGGCGGCGATTCCGAGAAGGGTGTAAAGGGTGAAGCGTTCGGGATGAAAGACCTCGCCGACGCCGCGCCCGACGATTGCGCCGCCCACCACGAGGGGGATGAACACCCCACCGACTCCGCCACCAACAACCGTGGCCGCCGAAGCGACGGCACGGATGGCGAACACCGCGATCAGCAACCAGACGGCGATATCGGCCTCCACGAAGAGCCAGTCGCGGAGCACCTCGTATCCGGCGCCGACGCTCAGGCTCTGCCCGGTGAGCTCTCGCGAGAGCACGAACAGTCCGGCCATGGTGGCCGAGGCGAGCAGCAGCCGCACCGGGAATGCCCGCAACGAGAGACCCTTGGCGACGCGGATCACCTTCGCGAAGGCGCGGGCTCCGACGGCGCACGCCACGCCGATCGCGAGGGCACCGAAGAGGTCGCGGATCTCGAACTGAGGGATCGGGATGACCGTTGCCGACAGCAGCGGCGCCGTGTCGCTGAGCGAGACGAACGTGAAGTAGCCGGTCGCGCTCGCCACCAGCGCTGGCAGGAGCATGCGTCGTGCGAGATCGTCTCGATAGGGCACCTCGAGGGCGAAGATCGCTCCGGTCGCCGGGGCCTTGAAGATGGCCGCCACACCCGCCGCCGCGCCGGCCACCAACAAGGTGCGGTGATCCGAACCGCGGAACGGTCTCGGGAGGCGCCGCTGGATCTCGGCACCGAGCGCCGATCCTCCGTAGAGCGAGGGACCCTCGAGGCCGAGCGCACCACCGGAGCCGAGCGACACCACCGCTGCTGAGACTCGTGCGAAGAGGTCGCGGATCCGGAGCCGGTACTGCGAGTCGTGGAAGGCCCGGAGGTACTCATCGGAGGTAGCCGGTGACGACCCTCCCCCGACGACGCGGAGGATGATCGCGGCGAGAACGAATCCGACCGCTGGCCCCACCGCGCCGACCCACAGCGGTGCCTCGACGAGCGCGTCGAACACCACCTCAACGAGGTACTCGAAGCCTCTCACGAACAGGCCGGTGACGATCCCCGTGATGGCCGCGATGAGGATCACCTCGCGGGATCGACGGACGAGACTCCTGAATTCGTCGCGACGGACCGAGAAGGTGTCGGGTCTCAGACCTCTCAGCACTCGGCTCCGCCACACGTGGGCAAAGTGTACGCCCGCTCGACGGAGGTCGCCGTGTCAGTGGTCGGCGCCGGACGCAGCGGTGTCGTCGAGCGAGTCCACCATCAAGCGGAGGCCATCACGAAGCGCGACCCGAGGCTCCCAGCCGAGCAGTTCGCGCGCTCGCGAGATGTCGGGCTGGCGAACCTTCGGATCGTCGGAGGGCAACGGCCGATGATCGAGTCGGGGCTCAACGCCAATGACCTCGCCGACGGCGACGGCAAGTTCGATCATCGTGAACTCCGTCGGGTTGCCAAGATTGACCGGGCCCCGCACTTCGCTCTCAAGCAGCGCGATGAGGCCCTCGACCTCGTCACTCACGAAGCAGAAACTCCGCGTCTGAGTCCCGTCGCCATACACGGTCATCGCCTCACCGCGCAGGGCCTGATGCACGAAGTTCGTCACCACCCGTCCGTCGTCGGGCTGCATCCGCGGTCCGTAGGTATTGAAGATCCTCGCTATTCGGGCGTCGAGACCGGACGCTCGCTCGTGCGCCGCGGTGAGGGCCTCAGCGAAGCGCTTCGCCTCGTCGTACACCGAACGCTCGCCGATTGGATTGACGTTGCCCCAGTAGGTCTCCCGCTGAGGGTGCTCGAGCGGATCTCCGTACACCTCGCTCGTGGAGGCAAGCAAGAACCTCGCCTCATACCTCAGCGCGATCGAGATCAACCGGTCGGTGCCGATGCTTCCGACCGCGAGGGTCTCGAGCGGTCGCGCGAGGTACGCGGGAGGTGATGCCGCCGAGGCGAGGTGCGCGACCGCGGCAACCGTCTCGTCTCCGACGACCGCGGCGACGCGACCCGCGATGCCCCCGTCGGTCACGTCACCCTCGAGGAGGGTGAATCCGTCAACATCGAGCAGGTGGGCCACGTTGGAGACTCGTCCGGTGGAGTGGTCGTCGAGATCGAGCACCCGGTAGCCCCGGTTGAGCAAGGCCTCGCAGAGGTGGGAGCCGATAAAACCCGATCCGCCGGCGACAATCACCCATCCCCCGGGTCGGAGTCGGCCGCTCACTGTCCGCCGCTCACTGGGGACGTCCGACACCGTCGTAGTGAAGTCCGGCCGAGCGGAACGATGCCGGATCGAGGAGGTTGCGAGTGTCGACCACTGAACGGCCCCGCATGAGCGAGGCGACTCGATGAGGGTCGAGGGATCGGAACTCGGGCCACTCGGTGAGCAGAACGACGACGTCCTTGTCGCGAATGGCCCCGTCGACGTCTTCGGCTAACTCGATTCCCTCGAGTTGACGAAGCCGGGCCGGCGAGACGGCGGTTGCCGTCGTCGGGTCGAACGCGGTCACGCTGGCTCCCAACTCTCGGAGTCGTCCAATGATCGCGATGCTCGGCGAGTCGCGGAGGTCGTCCGTGCCCGCCTTGAAGGTAAGACCGAGAACCCCAACGCTGACCCCCGTGAGGTCGTCGCTTCCCGCGGCGCGCTGCACCTTGCGGATCATGCGCTCACGCTGCTCGTCGTTGACGGCGATCACCCCGCGCATCATCGAGAAGTCATAGCCATGACTCGCGGCAACGTGGACGAGGGCGTGGGAGTCCTTCGGGAAGCAGCTGCCGCCCCAACCGGGACCGGGCCGGAGGAACTCGCGACCGATCCGCCGATCTGAGCCGATGCCCTCCACTACATCGGCGACATCGGCACCGACGGCCTCACACATCGCGGCCACCGCGTTCACGAACGAGATCTTCATAGCGAGGAACCCATTAGCCGCGTACTTGATCGTCTCCGACGAGGAGGCATCGGTCACGAGGATCTCGGTGTCGAGGCCCCGGTACAGCTCAGCCACCCGGTAGGCGGCAGCGCGGTCGGACGATCCGACAACCACCCGATCCGGATGCAGGAAGTCCTTGACCGCCGTGCCCTCGCGGAGGAACTCCGGGTTGGAGACAACCGAGATGTCCCCGCGTCGGATGACCGCCTCCACCACGCGGGCTGACCCGACCGGAACGGTCGACTTGTTCACCACGACACTGCCCGGCGCGAGCACCGGTCCGATCTCGGCGGCAGCGGCTTCGATGTAGCCGAGGTCAGCTGACCCGTCCTCGTCCTGTGGTGTTGGAACGCACAGGAAGACGATCGAGGCCCGGCGAGCCACCTCAGCGCCGCCGAGCACGAACGAGAGCCGTCCACTCGAGAGCCCCTCGGCCACGAGCTCGGCGAGGCCGTCCTCGAAGATCGGGATCCGGCCCGCGGACAGTTCAGCCACGCGATCGGCGTCGACATCACCGCAGACGACCTCAAAGCCGAGATGGGCGAGGCAGGCGCCGGTGGTGAGGCCGACATAGCCCACTCCAACGATGCCGAGCACCGGGCGGTCGCTTCCGTCGTCGATGGTTGTGTCGCCCATATGTCCTTCCCGCCCCACTCCTGCCGAGTACCGCACCGCTCGCGCGGGATGACTCCCCGGCGGGGGTGCACCCCAGCGAGGTTAGCGACGGAACTACCGTCGACGGGATGAGCCCAAACCTGCTGGCAACGCCCCACTCCCTGCCCGCCGCTGTCGAGGATGTATGCGACGACACGACCGGGAGTCTCTGCTCGTGGGTGTTCGACGTCTCGAACGGCAACGAGTTCCTCGCCTCGGCGACGACCTGGTTCGTCGACCGTCCCCTGCGGATCATCGTGGTGCTCTTGGTGGCCTGGATCGCGAACCGCCTGTTGAAGCGCTCGGTGCGCAAGGTCGTCACCCACGTCATCACCGCGGACCGTCCGGAGGCACTCCTGTCGCGACTCGACGGACTCGGGGTTCCCGGAGCAGACATCCTCGAATCTGACGACGACCCACGACGCGAGGCCCGCGCCAAGTCGATCTCCAATGTGCTCGGCAGCACCGTGAGCGTCGTGGTGTGGACCATGGCGCTGATGACCGCGCTCGGGATCGTCGGCATCGACCTCGGCCCGCTCATCGCGGGCGCCGGTATCGCGGGTGTCGCGCTCGGCTTCGGTGCCCAGAGCCTCGTGCAGGACTGCATCGCCGGCCTCTTCATGCTGATGGAAGATCAGTACGGACTCGGCGACGTGGTCGACCTTGGTGAGGCGGTCGGCGTGGTGGAGGAGATCACGCTTCGCGCCACGGTGCTCCGCAGTCTGAATGGAACGGTTTGGCACGTCCCGAACGGCCAGGTGCAGCGGGTGGGCAACCTCAGCCAGCTCTGGTCGGTCGCGGTGGTCGATGTCGACGTCGCCTACGACACGGCGCTCGCTCCGGCGCGCACACTGATCGAGCAGGCGGTGCAGGAGGTTTGCGCCACCGAGGAGTTCGCCGACAAGGTGCTCGAGGCGCCGACGGTGCTCGGCGTCGAGTCCCTAGGCGCCGACGGCATCACGATCCGCGCGATCGTCAAGGTCGAGCCTGGCAACCAGTGGGCTTTTCAGCGCGCCGCCCGCGAGCACATCAAGGCGGTCTTCGATGCCAACGGCATCGAGATCCCGTTCCCTCAGCGCACCGTCTGGGTGCGCAATGAGGACAGCACCGGGTGACCACCGCCGCGGTCGCCGTTGCCGCCCTCACGGCTGTTGCGTGGGTCTGGTGGGGAGTGCAGCGGTGGATCGATCTCAGCCGCGGTGACCGCGGCGCCGACCTTCCCGAGGAGATTCCGGTCGGGTCGGACCCGCCGGGCTCGGAGCGTCCCGCCGTCGCGTCGATGCTCGTGGTCGGACTGTCCGGGGGCGCGTGCCGCGCGGCCGGCTCCGCGGCCACAGCGACCGTGGTCGACCTGGCAGCTCGCGGCGCAGTGACGCTGCGCGACGATCCGGCCGCCGAGGCTGGCCTGCTCGTGACGGTCGAAAATGGTGCGCCAGATGTCGAGGCCCACGAATCGATGGTGCTCGGCCTCCTCCGCTCGCGCTCGCGCAACGGCCTCGTCTCGACGGGGACGCTGCTCCGCAATCAACCCGGATGGTTGTGGTGGGCGCGATTCCGTCGCGCTGTCGCAGCAGCCTCTCGACGAGACGGGCTGAGCGTCGCTGCTCGAGACGAGCGTCTGGTCGCCGCACCGGCGCTACCAGCCCTGCCCGCCGCGGTGTGGGCTATCGGCGAGGTGCTCGGTGTGATCTCATCGCGTTCGCTCGACGGCCTCTCGGTCGACGGATTGGTGCTCGGCCTGCTCTCCCTCGCGCTTCTGCGGACGGTGGTCGCCGATCTCGCCGACCCAGTCGACCACCTCACCGACTCAGGTCGTCGCCATGCCTTCGCCTGGATGGCCATCCGGGCCGACCTCTCTCGTCGAATCCCGAACGACGCGTCCCCGGTCACCTCGGCCACACGCCAACGCGCGCTCGCGGTCGCGGTCGCCACGGGCGCCCACGAGGCGACCCGCTGGGCGCTGCCGCTGACGGACCCCGTACAGCCGAGGCGGGTCTGGTCGGATGCCGGAAACCGTGCCCGAGTGGTCACCATCCACTCGCCGCTCATCCCCGGACGGGGCGGACGACCGCCCGTGGTCGCCGCGGTCGGTCTCCTCGCGATCATCGGCTCTCGTGTGGCCGGCTCGATCGTCAACAGCATCCGGTCCTCGGATCGGCTGGACGAACTGGATCGCCTCGTGCCAGATGCGAATCGATGGATCGATGTCCTCGTCGACGCCGTCGGCTGGGCATTGTGGATCCCTCTCGTGGCCGGCATCTGGCTCACGGTCGCCGGGGTGTTCGACTCGGTCGTAAGTCGCGCGCGCCGCGGTCTCGTCGTCGATGTCCGACTCGTCGATGAGGGATCCGGACGAGCCTCATGGCTCCGAGCGCTCGCGGGGGCGGGCCGTGATGGATCGGCGCTGGTCGAGTTGACCGTCGATGACGGCGAGCAACCGTGGCTGTCGTCATGGCTGGTGAACGGACGCTCGGCGCCACCGATCGGGGCTGAGGTGGAGGTGCGTCACACCCCGCTGCTCGGTCGCGTCCGATCGATCCGGCCGATCGGCAGAAGCGGTGCCCCAGCCGCCCCCGGCGATCCGAGCCTCGGCCGACTGCCGGCCTGAGCCTCTCGGCGCCGTCGGTCGACCGGTACTCTCGGAGTTGTGCCGCGCGACCGCTATGACTTCGTGATCGTCGGCGGTGGTTCCGCCGGTTGCGCGTTAGCGAACCGCCTCAGCGCCGATCCGTCGAACCGCGTGCTCGTCCTCGAGGCCGGACGCACCGACTGGCGATGGGACGTCTTCATCCACATGCCGGCGGCGCTCTCCTATCCGATCGGAAATCGCTTCTACGACTGGAAGTACGAGACGGAGCCCGAGGAGTTCATGGGTGGCCGCCGGGTGTACCACGCTCGCGGCAAAGTGCTCGGTGGCAGTTCGAGTATCAACGGGATGATCTTCCAGCGAGGCAACCCAGCCGACTACGAGAAGTGGTCGCGCCTGCCGGGGATGGCCAACTGGGACTACGCCCACTGCCTCCCCTATTTCAAGAGGATGGAGACCTGCCTTGCCGGCCCCGATGACTGGCGCGGCGGCGAGGGACCCCTCGCACTCGAGCGCGGTCCGGCGTCGTCTCCGCTGTTCGCCGCGTGGTTGGACGCCGGGCGACAGGCGGGCTTCCGGATCACCGATGACGTCAACGGATATCGCCAGGAGGGGTTCGCTGCCTTCGACAAGAACGTCAGGCGAGGTCGGCGCCTCAGCGCCGCCCGGGCCTACCTGCACCCGGTGCTGTCGCGTCCCAACCTCGACCTCGTCACCATGGCCCAGGCCGAGCGACTCACCTTCGACGGCAACCGATGCACTGGCGTCGACTACCGACGGGGTCGCTCGACACGCCACGTTGAGGCCGGTGAGGTCATCGTGTCGGGTGGGGCCTTCAACTCCCCGCAATTGCTGCAGCTCTCCGGGGTGGGTGATCCCGACCATCTGCGATCGCTCGGGATCGATGTGGTGAGCGCGGTTCCCGGTGTGGGCGAGAACCTTCAGGACCATCTCGAGGTGTACATCCAACACGCCTGCACCCAGCCGGTCTCGATGCAGCCGCACTTGGCGCACTGGCGCAAACCTTGGATCGGCCTGCAGTGGTTGTTCCGTCGCGGGCCCGCGTCGACGAATCACTTTGAGGCGGGCGCCTTCATCAAATCGAACCCGAGCGAGCCGTATCCGAACCTCATGTACCACTTCCTCCCGATCGCGATCCGCTACGACGGATCGACGGCCAAGGGGGACATGCCCGACGGTCACGGCTACCAGGTGCACGTCGGGCCGATGTACTCCGACTCGACGGGCAGCGTGAGGATCACCTCGACGGATCCTCGGGCCAAGCCCGCGATCCGCTTCAACTATCTGTCGACCGAGCGCGACCGCCGCGAGTGGATCGAGGCGGTACGCGTCACCCGACACATCCTCAGCCAGGCCGCCTTCGCTCCCTTTGACGGCGGTGAGATCTCGCCCGGTCCGTCGGTGCAATCCGATCAGGAGATCATGGACTGGGTGGCTCGAGACGCCGAGACGGCGCTCCACCCGTCAGGCACGGCCAAGATGGGCACCGACGACATGGCGGTCGTCGACCCGTCGAGTATGCGCGTGCGCGGCACCGAGGGCCTCCGTGTGGTGGATGCCTCAGTGCTCCCGGTGATCACCAACGGGAACATCTACGCGCCGACGATGATGGTCACCGAACGGGCAAGCGACCTGATCCTCGGCAACTCCCTCCTGCCTCCCGATGAGGCACCCATCTATCTGCCCGAGGACGTCGATCGATGACCGACCGCACAGCCGAGTGGGATCGACTCCGAAGCGACCACCTCCGCCCCTCCGCCGAGCGTCCGGTCTCCACCGCCCGCGGGGTTCACCACCAGGCGCTGCTCTGCTCCGATGTGGAGCGAACAATCCGCTTCTACCAGGACCTGCTTGGCTTCCCGTTGACGGACTTGTTCGAGAATCGCGACTACGCCGGTTCGACGCACTTTTTCTTCGATATCGGCAACGGAAACGCTCTCGCGTTCTTCGACATGCCCGGGCTCGACCTCGGCCCCTACCGCGAGGTGCTCGGCGGCCATCATCACCTCGCCATCTCGATGGAACCCGATCAGTGGTCGCGGGCCCGTCAGGCCCTCGACGAGGCCGGGGTCGATTACGCGCACATCGACGGATCCTCGATCTACTTCCTCGGTCCGGACGGCGAGCGGCTCGAGTTGATCTCCGATCCACTGGGCGAGATGTACGGACGCCCCGTGCTGTGAGCGAACACCAGTGGATCGTCACCCTCGACCTCGAGGGTGTGCTCGTGCCCGAGATTTGGATCGCGGTCGCCGAGCGCACCGGGGTTGAGGCACTCAAGCGGACCACCCGAGACGAGCCCGACTACGACGTGCTCATGCGCGACCGCATCCGCCTGTTGAATGAGCACGGCCTCACCATGTCGGTGATCCGCGAGGTGATCTCAGGTCTGTCGCCCCTCGATGGCGCCGCTGACTTCTTGGCGAGGCTGCGATCGACCCACCAGGTGATCATCCTCAGTGACACCTTCCAGCAGTTCGCCGGACCCTTGATAGCCCAGCTCGCCCATCCGACGATCATGTGCCACCGGCTTGTCGTCGAGCACGACCGCATCACCGACTATCAGTTGCGTCAGCAGGACCAGAAGCGCCGAGCGGTCGAGGCGTTCCGGTCGATCGGATTCTCGACCATCGCCGCCGGCGACTCCTACAACGATCTCTCGATGCTTCGCGCCGCCGACCACGGTCTGCTCTTCCGGGCGCCCGAACGAGTGCGGCTCGACAACTCCGATCTGAGCGCTCTCGATGACTACGACGACCTGCTCAGTGCGATCACTGGCCTCACAGCCTGAACACGGCGACCGGTAGCCTCGACAGCGCCCCCACGCGGGCTCGCAGACGCACACAAGACGATCGGGAGATCCATGTCCGAGCAGCCGACCATCCGTTACACGTACACCGACGAGGCCCCGGCTCTCGCCACTCACTCGCTGCTTCCGGTGGTTCGCGCCTTCGCCGCTCAGGCGGGCATCGCAGTCGAGTTGCGCGACATCTCGCTCGCCGGTCGCATCATCTCCGCCTTCCCCGAGCGCCTCACGCCCGAGCAGCGCGTCATCGACCATCTCGCTCAGCTCGGGGCGATGACCCTCACCCCCGAGGCCAACATCATCAAGTTGCCGAATATCTCGGCCTCACTCCCGCAGTTGAAGGCCGCGATCGCCGAGTTGCAAGCGAAGGGCTACAACCTTCCCGATCATCCCGACTCTCCCGCGAACGACGACGAGCGTGACATCCGCGCCCGCTACGACCGCGTCAAGGGCTCTGCGGTGAATCCGGTCCTCCGCGAGGGCAACTCCGATCGGCGCGCCCCTCGGGCGGTCAAGGAGTACGCCAAGTCGCATCCTCATTCGATGGGCGCGTGGGAACCCTCATCGGCGACGCATGTCGTGACCATGGGAGAACGGGATTTCCGATCGAATGAGCAGTCGACCACCATCACATCCGACTCCACCTTGCGAATCGAGCACGTCGCCGACGACGGCTCAGTCACGGTCCTGAAGGACACGGTTGCCGTGCAGGCGGGGGAGGTCATCGACGCGACCTTCATGGATGCCGCCGCGCTCCGCTCCTTCCTCGATCGCGAGATCGCCGAGGCCCGCTCGAGCGGGACCCTGCTCTCACTCCATATGAAGGCGACCATGATGAAGGTCTCCGACCCGATCATCTTCGGTCACGCCGTCCGCGCCTATTTCTCCGAGGTCTTTGCCGAGTTCGGCGACGAGTTAACGGCCGAAGGCGCGAATCCGAACAACGGTCTCGCCGCGGTGCTCTCGGCCGCTGAGGCGCTCCCCGCTGCGCGCCGGGAGGCCTTCCTCGCAGCGATCTCCGCGGCCTACGCGGCCGGTCCGGCGTTGTCTATGGTCGATTCGGATCGTGGGATCACCAACCTCCACGTGCCAAGCGACGTCATCGTCGACGCATCGATGCCGGCCATGATCCGAAACGGCGGTCGCCTCTGGGACGCTGAAGGTGCGACGCGCGACACGAAAGCGATCATTCCGGACTCGTGCTACGCCGGGGTCTACCAAGAGGTGATCGATGATTGCCGCGCCAATGGTGCGCTCGACCCGTCCACGATCGGCACGGTGCCGAACGTCGGCCTCATGGCGCAGAAGGCCGAGGAGTACGGCTCGCACGACAAGACTTTCGAGATCGCCGCTCGCGGCCGTGTTCGGGTGGTCGATCCCGATGGGGTGGCGCTCCTCGAGCACCAGGTGTCGGCGGGCGATGTCTGGCGTATGTGCCAGGTGAAGGATCTCCCGATTCGCGACTGGGTACGCCTCGCCGTGTCTCGCGCTCGCGCCACCGGCGCTCCGGCGGTGTTCTGGCTCGACGAGTCGCGCGCCCACGACCGCGAGCTCATCGCCAAGGTCCGCGAGTGCCTCGGCGATCACGACACCGCGGGGCTCACCATCGAGATCATGGCGCCGATCGACGCGACCCGGCACGCTCTCGCCAGGATGCGGCAAGGTGAGGACACGATCTCCGTAACCGGCAACGTGCTGCGCGATTACCTCACCGACCTCTTCCCGATTCTCGAGCTCGGCACCTCGGCCAAGATGCTGTCGATCGTCCCGCTCATGAACGGCGGCGGCCTCTTCGAGACGGGTGCCGGCGGCTCGGCCCCCAAGCACGTGCAGCAGTTCCAGGCCGAGAACTATCTCCGCTGGGACTCCCTCGGCGAGTTCCTCGCGCTAGCGGTGTCCTTCGAGCACCTGGCCGATGTCACCGGCAACGCGGGAGCAGCCGTGCTGGCCACCACCCTCGATCTCGCAACCGGCCGCGTCCTCGACGAGGACCGCAGCCCGGCGCGTCGCGTCGGTGGTCTCGACAACCGGGGCAGCCACTTCTACCTCGCTCTCTACTGGGCACAGGCGCTGGCCGCGCAGACAGCCGACCCGGCACTCGCCGAGCGTTTCGCGCCGGTTGCCGCGCGACTCGCCGAGGAGGAGCAGCGCATCGTCGAGGAGTTGGCGGCGGTGCAGGGATCCCCGATCGACGTCGGTGGCTACTACGCCCCCGACCAGTCGCTCGCCGACGCGGCGATGCGTCCGAGCGCGACGTTCAACATGGCGCTAGCGCTTCTCGACTAGCGCTCAGTGCTCGCCCGCTGAGGCGATGAGCACAGGAATGACGCGGCCGGCAGCGGAGGCCGTCTCCTCGTACACGGCGTACTGCGGGAAGACCGCGACCGCTCGCTCCCACCAGAGCGCGCGCTCATCACCGGTGACCTCGCGCACCACCGCATCGAACGGCGCCGGGCCGTCTTGGATCTCGACCCGTGGATCGGCGAGGAGGTTCGCGTACCAGTCGGGGTGGTCCGCGCCACCGCCCTTGGACGCGACCAGTGCGTACTCCCCGTCGTGCTCGACCCGCATCAGGGCGATCTTGCGGACCTTGCCACTGCGGCGTCCGCGCATCGTGACTAGGAACACTGGGATGCCGGTGTCGCGGAGGGTGTTCGCCCGCGTTCCTCCGGACGCCTCGTAGTCGGCGACCTGGTCGGCCACCCAGGACATCGTGCTCGGCTCGTACTCCCCGTCGATCGGCATAGTCGGAACCTACACCGGTGTGATCGGGTCGTCGCCGCCGATCACCGCGACGACATTGCGCGCCGCGAGGGTCGCCATGGCGGTGCGGGTCTCGATCGTCGCCGACCCGAGGTGGGGAACGAGCACCGCGTTGTCGAGGTCGAGCAGCCCTTGCTCGACCTCGGGTTCCCGCTCGAAGACATCGAGCGCGGCTCCGGCGATCACCCCATCGCGAAGGGCGACGGCGAGCGCTGCCTCGTCGACGATGGGACCCCGCGCCGTGTTCACGAGAAAGGCGTCCGAGCGCATCGTGGCGAGGGCATCGGCGTCAATCAGGTGGTGCGTCGCCTCCGAGTAGGGGCAGTTGAGCGACACGATGTCGCTCGTCGAGAGCAACTCATCGAGTTCGAGGCGGATCGCACCGAGTCGCTCGGCAACCTCTGGAGCCACGGCCGACCGATTGTGGTACGCGATCTCCATACCGAAGGCGCGCGCCCGATCGGCGAGGGCGACGCCGATCGCGCCCATCCCGACGATGCCGAGTCGGCGACCCTGCAAGCCGGTGCCGAGCATCATGAACATGCCCCATTGCCAGGGCGTGCCGGCTCTGATCAGCCGCTCCCCCTCGCCGAGCCGCCGGGTCGCCATGAGCACGAGCGCCATCGCGAGGTCGGCCGTTGCGTCGGTCAACACGCCCGGGGTGTTGGTCACGGTGACCCCTCGGGCCCGACAGGCGGGAACGTCGATGTTGTTGTAGCCGACGGCCACATTGGCGACCATCCTCAGGGCCGGTGCCGCGTCGAGGAAAGCCTGGTCGACACGGTCGGTGAGCAGGGTGACCGCGTAGTCGGCGGTGGCCAGTTGCTCGTCGCGAACCGCGGTCGGGATCACCTCGTCGCTGGTCCACGCCCACACGTCGCCCACCTCGCGGAGCAGGTCAAGACCGGGTTCGGGAATGCGGCCAGTGACAACGACCCTCGGTCGGGTCATGAGGCGCCGACCCACTCTGCGAGACGGGTAAGCCCCTCGGTGATCGCGTCGACGCCGATTCCGGAGTAGGCGAGACGGATGTACTGCTCGGTCTCGTCGGCGCCTTGGCGTCCGAAATGACGACGGGTGCAGAACGACACCCCAGTGTTGTGAAGCGCTGCCGTGGCAAACTCCCCGACGTCGCTGTGACCGGTGATGGACATCGCCTCGGTGACGTTCGGGAACAGATAGAAGGTCGACTCGGGCTTGGCGCAGGTCATGCCGGGCACGGCGACGAGTCCGGCATGGGCAGCGTCGCGCCGGCGCTCGAGTTCGCTGAGCAGGCTGGCCGCTCCGGAGGGGTCGCGGAGGGCCTCGACCCCGGCGTGCTGCACGAAATGGGCGGTGCAACTCTCGTCGTTGGTGTTGAGCTTCGCGATCTGCGCGGCGACCTCGTCGGGCGCGACCGCGCAGCCGAGCCGCCAACCGGTCATGGCGAACTTCTTCGAGAAGGTGTGCAAGATGACCGTGCGCTCGGCCATCCCGGGTAGCGAGGCGAGAGAAGTCGAAGTTCCCGAGTAGCGCATCTCGAAGTAGGCCTCGTCGGAGAGCACCCACAGGTCGTGCTCAACGGCGAGTCGTGCGATCTCGGCCATCTCCTCGGGTGAGCTCTCACAGCCGAGGGGATTCTGGAGGTTGTTGTAGATCAGCAACTTCGCCTCCGGGGCGAGCTCGCGGATGCGCTCGAGGTCGATTCCGAAGCCGGTCGGCGTCTCGGCGTAGCCGTAGGGCAGCGCCCGCCCGCCGAAGTACTCGATCTGGCTCTCGTAGATCGGGTAGCCCGGGTTCGGATAGAGCACCCCGTCGCCCGGGTTCATGAGCGCCTGGATGAACTTGGTGATCACCGGTTTGCCGCCGGGCTGCACGACGACCTGCGACGGGGAGAACGTCATTGAGCGGCGTGATCCGAGGTCATCAGCGAGGGCCTCTCGCAACGGTGGAATGCCTGGCGCCGCGCAGTAGCCGGTGTGCCCGTCGGCGACGGCCTTGGCCATCGCCTCCACCACATTGGCCGGGGTCGGGAGGTCGATGTCCCCGAGGTGGAACGGATAGACCGTGTTCCCCTTGGCCTTCCAGTCGGCGGCGGCTGCCGAGACGGCGAACGCGGTCTCCGTGCCGAGGTTCTCGAGTCGGTGTGCGAGTTCAGCCATAGCGGGCACGACCGTAGCAACTGTGACCGAGGTCTCAGGGAGTGCCGGGCGGATGGCTCACCTCAAACCATCCGCCCGGTCGAACCCTTCAGGCCCGTCGACGGGTCGCGAGCAGGGTGCCCCCACCCGCGATCGCGATGAGTGCGAGCATCAGCACGTCCATCGTCCCGCCGGTGGCGGGCAGGGTCGCGACGGTGGCGAGCGCCGAGTCGATCTCGGCTCCGCGAACCGCGTAGACGGTGGTCGTTCCCGACAATTCGTTCGCCACGATGACGAGCGGCTCGCCATTCGGGCTGCTCGAGGCTGACACGAAGACGACACCCTCCGGGGAGACGTCCGTGGTTCCCGGCCCGGTGAAGTCACCTCCCGACGCGAGTTCCGAGAGGGCCAGATTCACGTAGTCCTCGAAGGCCGGCGCGCTGGGATCGGTGACGTCATAGACCATGATGCCGCCTTGGCGCTCGAGACCGATGAAGGCGTACTGCCGGTCACCGATCCGACCGACGGCGACCGCCTCGGGCTCGGTTCCCTTGTCATCGGAGCGGGCGTCGGCCCCGTCGGCCATCGACTCGACCATCGCTCGAGCGGTAGCGGCCTCGTCGTCAGCGTTGGTGTTGACGTAATCGGGGAAGTCTCGGGCGACGATCTCGACGAACTCGCTCCCGCTGTCCCAGACGAGAGCGCCGGAGCTGTTCCAGATGCTGAACGACCGTCCGCCGTAGGCGATGAGTCCGGTGATGGGGTCGGTGGTCGGCATCGCGGTGGTCGTCTTCACGCGACCGAGGAGCGCGTCGTCTTGGGCCTGGGCGACGAGGTCCGCTCCGAGCGAGGTTCCGGTGTAGTCGAGGTCGGCGAGCCGCTCCTCCTCGCTGTAGCAGTCGTAGTCGCGGGAATCGCCCTCGTTCGCTGTGGCGAGGTACGTCGCTCCGCCGACGCTGAAGGAGGCGATCGCATCGGGCATGTACATACCCGAGACGTTCCAGGACCCGAGTGAGTGGCCAGCGTCGCGGTCGCTCGGGTCGACCTGCTGATCGGCCCAGTTCTTCAGACCGAGGGGGACCACGGCGGTGATCGCCGGAGTCGTCAGGTCGACGACCGCCACCGCGTTCGCCTCCTGCAGGGTGACGTAGGCGGTTCGACTGTTGGGAGCGACCGTCACGTACTCAGGTTCGAGGTCCTCGGCAGCGGTCGAGCCCGGCCAGAAGATTCGGACGCCAGCAGCCTGGAGCGTGGCCGTGTCAAACCCGCTGAAGTCGAGCAGTTCCACGGTCGCCTGATAGGCCCCACCACTCATGTCGATGATCGCGACCGTGCCGGGAGGATCAACGGCGAGAGCAACGTCCGAGTCCTGACCTCCCCCGACATCCTCGGCGCAGATGGGCTCGGCCTCCCCGGCCACGATGACTTTGGAGCCGTCAGGAGAGAACGCGACCATGTCCGGAAGCACTCCCACCTCAAGAGTGTTCATGTACACGCCATTCCGGTTGAACAGCACGACTCGTCCGTTCGTAGGGGTGGCGACACCGGTGGCCGCGTCGAACACCGGGTCCCGCTCCACCGCGGCGGCGACGATTCCCCGATGGACCGCGACGCCGTTCACTCCATCTCCGTAGGCGCTCACATCGAAGGATGTCACGAGCGTCGGGCTCGTCGGGTCCGCGATCGACACGATGTCGACTGCGACCTCGTCGTCGTTCGAGATGAAGATTCGCTCGCTCGAGGCGTCGTAGGCGACGATCTCAGCGTGAGCGAGTCCGCCTCCATCAAACGTGCCGAGCGCTTCAAGGGTGACACCACCATCGGAGGTCGGTGGAGCGGCGAGCGCCGCTGTTGACACGAGCGAGATCGCCGCGATTCCGGCGAGTCCGCTGGCGAGGGTTCGCCGGGTGGAGATGCGTGAGGGGATCATTGGCTGCCTTCCGGGTTTGCTGGACATGACCGGCAGACGGTGACAGATCGGCCTGAACGTAAGGTTGCGCTTGGAGGACCCCGAGGGATCCGACGGGTGAACGAACTGAGAATCGATCCTCAGGCAGGCACCCCGAGACTCGGATGGCCGACAAGCCCGGTGTCGAGTCGGGCTGCGTCGAAGGTCCACCACTGCCTGATCTCGCAGATCAGTCCATCTCGAAACTCGTAGTGGTCGCTCCCCCGGAAGGTGAAGGCTTGGGCGGTCTCCAGCGCCGTGCCGTCCATCGCCCACTCCATCGCCGCCCGGTCGCCCTCGACGACCGTCGACAGCACCGACCACACTGCCCCACCCCAGCGTTCTCGAACCTTGACCCACATCGGACCGATCTCATCGGGTCCGCGCGCCGGCCGACTGTTGGCGTCCCAGACCACCGCGTCCGAGGTGAAGTGGGCGGCGATCTGCTCAGCGGTTCCAGCGTTGCACGAGTCGAAGTAGTCGAGCAGGCGACGCCGACTGCTCTCGGTGGTATCCATCGCCCGAGCATGCCAGAGCCCACTCGGGCCGCCACTAGCGTTCGACGACGTGGACTATTGCTTCGACCGATTCCTCCGATACGACGAGATGGTCGAGTGGCTCCGGGCAGTCGAGGCGCGTTCCGATGGCCTGATGACGCTCGAGGTGTATGGCCGGTCGCACCTCGGCCGAGATCTGATCCTCGCGACCCTTACCGACCCGTCGACCGGGTCCGCGGCCGACAAACCAGCACACTGGGTCGACGCGAACATCCATGCGGTCGAGGTCACCGGCGGGGTCGCTGCGCTCGCGCTGATCGACCGTTTGGTGCGCGGCTTCGGGGCCGACCCGATAATCACCGAGGCCCTTCGCACCCGCGCCTTCTACATCGCTCCCCGCGTCAACCCCGACGGAGTCGAGGACGCCCTCGCTGACCAGCCTCGCTTCCATCGCTCGAGCGTGCGCCCGTGGCCATGGACCGACGGACACCAATGGCCAGGGTTGGCACCGAGCAACATCGACGGCGACGGAGTGATCCGAACCATGCGCATCGCCGATCCGGATGGCGCTTGGGTGGAGCATCCCGAGGACCCGCGGGTGATGGCCCCGGTCCCACCGGACGGCCAGGTCGGCGAGCGCCAGCGATACCGCCTGCTGGCCGAGGGAGTCATCGAGGATTACGACGGCTTCACGATCGACACCCCTCGCGATCCCGCGGGGCTTGACCTCAACCGCAACTTCCCGGCCGGGTGGTCAACCTCGGTGCTCGGGTCTGGGGACCATCCGTTGTCCGAACCGGAGATCGACGCGCTGGTGCGAGCGATCAGAGCCCGCCCGAACATCTGCGGATACAACGCCTTCCACACCTCCGGTGGCGTGTTGCTGAGACCGAGCAGCACCCGTCCCGACGGCGACCTTCCGGCGGGTGATCTCTGGGTGTGGCGTCGCCTCGCCGAGCGGGGAAACGAGCTCACCGGCTACCGCTGCCACTCCGTGTTCGAGGATTTCACCTGGGATCGGCGGCACCTGCTGAGCGGCGCGGCCGATGACTGGGCCTACGACCATCTCGGGGTCTTCTCGTGGACCACCGAGTTTTGGGACGTGATCCATCACGCCACCGGCGAGCGCGCGAGCACCCACATCTGGTTCGAGGGGCCGACCATCGAGCAGGAGCTCGCGGTGGCGCGATGGTCCGATGAGCACGCTCACGGCGGCTACGTCGAGTGGACGCCCTTCGATCACCCTCAACTCGGAGCGATCGAGATCGGCGGAGCGGACGACTTCCATCTCTGGACGAACGCCCCGACCAGCTTGCTCGCCGCCGAGGTGAGCCCGCACGCAGACTTCGCGGTCCACCAAGCTCTCGCCTCCCCTCGCCTTGAGATCTCCCTTCTCGAGGCGATCGCTCTCGGGGAGAATCTCTGGCGCATCCGCGTCGGAGTCGCCAACACCGGTTGGCTTCCCACCGATGTCAGCGCGCACGCGAGGCGCGAGCATCTCGTGCTCCCGATCCGCGCCGCGCTCCGCGGATCCGATGGCGACGAGGCCACCACGGTCGGCGGCCCCGCCACCATCCGCCTCGGACAGCTCGCCGGTCGAGCCGCAATGAACCTTGGTGGGCGACCAATGTCCGACGGCACCCCCGATCGCCTCGTTCATGAGTGGACGGTCCGCGCCAGCGTCGGGTCCGAGCTCACGGTCGAGGTGTCCCATCAGCGAGCTGGTCGAGTGAGCGCGCGGGTCGAGGTCGGCTGATGCTCGGCGGCTTGGACGAGTCGATCGTCACGATCCTCGAGTTCGCCGGGATCATCGCCTTCGCCGCCTCGGGCTCTCTTCTCGCTGTCCGAAAGGACTTCGACCTCATCGGGGTGCTCGCCCTCGGCACCGCGACCGCGCTCGGCGGAGGTTTCGTGCGCGACCTGGTGATCGCGGATGGAACGCCGGCGGCGTTCAGTGACCCCTGGCTCCTGCCAGCAGCCCTCGCGGCGGCCGTGACAGCTGCGGCCGCCCATCGCCTATTGGCCCGCTGGCATCGGGCGATGCTCGTGTTTGACGCGCTGGGTCTCGGATTGTTCTGTGTGGCCGGTGCCTCCGTCGCCGCCGAGGCGGGTCTCGGCGCGCTCCCCGCTGTGCTACTCGGAGTCGTCACCGCGACCGGTGGCGGTGTGCTCCGCGACACGTTGGCCGGGGACGCTCCGCAGATCTTCCGGGTCGACTCGACGCTCTACGCCGTGCCCGCCGCTCTCGGGTCGACGGTAACGGTGGTGCTTCACGGTTCCGAGGCGGGCGGCGCGTTCGCCGCACTAGCCACGGCGGCGGTCGTGATCACGGTGCGACTCATCGCACTGCGCTTGGGCTGGCGAGCGCCGTCGCCGGCGCGACGCGCTCAGACCAGTTCGTAGATCTCGTAGACCAGCTTGCCGCGCTCGGGGAAGGTGCCCTTGGCGACAGCCTGCACCCGGTTGAGCCACGCGTAGCGCTCGTCGCCAGTGTGGAAGAGCGGCGCCGCGTAAATCGTCATGGTGTCGAAGTGCATCCGACCTGAGTACTCGGCGTAGATGGTGGCGCCGTCGTCGGTCTCGACGGCGAGTTTCACATCGAGGGTGCCGACCCCGTCCGCTCCGATGCGGATCCAGTCGGCCGCGGCCTGGCCCTTCATGGAGGCGCGGATGCGGTCGCCTTCGTACTCGACCGAGGTGAGCTCCCCGATCGTCAAGGTGGGCGACACAACGATCGGCTTGGCGAGGGCGATGGTCGCGGTGCAGAGCGGGACGAGTTCGAGTGACATGCTGAGCACCGTAGCCGCGCGGCGTTCCAGGGTGCGGGCCGGCAGGGAGCCTTCGGTAGTTTCCGTTCGTGACCTCACCGGAGATCGTCGGCGCGCTGCGGTACGTCTCGATCGCAACTCGGCGCCGTAACGGGACCTCGGTCGCCACGGCGGTCTGGATCGTTGACCTTGGCGACGAGACGATCGGGTTCACTACCGATGTCACGGCGGGCAAGGTCAAGCGGATCCGCAATTTCCCGGAGGTGGCGCTGCAGCCCTGCGATCGACGCGGCGTCATCGACCTCGGCGCTCCGACCTGGTCCGGCACCGCCACGGTGCTGACGGGCGATGCGGCCCGGCCGGTGGTCGCCGCGATTCGACGGAAGTACGGCTGGCAGGTGGTGGCGATCGATGTCGCCTCGTGGGTTCGTTCCCTGTGGACCCGTCGTCGGGCGGAAGACGCAGCCATCGTGGTCACGCTCGACAGGTGACCGCTCACTTCATCGCGCGCCTTCGCTCCCCGTGACCTCGTGCTCACCGGTAACGTCCGGCGCCATGAGCGAGACGCAGCCGTCACCCTTCACCGATCTGGTCAGCCGCCTCTTGGACGGCCAAGTGTCGACGGGGCAGGTGGCCGTCTCACCCGACGGGGCGCAGGTCGCGTTCACGACGTCTCGCGTCGATCTCGAGGGCAACACCTATCGCCGTCAGATCTGGCTCGCCGCCGTCGATGGCTCAACCGCGCCGCGCCCGCTGACCTCCGGTGACCCGGGTGAGACCAGCCCCGCCTGGTCTCCGGACGGCCGTCATCTCGCGTTCGTGTCTCGTCGGGGTGGAGACCCGAGCGATCGCCGAGCGAGCCTCCATGTGATTCCGGTGGACGGACCGGGCGAGGTCCGGTGCCTCGTGGAGCGGCCCGACTCGCTCTCCTCGCCCGTCTGGTCCCCCGATGGCCGATTGATCGCCTACGCGGCCCGGGTGCCGCACGACCGCTACTCGAAGTCGAGTGATGCCGACCGCGAACCGCGACGCATCGACTCGTACTACACCCGCCTGAACGGTGAGGGGTGGGTGTTCGATCGGCCCAACCATGTTTTCGTGGTCGCGGCCGACGGCACCGGATCACCGATCGACCTCACCCCCGAATCGGGCCTCCCCGAGGGTGGCGCACCCGACCACAGCGATTTCTGCTGGTCTCCGGACTCCTCGTCGCTGATCGTTGCCGCGGCCCGCCACGCAGGATGGGACGTCGATCTCGCCTCCGATCTCTACCGCGTCACGCCGAGTGCCGACGGGGGCCCGGCGTCAGTCGAGCGCCTCACCAGTGGAGGGGTGAACGTGGCCCTTCCCGCGGTGTCCCTCGACGGCACGCACATCGCGTTCCTTGGCAACGACGACCCGCTCACCTATCCGCAGAACGTGCGCGTCGGTGTGCTCGACCTCGCCAGCGGGTCCCGTCGATGGGTCTCCGAGGACCTCGATCGCACCTTCGACGTGACGTCTGGCGCGATCCGCCCGGTGTGGACCGCCGAGGGTGATCTGCTCGCGAGCGCGGAGGACCGGGGTACCTGCCACCTGTTCACACTCGACCCGGACGGCTCGACAGCGCCGATACCGGTGACCACGGGTCGACGCTGCATCACCGCGTGGGACCACCGGGGTGGATCCACCGTGATCGTCGCCTCCGAGGTCGACCGCCCAGGTCGTGTCATCGCGCTCAACGGCAGCGAGGAACGAGAGCTTCTCAATCCGGCCTCTGCCCTCGTCGACCGGATCGCTCCGGTCGGCTGGACCCACTTCACCGTTCCCTGTCCGAATCCGACCGAGGGAACCGACGGCGAGATCGACGCCTGGATCATGTGCCCACCCGGGGTCGACCCATCGGATGGCTCCTCGCCTCTCCCGGTGATCGTCAACGTCCACGGTGGTCCGCACACCCAGTACGGGGAGGGATTCTTCGACGAGGCGCAGGCGCAGGCGGCGGCCGGGTTCGTGGTCGTCATGTCGAATCCGCGCGGAGGCTCGGGGCGCGAGCAGGCCTGGGGGCAGGCGATCCTCGGCCCGAAGCATCCGGTCGCGCCTGGCACCGGTTGGGGGGTGGCCGACCTCGACGACGTGATCGCCGTGATCGACGCGGCCCTCGAGCGCTTCCCAGTCTGCGATCCGCGTCGGGTCGGCATGCAGGGCGGCAGTTACGGCGGGTACATGGCGACCCTGCTCGCCTCCCGTCACGCCGGACGGCTTCGGGCGGTCTGCTCAGAGCGCGCGGTCAACAACTTGTTGACCGAGGAGTGGTCGAGCGACATCGGCACGATGTTCCGCGTCGAGCACGGCGTCGATCCGGTCACCGATCCCGAGGAGTACCTGCGCATGTCGCCGGTGCGTTTCGCCGCCGAGATCGACGTGCCGATGCTGATCATCCACAGCGAGGACGACATTCGCTGCCCCATCAGCCAGGCGGAGGAGTTGTTCATCACCCTGCGCTGGCTCGGCAAGCCCGTGGTGTTCTGGCGGTTCCCCGGCGAGACCCACGAGCTCTCCCGGTCCGGCTCGCCGTTCCATCGGCGTCGCCGATTCGAGATCATCCTCGAATGGTTCTCCGAGCAGCTCGCGGGGGTGTGACGTGGCCGCGGTGACGCATCGTTTTCATCTCGCGGTTCCCGTCAATGATCTCGTGGCCGCCGCCGAGTTCTACGGCGGTGTGCTCGGTTGCCCGATGGGTCGGAGCGCCGACACGTGGATCGATTGGGATCTCTACGGGCACCAGCTCGTCACTCACCTCGATGAGGGGGCGGGAGTTCGCGCGTCGAACCCGGTGGATGGTCACGACGTTCCGGTTCCCCACTTCGGTGTGCTGCTCGACGTCGATGCGTTCACAGCTCTCGCCGAGCGTCTACGCGCCGCGGGAACCGAGTTCGTGATCGATCCCTATCTTCGGTTCGAGGGTCTTCCGGGCGAGCAGTGGACGATGTTCCTGCTTGATCCGGCCGGCAACGCGCTCGAGTTCAAGGCGTTCGCGGACGACGCTCAGGTGTTCGCCCGCTGAGCGAATTCAACCGAGCGCGGCGAGGGACTCGGCGACCAGCTGCTCGAGAAGGCCGTCCGGGGTCTGGCCGCTGTAGCGCCACATGACCTCACCGGTGGGTGACAGCATCACGAGTTGCGGGAATCCGGTCGTGCCGAAGGCAGCCGCCGCGGTGCTCGAGGCATCATCGGCGAGCACCGGGAAGGGGAACCGCTCGCGTTCCAACCAGAGCGACGGCGGGTAGTTGGCGCGGTCGGCCGAGGTGGCGGTGGCCACTGCGAAGACATCGAGCCCGAACGGGACCCGGAGGCTCTCCGCCCATTCGACGAGCATCGGTACCTCCGCTTGGCAATGCGGGCACCAGTGGGCGAGGAACACCACGAGCGTTGGCGAGCCGGGCCCGATGACGACCGGTGAGCCATCGAAGGACGCTCCGCTGATCACGGGCGCGATCGCTCCGAGTGCCGGGTCGCCGAGCGTGTCGCCACCGAAGGGCACGAGCGGGTCGCCGGCGACCTGAACCGGTCGGAACTGCTCGCTGTCGGGGGTGACGGCGCCTCCCCCGTCCGTCACCGCGACGATGACCAGGGTGACCGCGATCACCAGGATCACGGTCGACAGCACCACGAGGAGTTGATTGCGACGACCGCTGCTCGATTCGCGGTCGACCTCGTCTCGCGTGCTCGACATGCGGTTCTCCCTCCTGCGCTCTCCCGCTGGTCGATCGGGAACCACTCGGCGGTTCCGAACGACCCTGCCAGTATGCCGCCGATGGATTCTGAGCGGGCCGTGACCTGCGACATGGTCATCGAGGCCGTGTCCGCCTTCACCGATAGCGAGCCGGTCGGCATCGAGACCCGATTCATCGAAGCCCATCTCGCGGTCTGCGAGCGTTGCGCCCGGATCACCGGTTCGCTCCCCCGGCTGGCCGGCGATGGGAATGCTCTTGAGGTGGCGGGGGCCGGCGAACGTTCACGACGGCTTGGCCTGCTCGCGGCTCGAACCGCCGAGTGGGGGGTGTCTCGTGCGGTGATCGCGCTAGCGGCCGCTCAGATCCTCGGGTTCTCCCTGATCGACCTAGTCGGCGGCGGCTCGCATGAGGCGCGGCACCTCGCGGCGTTCACCCTCGCCTATGGATTGCTCCTGGCGACGGTCGCGTTCCGCCCCGCGCGGGCCCGCACCGCTCTACCGGTCGCGGTGCTCCTCGGGCTCACGCTCGCGATCACCGCGGTGGTCGACCTCCTCGCGGGGCGGGTCCCCCTCGCCGGCGAGGCGCTACATCTCCCCGAACTGGTCAGCGTTCTCGCCGTCGCCCATCTCGCGGGACTGTTCGACGGTCCGATCAGAAGCCGACAGGGCGCCGCGGCTCGTAGATCGACTCGAGGCGCTGCCGTTCCGCATCGTCGAGGGTGATCGAGAGCGCGGTCACCGCGTCGTTGAGATGGTGGGGTTTCGTCGCCCCGATGATCGGCGCGGAGACGACCGGATTGGCGAGCGCCCACGCGAGGGCGACACTCGCCATCGGCACGCCGCGCTCCCCGGCGATGGCTGCGACCTCCTCGACGATCCGCCGGTCGTCGTCGCGGTAGAGGGTGCCTCCGAACTGGTCGGTCGACGAACGCTCGGTGGCCTCCTCCCATGGTCGCGCCAACCGCCCACGCGCGAGCGGACTCCACGGGATGACGCCAACACCCTGGTCGGCGCACAACGGGAGCATCTCGCGCTCCTCCTCGCGGTTCAGCAGGTTGTAGTGGTCCTGCATGGTGACGAACGGGCTCCATCCGTGCTCGGCCGCGACGCGTTGGGCTTTGGCGAACTGCCAGGCCCACATCGACGAAGCTCCGAGATAGAGCGCCTTCCCCGCCCGCACCACGTCGTTGAGGGCCTCCATCGTCTCCTCGATCGGCGTGCGGGGGTCCCACCGGTGGATTTGGTAGAGGTCGACGTGATCGGTGCCAAGTCGGCGGAGGCTGTCGTCGATGGCGGACATGATCGCCCGCCGTGACAGACCGGCTCCGTTCGGACCCTCGTGCATGCGTCCGTGCACCTTGGTGGCGATGACGACGTGATCTCGGGAGGTAAGCGCCTTGATCGCGCGCCCGAGGTACTCCTCGCTGGAGCCGAGCGAGTAGACGTTCGCGGTGTCGAAGAAGTTGATGCCGAGGTCGAGGGCCTGAGCGAAAAACGGCCGCGAGGAATCCTCATCGAGTGACCAGGGGTGGGTGCCGCGCCCGGGCTCGCCGTAACTCATGCACCCGAGGCAGATCCTCGACACCTCCATGCCGGTTGAACCGAGCCGTGTGTATTCCATTGCTCCATCGGATGACGTCATCGTCCGCTCACCTCCAACGGCCCGAATGATCCGGATGGATCGGGGTTCGAGCCTCCATCGTGAAAGTAGTGTCGAGGCATGTCCTCAGCCGCTGTCGATCAGGACGTCGTGATCGTCGGCGCGGGCATCTCGGGTATCGGCGCGGCGTATCACCTGAGCACGCTCTGTCCCGACCGTTCGTTCTCGATCCTCGAGGGCCGCTCCGATATCGGCGGCACTTGGAGCCTGTTCCGGTATCCCGGAGTTCGCTCCGACAGCGACATGCACACCCTCGGCTACTCGTTCAAGCCGTGGACGGCCGACAAGTCGATCGCTGACGGTGCGGCGATCATGGGCTACCTCCGAGAGACGGTCGAGGAGTTCGACATCGCTCAGCACATCCGCTTCGAGCATCTCGTCCGGCGCGCCGAGTGGTCTTCGGAGACGGCCCGATGGACGCTTTCCGTCGACACGCCGGCGGGTCCAGTGACCATGACCTGCTCCTTCCTGTTCGTGTGCGCGGGCTACTACTCGTATCGCGCGGGTCACACCCCCGACTTCGCTGGTCGCGACGACTTCGACGGCTTGATCGTGCACCCGCAGGACTGGCCCGACGGTCTCGACGTCACGGGGCGTCGGGTCGTCGTTATCGGATCGGGGGCGACGGCGGTGACGCTCGTGCCCGCTCTCGCTGATTCGGGAGCCGATGTCACAATGCTCCAGCGCTCGCCGACGTACATGGTCGCCAGACCCGACGTCGACCGGGTCGCGCTCCGACTCCGCAAATTCCTCCCCGAACGGGTCGCCTACTGGCTGGTTCGACGGAAGAACGTGTTCCAGCAGCAGTTCGTCTACCGAAAGACCCGCACCGATCCCGACTTGATCCGTCGACGCCTGCTCGACGGCGTGCGCGCCGGACTCGGCCCCGGGCACGACATCGAGCGCGACTACACCCCGAGTTACGACCCGTGGGATCAGCGGCTGTGCCTGGTGCCCAATGGCGACTTCTTCGCAGCGGTCCGCTCGGGCGGTGCCCGAGTGGTCACAGCGACCATCGACCGATTCACCCGCGAGGGGGTCGCGCTCGCCGACGGGCGCCAACTCCCCGCCGATGTGATCGTCACCGCGACCGGACTCGAGTTGGTGAACCTCGGCGAAATGGAGGTTGCGGTCGACGGCGAAGAGGTCGACTTCTCCTCGACGCTCACCTACCGCGGTGTCGCCTACTCCGATGTCCCGAACCTGGTCTCGACCTTCGGCTACGTCAACGCCTCCTGGACACTGCGGGCGGATCTCGTGTCCACCTACGTGTGTCGACTGCTCAACCACCTCCGCGATTCGGGCCACGCTCAGGCGACCCCTCGTCGTCGGCCCGAGGACGATGACATGACGCTTCGTCCGTGGATCGACGACTTCTCAGCGGGCTATCTGCAACGGATGATCCCAGCCCTGCCGAAACAGGGCGACCGCGAGCCATGGACGAACCCGCAGCGGTACGCGGCTGATCGGCGCGCGCTCCTGCAAGCCCCGATCGATGACGGCGTCATGACGTTCTCCTCCCCCCGGGTCGCCGTCACGGCCGAATCGTGAGAGTCGCGCTCGCAGCAGCCGCCCTCCTCGCCGCGCTCATCCCGACGCCGACCGCGGCATCGCCGGTCGGGTCACCAGCAAACACGCTCGGCACGCAGGCTCTGAACACCTTCTCGATCGACTTTGATCCGGTCGGCACGATCGGCTCGCTCGGCGTCGAGTGGACCTACACCGGGGACTGGTCCGACTCGCCATTCGGATACGACGTCTACATGAGATGGGACTCCTCGGGTCGGTGGTTCACCTGGGAGACCGACACCTCGTCGCTCAACTACGGGCGCCCGACCGGCTACCACGACGGCCCGCTCTACGACCCGGCGGCGGCGATCGTGCGAATCGAGTTCTACCCCCACGACGCCGACGGCTGCTCGGGCGACGATCCGGAACAGGATTGCTACTGGGAGGTGTACGACCCCTTCGACGAGGACCACGGCGGCATCGCGATCCAGATCGAACGCGAGGGTGACGCGTTGCCCTCCGATCTCGGGCCGGTGCACCTCGCGACGCCCGGCGACGGGTGGGGAGGCTTTCCGATCGTCGGTTCGGTGGTCAACGACGGGCCGATCTCGAGCGGCCGCGTGAGCATCGACGCCTTCCAAATTCCGTGCTCGTGGCATGAGACCTGCGCGGCGGTGCCGACGAACGCCGAGGGCACGAGTTTCGGGGCCTTCGGAACCCTCACCACCTCCGGCGACACCTGGTCGACAGCCATCGGCTGGCCCGGTCGCTACACGTTGTTCATCACCGACAACAATTCGGGACGACGAGTGCAGGGTTTCGTCGACATCGCGGCCGGTTCGGTGCCCGATATCGACCTCGGTGCCCCATGCTTCGGCCTCGATCGATGCGTCGTGTTGACCGGGCCCTCCGAGGTTTCTCCACCGGTCGGCACCTTCCATCCAACAGCGCCGACACGCGTGCTCGACACGAGAATCGGACTCGGCATCCCCAATGGCGCGGTGCGCGCCGGTGATGGCTCAGCGTCGACCACCAACCCTGAGATCCGCCTCGACGAGCGGCGCAACCACGACCTCGTTGTCACCGGTTTCGGCGGGGTGCCCGCCTCGGGAGTGTCGGCGGTGCTGCTCAATCTGACCGCCGTCGAGCCGACCGCCACCGCGTATCTGACCGTCGGCCCGCGCCCGGCTGGGCGTGGCAACGTGTTCGACGACCAGTCCGACTACGGCGCCTGGCCGAGCGCCTCCAACCTCAACCTCTCCCGCGGAGTGACGGCACCCAACATGGTGCTCGCTCGCGTCGGCGCCGGCGGAGCGATCCGATTCCACCTGTCGGAGGGTTCCACCCATCTCATCGCTGATGTCGCCGGGTGGTTCGGCTACGGCCCGAACTCCGGCGGCGTCGGTTTCTCCGGGGTCACCCCGACTCGGCTGCTCGACTCACGACTCGCCGGCGGGGCGTTCGCCGCGGGAGAGGTCCGGCGGGTGACGGTGAGCGGGGTCGCGGGAGTTCCTGAGAGTGCGCGATCCGTGGTGCTCAACGTGACCGCTGCCGATCCTTCCGGCTCCGGTTACGTGACCGTCTTCCCGGCGGGTTCGGTGGCACCGAACGCGTCGAATCTGAACCTGCGTCGAGGTGTGACCCGCCCGAATCTGGTTGTGGTCGAGGTGGGCGCTGCGGGAGCGGTTGATCTGCTCGCGGCCGGCACGTCGACGCACCTTCTCGTTGATGTGCTCGGCTACTTCGGTGACGGTGGCATGACTACCGCGGTCGATCCGGTTCGGGTGTTCGACACACGAACCGGATCCGGCACCACGGCGGGCGCGATGCGTCATGGCGAGACGAGAACCATCCGGATCGCCGGCGTCGAAGGGGTGCCGGAGGGCGCCACCGGGGCTCACGTGAACATCACCGTCGTCTCGCCGACGGCTGCCGGTTATCTCTCGGTGTGGCCGACCGGAGCCGAGCAGCCGACCGTGTCGAACCTGAACTGGCGTGCCGGAGAGGTGGTCCCGAATATGGCGATCGTCGGTCTCGGGCCCGACGGCACCCTGCAGGTGTTCCTCTCGACAGGAAACGACTCCGCGGGCAGCGGTCACGTCCTCGTCGACGTGCTGGGGTGGATCGGATGACACTCCGCGCTCGGGTCGCCCGAGTCGCCACATGAAAACACCCCGGCCACGGCCGGGGTGTGGTGGGCACGACGGGACTCGAACCCGGGACCTCCACCGTGTCATGGTGGCGCTCTAACCAACTGAGCTACGCGCCCGTAGCGGCTCGGAGTGTACCCCCTGGCCGGAGTCGGCACCACCGGCCGGTCAGACGATCAGGTGCGTGCTCACCTCATTGGCCATGAGTCGTCCGCGGCGAGTGAGCACCCACCGATCCCCTCGCTGTTCGACGATCCCCGGAAGCGCCTCGCCGTCGAGCCGGTCGAGTGGCACACCCTCGCGGGTGCGCAGGCGTAGTTCCAATCCCTCGAAGCGGCGTGTCTCCTCGTCGAGCTCCTCACCGGCGGCCTCCGTCGACGCTCCCTGAGCGACCAGGTCGATGTAGCGGTCGGGGGTTCGGACGTTCCACCAGCGCCGTCCCGCCGAGTGGGAGTGCGCAGCGCAGCCGAACCCGCGGTAGTCACCCTGCGCCCAGTAGAGGCCGTTGTGACGACACTCGTGGCCGGGCTTCGCCCAATTGGAGATCTCGTAGCCCATCAGACCGGCCGCCGACAGCGCGTCGTCGACGATCTCGTAGCGGTCGGCTTGGACATCATCGTCGGGGTGATCCGCCCGACGCTCGGCAAGGGGCGTTCCCGCCTCGACGGTGAGGGCGTAGGCCGAGATATGGGGAGGATCAAGCTCCAACACCTGTTCGAGGGTGCTGCGCCAATCGTCGTCGCTCTCCCCCACCGTCCCGTAGATCAGGTCGAGGTTGAGCGTCGGGATTCCGGCCGTCTGAATCGCGTCGACGGCCGCGGCGACGTTGTCGCGGTCATGCCGACGACCGAGCCGCTCGAGCACCTCGGGCACCATCGACTGCACCCCGAGCGAGATCCGATTCACCCCGGCCGAGGCGTAGGCGGTGGTGAGCGCCGAGTCCACGTTGTCGGGGTTGCACTCCACCGTGATCTCGGCCCCGGCGACCACCGGGATGGTGTCGATCAGGGCGGCGAGACGCTCGGGTGGGACGAGCGACGGAGTGCCCCCGCCGACGAATACCGAGGTCGCCGCGGGCAGTTCGGCTCGTTCGATCTCGCGCTCGACGGCGGCGAGATACTGCTCCATGAGGTGGGCTCGGTCGGTCCAGGTCGCGAAGGCGCAGTAGTCGCACTTGGAGGCGCAGAACGGAATGTGCACGTAGACACCGAAGCCATCGCCGCCGTTCACGACGCGACCCGGGTCATCAGCACAGCGGCCGTCACCGCCGCGGTCTCGACTCGAAGGACACCCGGCCCGAGGTCGACCGTGCCACCGGCTGCCGCGAGCTCTGACTCCGACCAACCACCTTCGGGACCGATCGCAACCGTGGTCGCGCCGACGGCGAGACGGTCTCCACCGGGCTCGGCCGCGGGCATCTGCGGAAGCACCTCAGCCGCCGCGACCGGCGCTTGGATGGCTGGCATCCACACGCCCCGCGATTGCTGGAGGGCCCCGATCGAGATGCGGCGCAGCCGCTCGAGTTGACGCTCGGCCCGCTCACCTTCCCAGTTGACGACCGATCGCTCGCATCGCAACAACACGATGCGAGCCACACCGAGTTCGGTGAGCTTCTGGACCATCCAGTCGACGCGGTCGCCTTTTGGCACGGCTGCCGCAATCGTGATGCTCGGCCGGTCTGCGCCGTCGCGGATGTCACCTTCGACGACCAGACTCCCCAACTCAAGCCGGCACGCCCTCCACCGACCGCAACCGTCGGTGACGGTCACGACGCGCCCGTCACGGAGGCGCAGCACCCGGGTGAGGTGATGCTCGGCCTCCTCGGTCAGTTCAGGATGATCGAGATCATCGACAAGAAGATGACCGTCGGAGACCCGAAGCTCGTCGGTCACGAGAAGGCCGACTTGATCCGGGAGAAGAGACTTGACCCCCCGGATGTGCCGATCCGCTCCTCGCGGTGCTCGGCGAGGCGGGTGAGCAGGTCGGTCTCGGTGCTGTCGAGGTCGGTCGGGACGCGCACCTCGACGATCACCCGGAGATCGCCGCGCCCGCGGGCCTGCAAACGCGGCACACCACGCCCTCGGAGAAGGAACTCGTGACCGGGTTGCGTGCCAGCGGGGATCTGCAGTTCCTCGTCTCCGTCGAGCGTCGGGAGATCGACCGTCGTGCCGAGGGCCGCCTGGGCAACCGACACCGGCACCCGCGTGACCAGATCGGTGCCGTCGCGCTCGTACCGCTCGTGGGGGGCAACCCGCAGGTGGACGTAGAGATCACCCCGCGCCCCTCCTCGTGGTCCCGCCGCACCGCGACCGGTGAGCCGGAGAGTCGCTCCAGTATCGACTCCGGCGGGCACGTCGACGTCGTAGGTCTCCTCTGCGGTGACCCGGCCCTCTCCGCGGCAGGTCGAGCACGGCGTAGCGATCACCTCTCCCATGCCGCCGCATCGGCCACAGGCGGCGCTGGTCACCATCTGGCCGAGCACGCTCTGTCGGACCCGGCGCACCTGGCCGGAACCTGAGCACTCGGAGCAGGTGACCGGCAGGGTGCCCCCTCCGGCCCCGGTGCCCGAGCAGTCGGGGCAGGGCGAGGGCAGCCGGAGCGGTACCGGGATGCGATCGCCGAAGACCGCTTGCTCGAAGGAAATGTCGGCCACGACCTCCATGTCCTGACCGCGCGGCGGACCGGTCGGGCCGCGCCCGCGCGAGGCGCCGCCGAACGGGCTGCCACCGCCGAAGAACGCGTCGAAAATGTCGCCCAAGCCGGCGCCGAAGACATCCTCGGCTGAAGCCCCTCCCCCGGACCCAGACACCCCGGCTTCACCGAAGCGGTCGTAGCGGGCTCGCTGGTCGTCGTCGGAGAGCACCTGGTAGGCGCGGGCGAGTTCCTTGAATCGCTCGGCGGCCTCCGGGTTGTCAGGGTTCGCGTCGGGATGGAGTTCTCGGGCGCGCTTGCGGTAGGCCTTCTTGACCTCCTCGGCCGAAGCCGAGCGGCTCACGCCGAGCAGTTCGTAGTAGTCGGCCATCAGCCGGCGTCCCCGAGGTGTCGGCCGAGGCGGTCGCTGACCAGACCGACCGTCGCGAGCGCCTGCGGGTAGTTCATGCGAGTGGGGCCGAGCACACCCACCGATCCGAGGTGCTCTCCGTCGACCACCACGGGAGCGACCACGACCGAGCAGGCAGCGAGCGGCTCGACGCCGTGCTCGATGCCGATGGCGACCGACATTCCTCGATCAAGGATGTTCTGCACCAGCGACACGACGACGAACTGCTGCTCGAGCGTGTGCAGCACATCGCGCACCACCTCGACGGCGTCGAATGACGCCGCCACGGTGGAAGCACCCCCAACGAACACTTGGTCGTCGCTGGAGGCGCGCCTCAGCGCGGTGAGCGCAGCGGTCGCGATCTCATCGACTCGCGGGTCGCCGACGGTCGGCACCGACGCAGAATCAGCGATCGAGCGGCCGGAGAGCATCGAGTCGAGGTGGGCGGCGGCCCGGCGGATCTCGTCGTCGTCCGTGGCCTCCGGAAGGTCGAGTACCTCGCTCGTCACCGTCCCGTTCGACAGCACGAGGATGGCCGTGGCGGTGGTCGTCGAGAGTCCGACGATCTGAACCGAGCGCACCACCGCGGCCGCGGCAGTGGGCCCGAGCACCATCGAGGCGGAGTTGGTGAGCCGGGTCAGCAGGTCGGAGGTCTGGTGAAGCAGTTCCTCGAGGCGACCGTGGGCGGCGGAGAAGAAGTCGCCGACCTCAGCCGAGCGAGTCTCGTCGAGTCGTCCGGGTTCTGTGAGGTGGTCGACGAAGAAGCGGTAGCCCTTGTCGGTCGGCACCCGGCCGGCCGACGTGTGGGGTTGGACGAGGAACCCCTCCTGCTCGAGCACCGCCATGTCGTTGCGGACGGTGGCCGGCGACACCTGAACTCCGGGCGCGCTGGCGATGTGGGACGAGCCCACGGGTTGTGCGGTCGCGATGTACTCCTGGACGACGGCACTCAGGATGGCGGTCTTGCGATCGTCGAGCATCTGGCACTTGAGGTTACCGAGTGCTAACCACCGCGTGCGGCCTTGTACCGGGCGAGGGCCTCATCCCGCTCGCGGGCGTGATCGACCATCGGAGCCGGGTAGTCAGCGGTATCGAGTTCGGGGAGCCACCGTGCTCGATACGACCGGTCGGGATCCCATCGTTCGGCCTGGGTGACGGGATTGAAAACACGGAAGTAGGGCGCGGCGTCGGTGCCGGTGCCCGCGGCCCACTGCCATCCGTGGTTGTTCGAGGCGAGGTCACCATCGATCAGGAGCTCCATGAAGAACCGCGCTCCCCACTGCCACGGCAGGTGCAGATCTTTCACCAGGAAGCTGGCGACGATCATGCGGACGCGGTTGTGCATCCAGCCCGTGGTGAGCAGTTGGCGCATTCCGGCGTCGACGATCTCGAATCCCGTCCTCCCTTGGCACCAGAGGGCGAACCGCTCCCGGGCGCGCTCATCGGTGTCGAGCGCGATGCCGTTGAGGCGGCGGTCGAGGTTCTCCCAGGCGGTCTCGGGCCGACGGAAGAGCACATCGGCGTAGAAGTCGCGCCAACAGAGCTCGCTCTCGAAGGTGCGGTGGTGCTCTGACCCTGGATCGAGATCGGCGAGCAGCCGGGCCGGATGGACCAGACCGAAGCGGAGCGCGGACGACATGGAGCTGGTCCCCGCCTCCGCCGGCAGGTTCCGTCGCTCGTCGTAGCGGTCGAGGCCGACAGCCCGGAAGTTCGCCCACCGCTCGAGCGCGCTCGCGGTGGAGCGGTCGAGGTGGCGGTCGTTGTTCGGACCCAAGTCATCGGGGGTGAGTCCGAGCGCTGCGCGTGGGTCATTCACGGCGCCATCGATACCGGTGATCCAGTCGGCGCCACTCGGGGCGTCGAGGAGCGCGGTGTTACCCGACTCGGCGAGCACCGATCGCCAGGTGCGGCTGAACGGGGTGAACACCGCGTACGGGCTGCCATCCGCCTTCGTCACCGTGGTCGGGTCGATGAGATGGTTCGAGCCGGTGCCGATGAGCCGTCGCCCGTCGGCCCGCAGTCGCTCAGCGACGGAGGCGTCGCGTCGGTGCCCATAGGGCCCGTGGTCGCGGCTGACGTGCACGGCGTCGGCGCCGACCGCGGCCGCGATCGCCGGAACGGTGTCGATTGGATCGCCCACCGCGATGTGCAGCGCGCCTCCGAGGTCGCGGTCGAGTGAGGCGAGCATCTCCGCGAGTGCGAGGCGGCGGACCTTCGAGGAGTTCGCGAAGGCGGGGTCGATCACGAAGAGCGGGAGCACCGAGCCGTCGCCGACCGCTCGAGACAGCGCGGGATGGTCGATGGTGCGCAGGTCCCGTCGGAACCACACCACGCTCGTCTGACTGGTCACTCCCACAGTTCAGCCGACGCTGGCGCCAGTCGCCACTCGGACCTGAGACCGCGGCACGACGCGGGCGACCAGCCAGAGCACGGCGAGGGTGGTGATCGCCGCCCCGTAGGCGATCGACCATTCGAGCCCGATCAGGTCGCCAACGATCCCGGTGATCGGTCCGCCGATCGGATACGAGCCGAGGAAGGCAATCGCGATGAACGCGAGGATTCGACCCCGCATCTCAGGTGGGCACTCCTGCTGGCTGAAGGAGTTCATCGAGGCGATGAAGGCGGCGCCACCGAGTCCGAGCGGTACCGCGACGACCAGCGCCACCCATCCGCTCGGCGTCCAGGCGAGCGCGAGTCCGCTGAGGCCGAGGATCAGGCCGTTCCCCGCCATCCATTTCATGGACACCGACGGACGCGAGGCCGTCATCAGGCTGCCGATCATGCTGCCGAGGCTGATCACCGTCATCACCCAGCCGAACCACTGCTCGTTCCGCCAGATCTCGTTGGCGATCCGAGGCAGAGAGACGTTGTGGTTGTACCCGAACGTGGAGACCACGGCGAACACCACGAAGGTGGCTCCGAGTCTCGGCGTGGCCCGGATGTAGGCGAGAGCATCGCGGATCGGTCGTCCGCCGGGCGATGCCTTGGGTGCCTCGTGCACCCTTGAGCGGTCGACCGCGAGGATCGAAGAGATGATCGCGATCGAGGTAACGGCGTTGAGGGCGAAGAGCCACCCGGTGCCGACCCGGGTGATCAGCAGGGCCGCGATCGCGGGGCCGAAGATCCTCGAGCCGGTCATGGTGGCGGTGTTCAGCGACATCGCGTTGGAGATCTCGTGCTGGTCGACGAGTTGGATGACGAATCCGCGCCGGGCCGGATTGTCGATCGCCGAGACAATGCCAAGCACGAGGGTGAGCGTGTAGATGACGCCCACGTTCAAGAGGTCGACGAGGTCAGCGAGGGCGAGAGCCACCGCTTGGAGAGCGAGGAGGCTCTGCGTAACGAGCACGATCCGGCGTCGATCGACCCGGTCGGCAAAGGCCCCGGCCCAGGCTCCAAGCAGGAGGAGTGGGCCAAACTGCAGGGCGGTCAGCACTCCGATCGCCGTCGTCGATCCGGTGAGTCGGTCGACGACGATCGCGAGAGCGGTGTACTGGACCCACGCTCCGATCTGCGAGACGAACAAGCCTCCGAGAAAGAGGCGCGCGTTGCGGTGCCGGAGCGAGCGGAAGGTGGAGGGCCGAGCGACGGGCGCCCGGCCGGCGGTGTCAGTCACGGGAGCGGACCAGCTCAGTCATCGAGCTTGAGAGCCGAGATGAACACGTCGCCGGGCACCTCGACCCGACCGATCGCCTTCATCTTCTTCTTGCCCTCCTTCTGCTTCTCAAGCAGTTTCCGCTTTCGGGTGATGTCACCGCCGTAGCACTTGGCGAGCACGTCCTTGCGCTTGGCCTTTACGGTCTCACGGGCGATGACCTTGCCTCCGATAGCGGCCTGGATCGGCACGTCGAACATCTGGCGCGGGATGAGCTCCCGGAGCTTCTCGCACATGCGTCGCCCGTATGACTCGGCGTTGTCGCGGTGGACGATCGTGGAGAAGGCATCGGCGGGCTGCCCGTTGAGCAGCAGGTCGACGCGCACCAGGTTCGAGCGCTGGTAGCCGGCGAGTTCGTAGTCGAGGCTGGCGTAGCCCTGGCTTCGGCTCTTCAACTGGTCGAAGAAGTCGACGACGACCTCAGCGAGGGGGATCTCGTAGTTGAGCTCCACCCGTTCAGGTGACAGGTACTCCATGCGCTTCATCTCTCCGCGGCGGCTCTGGCAGAGCTCCATCAGCGCCCCGGTGTAGTTGGTCGGCGTGATGATCGACACCTTGAACACCGGCTCCTCGATGAAGTCCACCTGCTGCACCGGCGGCAGGTCGGAGGGGTTGTCGATCACCTCGACGTGGCCGTCGGTGCGCGTCACCCGGTACTCGACCGAGGGCGCCGTAGCGATGAGGGCGAGGCCGAACTCGCGCTCGAGGCGCTCCTTCACGATCTCCATGTGCAAGAGACCGAGGAAGCCGCACCGGAATCCGAACCCGAGCGCGCCTGAGGACTCGGGCGTGTAGGTGACCGAGGCGTCGTTGAGCTTCAATTTGGCGAGCGAGTCGCGCAGATCCTCGAAGTCGTCACCGTCGATCGGGAAGAGCCCGGAGAACACCATCGGCTTCGGATCGCGGTAGCCCTCGAGCGCGGTGGTCGCTCCGCGGGGGGAGGTGGTCACCGTCTCGCCGGAGCGGGCGTCGCCGACGTCTTTGATTCCGGCGATGAGGTAGCCGACCTCACCGGGGCCGAGCGAGGTGACGGCGGTCGTGACGGGTCGACGCACGCCGATCTCGAGGGCCTCATGGGTCGCCTGGGCCTGCATGAACTGGAGGCGCGAACCCGAGGTCAACGTTCCGTCGACCACGCGCACCGACGACACCACACCCCGGTACTGGTCGAACTGCGAGTCGAAGATGAGCGCTCTCAGCGGCTCATCGGCCGATCCGGTCGGAGGTGGGATGCGCTCGGCGATGACATCAAGGAGCTCGGGAACTCCCTCGCCGGTCTTGGCGGAGATGCGGAGGATGTCCTCAGCGGGAATCCCGAGGACCGTCTCGATCTCCATCGCGTAACGGTCCGGGTCGGCGGCCGGGAGGTCGATCTTGTTAAGACAGGCGACGATCTCGAGATCGTTCTCGAGGGCGAGGTAGCAGTTGGCGAGGGTCTGCGCCTCGATGCCCTGGGCGGCGTCAACCACCAGGACGACGCCCTCGCAGGCAGCGAGCGACCGCGACACCTCGTAGCCGAAGTCGACATGGCCAGGGGTATCGATGAGGTGGAAGACGTGTCCACGCCAGTCCACGCGCACGTTCTGGGCCTTGATGGTGATGCCGCGCTCGCGCTCGAGATCCATTGAGTCGAGGTATTGGGCGCGCATGTCCCTCGTTTGGACGGCTCCGGTCACCTCGAGGATCCGGTCGGACAGCGTCGATTTCCCGTGGTCGATGTGGGCGATGATCGAGAAGTTCCTGATCCGGTCGATGCCCGGCGGGGGGAGGTCCATGGCACTGCTCACGCTACCGGTGCGGCGTTGGGTCCACGGGGTGCCTCCGGTAGCGTTTCCCCGTCCATCTGCGGCTCGCCGTGAGTGGATTCAAGAATCGTCACCATCGGGTGGCGGCGGAGATCAACCCGGAGTGCCCGTGGCCAACATCAAGAGCCAGAAGAAGCGAATCCTCACGAACGCCAAAGCTGCGGAGCGCAATCGCGCTGTGCGCAGCGAGATGAAGACGCGCGTCAAGAAGGCCGAGTCCACCGTCGGCACCGACGAGAACGAGGCAGCGGTCCGCGCGGCGGTGAAGCGCCTCGATGCGGCTGCGAGCAAGGGTGTCATCCACAAGAACACGGCGGCTCGTCGCAAGAGCCGCTTGATGAAGCGCATCAACGCGGGCTGAGGCTCTTAGCCAGCGCGCCTTCCACTGCCCGTTCGCCGACCGGCGGGCGCGAGCCGCGCGAGCCGCGCCACAAGGATCTCCATCACGGTCTCCTCGTCGAGACCGGTCTCTCCTCGGAGATCGAGATCGGCGGCAGCGAGCAGCCCGATCGCCCGACGAACACCGTCGACACCGAGTCGTCGATACGAGTTGAGCACCTTGCCTGCCGCGAACGAGCTCTTCGCACCGAGCGCCGCTGCCGCACTTTCGGGATCGCTGGCGTCCGAGCCGTCGAGTCGGGCCATCTTGGCGTAGTGGCCGTGGAGGATCGCCATGACCTGCAGCGGGTGGCGTCCGCCTCCGTGCATCATCCGGTGGAGCAAGGTGATGGAGCGTGCGACGTCGCCGCCGTCGATCGCGTCGGTGAGGTCCCACGGGGGCACGCCTCCCTCCTCACCAAGGAGGGGTTCGAGCTCGTCAAGTTGCACTTTCGTGCGGCCCGAATGCGCCGACGCGACCGTGTCGAGCAGGCCATCGAGCGCTGAGGTGTTCTCGCCAAGCCAGTCGATCAGGCGGCTGAGGGCGGGCTGGTCGAACTGGAGTCCCTTCACCTCGAGGCGACTCCGCACCCAGGTCTCGAGGTCGCGCCCACGGGTCGACACCGAGGTGCTCCTCGTGGAGCCTCCGGCCGATTTCACCGCGTCGACGAGCGGTTTGGTGACCGCTCCCCCACCGCCCACGAGCACGAGGTGGGTGGTCGGCAGCGGGTCAGCAAGGTAGGCCTTCATGTCGTCGATATCGGCGGCCACGAACCGTCCGACACCTCGGGCGACCACCACCCGACTCTCGGTCAGGAAGGGAGGGGTCTGAGCGGAGTCGACTACCTCGCGCAAGGTGTATTCCGTCCCGTCGAACTCGTCGACCATGAGCGACCGGTCGCTATCGCCGACGAGTTCGTGCACGAGCTCGGTGACCGCCGATCGCAGGTTCGACTCGTCGTCGCCGGTGAGGAGATGGATGCTCATTCCGCCTCGTTCATAGCACCCCTCCTCTCGTCGGCGGCACCGCTCCACCTCGCGAATCCGAGAACCGCGCCGCCGAGCACGAGGGTGACCAACGCGCCGGGGATCGAGCTTGCGGGTTCGAGTTGCTCACCGAGCGCGGCGACTCGATCCACCCAACGCACCCCGAGGCCGACTGGTGCAAGGATCAACGACCCGATGTAGGGCATGGAGGACGCGGTCAGTCCAGCGAGGAGGCAGGCGGGCAGACCGATGAGCATCACAAGTCCAGCGACCGGAACAGCGAGCAGGTTGGCGACGAGACCGATGAGCGGGAGGCGGCCGAAGGCGACGAGGCTCGGTAGTGCGACACCGAGTTGGGCGCCGAGTGTCACTGCGACCGGAGTGGCGAGCACTCCGAGGCGGCTCAGTCCCGGCTGAAGCCGTGGTCCGATTCCGATGACCCCTGCGGTCGCCCCAACGGAGAGCCAGAGTCCCACCGAACGGGTGATGAGCGGGTCGATCACCACCAACGCGGTCACGGCGAGGGCGAGCATGCGGATGGGGCTCCGCTCGCGCCCGAGATGCACGCCGATCGCGGCGAGGATCGCCATCGTCCCGGCCCGCAGGATCGACGGTTCGAAACGGGTGATCATCACAAACCAGGCGATGAGACCGATCGTCACCGCGAGCCGCGCTCGAGTCCGCAACCGGCGGAGAAGCGGCGAACTCGCTGCCAGCACGAGCGTCACGTTCTGACCCGACACGGCCGTGAGGTGCGAGAGGCCGCTCCGCCGGAAGCGTTCGATCATCTCCGGGGGTTGCTCAAGGTCATCACCGATGACCAAGCCGCGCAGAAGCGAATCCTCGGGCGCGCCGATGAGGGCCGCCCCATCGGCGACGAGGGCGCGCACCCGGTTGGAAGAGCGGGCGAGTGCCCCACCGTCGACGACATCGCCCAACCAGTCGACGCGCAGCTCGCCGACGGTGTGCTGCCAAGCGACCCGTGTGCGCCGGTCGGGTTCGAGCGCGATGCGCTCCCCAGAGATCATGACGTGCTCGCCGGCTTGAAGGGATTCGGCCCGAGCGCGCTGTGAGGATCGTCGGAGCCACACCTCGTGTCGGTCGCCGTCGACTTCGATGAGCAACCAGGTCGACGAGCGATAGCTCCGGGGGTCGTCGACCACCCGGACCCAACCGGTATACGACCCTCCGGCCTCGACGAGAAGCGATCGGTTGGCGCGCTCACCGAGGATGAAGCCGAGCAGGCAGAGTGCGGTGATGCTCGACACGATGACCGAACGGCGCGGGCGGGCGCACGGGGCCATTCCGATCGCCAAGAGTCCGCACCCAGCGAGCAACGCGATGCGAGCGATGAGCGGGGAGCCACCGTCGGGACCCGAAGGGAGGGCGACGATTGCCGACGACAGAACGACGGCAGCCGCGACGACGACGCGATCGGGGAGACCGCGAGAGTCGTCGTCGGATTCGAGACCGGCTCCCTCCCCCGCGGCGCTGCCCGACGCGACGTAGTCTGTCGGCGCCGCGTCGGTCATCGACGCAGAGGTAGACGATGAGCGACCAAGCGATCGACAGCGCGAACTCCACCGAGGCTCCCGCCGCGCAGCCCGCGCCCGAGTTCCGCGGACTGAGGTGGCACCGCGCCCGTGTGCGGCGACTCGGGCCGCTCTACGGGCTCGCGCTTCCTACCGCTACCGGCCTCATCGCCGTCGCGGCGCTGGTGTTCGGCCAGGGCCGTACCGCGGCGGTGCTCGCACTGCTGACGGGAGTGGTGGCCGCACCGGGTCTGCTGGTGGTCGGGGCTCCCATCGCCGATCAGGGCACCTATCCGCTGGCCATCGTGGGCAGCGTGCCGTTCTGGCTTCTCCTCGGTTGGGCGGCGAGTCGTCGCGCGGCACGACATCCGATCACGGCCTGGCGCGAGTTCTGGATGGAGATGGGCCTGCTCTACATCTCGGTCGGCATCGGCGCGGTCGGCGGGGTGCTCATCGCCGCGGTCCGCTTGGGCGAGCGCCTGTTCTGACCAACCGGTCACGTCGCGACCAGGTCGCGCAGCGCGTCGATGCGCACCGGGCCGAGCCCGGACACCCGGTCGAGGTCGTCGACGCCTTCGAAGGGTCCTGACCGCTCCCGCTCGTCGATGATGGCGCGAGCGAGCGAGGGGCCGATCCCGGGCAGCCCCTCGAGCGTCGCGGCATCGGCGCTGTTGATGTTGACTGGGCCTTCGGTATCGGACCAATCGGCGGAAATCTCGCCGAACTCGGGGAGCCTGACCTGCGCCCCATCGACCAGCGGGGCGGCGAGGTTGACGCGGTCGGTGTCGGCCTCGGCGGTTGGACCCCCCGCCGCGTCGATCGCCTCGTGCACCCGCGAGCCAGCGTCGAGTCGGTAGACCCCGGGACGCTTAACCGCCCCGGCGACGTGGACCGTGACGCGCACGATCGGTTCACCGGCTCCCGGTTCGGTCGAGCCCGCAGTAGGTGACCACGTCGGAATGGCCGCTTCCACCGGCGGACGCGACGGCGAGAGCAGCCAGAGTCCCGCGGCAGTCACCGAGAGAGCGGCGACGGCGGTGGCGACGAGCCGCCCGCTCCCCCAGAAGTCGATCAGTTCGCGCAAGCGGCCGAGCGCGCGGTCCCTCGGGCCGGCCGATCCGACCGACGGGGTGGATGACGCCATCGATGCTCCTCTCCGAAGGGGAGGGAGGTCGGAGCGCGCACCCTAGGGCGCGGTGACCGTCAGAAGAGTCGTGCCGTCAACTGTTTGCGGTAAGCGGCGGTGCGGGGATCGTCGGGCCCCATCAGTTCGAGGATGTCGACGAACATCTGCCGGGCCTCGTCGTCACCTTTGACACGGTCGAGCAGCGCGGTGAGCCGCTCGTCGTAGTCGTCCTCGGGTCGGACGGTGCCGAGGCGAGCCTCGGCCTTCACGTGACGCACCCGATCGGTCTCCGGGACGCGCTCGAGCAGTGCCAATGCCTCCTCGGTCTCGCCGCGCTCCACGAGGATCTCGGCGAGGGTGACCACGATCGCCTCATCGCCTGGATGCGTCTCCAGCGCGGCGCGAAGTCCAAGTTCGTCGCGAGCGGCCACCAGCGCGGAGATCATGTCGTCCTCAGCGCTCGGCGCCAAGCGGTCGATGAAGGCCTGCACCTCGGCTCGGCCGACCGCCCCCATGAAGCCGTCGACAACCTTCGCGTCCGACACCGCGTACACGGCCGGGATCGACTGGACCTGGAACGCCCCAGCGATCGCCGGGTTCTCATCGACGTTGACCTTGGCCAGCACGACCTTGCCGCCGGTCGCGGAGATGACCTCCTCGAGGATCGGACCGAGGGTCTTGCACGGTCCGCACCAGGGCGCCCACAGATCGACGACCACCGGAGTGGTCTGCGAGCGCAGCATCACGTCCTGTTCGAAGGTCGCGTCGGTGACGTCGATGACGGCACCGCCCTGATTGCCGAGGGCTCCGAGATCGGTCATGGTTCCACGCTACCGATACCCCTCCGCGCGGGCACCCGCCCCGAGTCGGCAGCGGGACGGTCCGGATACCATCGCCCCATGGTGTCGGGGGCGCGGAGAGACGAGGCGCCGATCGGGATCGAGTCGTCATCGGTCTCCGCCTGGCTCGACGAGCACGTTCCCGGCGCCCGCGGCCCCTACCGGTTCGAGGTGATCGCCGGAGGTCACTCGAATCTCACCTTCTCCGTCGTCGGAGACGACGGCCGACCCATGGTGCTGCGGCGTCCTCCGCTCTCGCACGGCCTCGCGAGCGCCCACGACATGGGGCGGGAGCACCGCATCATCTCGGCCCTCGTCGACAGTCCGGTCCCCGTGCCGAGAACGCTCGGGATGTGCGCCGATGAGTCGGTCAACGGCGCTCCGTTCTACGTGATGGAGCGTGTCGACGGCGTGGTGGTCCGCGATGAGGAGACGGCGCGAGCCGCCCTCGACCACGAGGCGAGATCCACGGCGAGCCGCTCGCTCGTCGACACCCTCGCTGCGCTTCACTTCGTCGACCCGGTCGCCGTAGGACTCGGGGACCTCAGCCGGCACGACGGCTACCTCGCGCGCCAACTGAAGCGCTGGTACGGGCAGTGGAACGCGCAGAAGACCCGCGAGTTGCCGATCGTGGACGAGGTGCACGACGCCCTCATCGGGTCGATCCCCGAGCAGGGCCCGGCCACGATCGTCCACGGCGACTATCGACTCGACAACACGATGCTCGCCGCTGACGGCACCGTGGCCGCCGTGCTCGACTGGGAGATCTGCACCCTCGGCGACCCACTCGCCGATGTCGGTCTCCTCTGCGTCTACTGGACGGGACCGTCGGACGAGCCGAGCCCATGGGCCGCGGCCGCTACCCGCGTCGAGGGATTCTGGGATCGCCAGCAACTCGTCGATCGCTACGCCGAGGTCTCGGGCCGTGACCTGAGCGACCTCGACATCTACATCGCCTTCGCCTCGTGGAAGCTCGCCTGCATCCTCGAGGGGGTTTACGCCCGCTATCTCGGTGGGGCGCTCGGCTCCCGGGACCCCGCCGAACTCGAGCCGTTCCGACAACAAGTCGACTCGGCCGCCGAACGGGCCCTTCAGATCCTGGAGGCGCGATGACCTCCCCGGGCAACACCATCCGCTGGCTGTCCGATACGCCGCAACTCGATAACCCGGTGATGATCGTCGCGCTGACCGGCTGGATCGATTCGGGTGGCGCGGCGCAGTCCGCGATGCAGGCGGTCATGGCCGAGTCCGACGGCTCACCGATCGCCGTGTTCGACGATGACCCCTTCATTGACTTCCGCGCACGCCGGCCGACCCTGCATCTCGATGAGGGACTCAACACGCTCGTCGAGTGGCAGCACATCACCATCTCGGTCGGACGAGATCTGGCGGGGCACGACCTGGTGCTGCTGAGCGGACCCGAACCCGACATGGCGTGGCATCGCTTCCGCGCCGAGGTCTCGCACCTCGCTCGCCTGCTCGGCGTGTCGGCCATGGCCCACCTCGGGGCCTATCCCTTCGCGGCCCCCCACACCCGCTCGCCACGTCTCTCGATCACGACCCCATCGCAGGATGTGCTGGCCCGGGTGCCGTTCCTGCGCTCCACCCTCGAGGTGCCCGCCGGGGTGTGCGCCGTCCTCGAACACGAGATGCACTCCCTCGGCATCCCCTCGCTCGGCATCTGGGCGCAAGTGCCGCACTACGTGTCGACGATGCCCTATCCCGCTGCCGCCGTCGCCCTGCTCGACGGACTGCGTGAGGCCGTAGATGTGGTGGTCGACGGGACGGGCATTCGCCAGCAGACGGTGAAACAGCGTCAGCGGATCGACGATCTCATCTCCGGTAACGAGGAGCACCAGGCGATGCTCGAGCAACTGGAGCGGATCCACGACTCCACCGATGACACGCCGAGCGGGATCGACTTCGGAGGTCCGCGTATCGAACTGCGCTCCGCCGATGAGATCGGCGCCGAGATCGAGCAGTTCCTCCGCGATCAGGACTGACCCGCCGCGCCTGCGATCGCGCGATCACCTCGGGTTACCCTCCGGTAATGAAGATCGACGCGACCCTGCCGTCCACCATCGCCGACGCCGGCAGCGCGGCAGCGGAATTCGAGGCGGCGAACTACGACGGTGTGTGGACCGCCGAGACCGCTCACGATCCGTTCCTTCCGCTGGTCGCAGCCGCCACAACGACCGAGCGGGTCGACCTCGGCACCTCGATCGCCGTCGCTTTCGCGCGGAATCCGATGCTGCTCGCCAACATCGGATGGGACCTGCAGGCGTACTCGCGAGGCCGATTCCACCTCGGTCTCGGCAGTCAGATCAAGCCGCACATCACGAAACGCTTCTCGATGGAGTGGAGCCATCCCGCTCCCCGGATGCGCGAGATGATCCAGGCGGTCCGCGCGATCTGGGCCACCTGGCTCAACGGTGAGCCACTCGCCTTCCGTGGCGAGTTCTACCGGCACACGCTCATGACGCCGTTTTTCACCCCGGACGCCGCCGACCTCGACGGGTTCGGTCCGCCGAAGGTGTTCCTCGCCGGCGTCGGGCAGTTGATGACCGAGGTCGCCGGTGAAGTCTGCGACGGCTTCTTCTGCCACGGCTTCACGACCGAGCGCTACCTGCGCGAGGTGACGATCCCGGCGTTGCAGCGCGGCCGCGAGCGAGCGGGGCTGTCTCTCGACGGGTTCGAGATCTCCGGACCGCTGTTCGTGGTCACCGGGAACACCGAGGAGGAGATGGCCGCGGCGGCGAAAGCGACCCGTCAGCAGATCGCCTTCTACGGCTCGACCCCCGCCTATCGCGCGGTGCTCGATCTCCATGGCTGGGGAGAGTTGCAGGACGAGTTGAATGGGCTCTCCAAGCGCGGTGAGTGGGAGACCATGGGCGAGTTGATCGACGACGAGGTACTCAACACCTTCGCGGTGGTCGCCGAGCCCGAGGGGATCGCCCCCGAGTTGCGTGCTCGGTTCGGTGACATCGTCGATCGCCTCGGCTTCTACGCCCCCTACCGGAGCGATCCGGATCGTTGGGCGGCGGTGCTCAGCGACCTTCGGGCCGCCTGAGCGAGACCACAGCGGCGACACCGCCTGTCGCGGCAGCATCGAGGCGGGCGGATCCTCCGGCGGATTCGGCGAGTTGACGAACGATCGCGAGGCCCAGCCCAGACCCTCCCGGTGTCGCGCCCGGCGCCCGCCAGAATCGGTCGAAGGCCATGTCGCGATCCGTCTCGCTGAGCCCCGGACCGGCATCGATAATTCGAAGCTCGGTCCGCTCGCCGGCCCTTTCGACCTCGAGGAGGATCTCGGAGCCGAGCGGCGCGACGTCGAGTGCGTTGTCCACCAAGTTGTCGATGATTTGCTCGACCGAGCCCGCTACCGCCAAAGCGATCTCCGGATCATCGCCGCGAAGCCGGAGCTCGACACCGCGCTCCCCGGCGAGCGGGGCCCAGTAGTCGATCCGCTCGGCCGCGATCGCCGCGAGATCGACCTCTACGGGCGCGAGGCCCGCCTCCTCGGCCCGAGTGAGGGCGAGAAGACCTTCAATCATTCGGTGCAGCCGATCGGTCTCGGCGATCGCCTCCTGGATGTGCTCGGTAAGAGCGGGGTCACTTGAGACACCGTCGGAGGCGGCGGCGAGGCTTTCCAAACGAATGCGAAGCGCGGTCAGCGGGGTTCGCAGCTGGTGGGAGGCGGTTCCAGCGAAGGCGCGTTGGCGGGCGACGAGCAACTCGATCTGTTCGGCCATCAGGTTGAACCGTCGCGCGAGGGAACGGACCTCGGGAGGGCCCTCTCCCTCGGGCGCGCGTTCGGAGAGCGAGCCACCAGCGAGACGGGCGGCGCTCTCCGAGAGCCGCGAGAGCGGGCGGGTCACCGTCCATGCCATCACCAGAGCGGCGAAGGCGGCGATCGCCACTGAGATAGCCACGACCAGACCGAGACCCCACAATCGATCGGCGACTTCCTCGTCGACGCGCGAGGCTGGAGCGGTGATGCGAACGGCCCCAACCACCCCGTCGCCGCTGAGCACCGGGACGGACACGTAGAAGAGTCGTTGGCCGAGGGTGACCGAGTCGCGTTCACCGGTCTCGGGGCGGCCGGCGAGCGCTTCGAGGATCTCCGGGCGGTTCGAGAAGTCCTCCCCGACGTCGAAGTCGGGTCCGAGCACGGCGAGTGCCCGGGTGTCGGTCACCACCACGCTGACGTCCTCGCTGACCTCGTAGCGCTCCACGAGCCCGAGCAGAACGGCGTTGTCGTCGGCTGTGCCCGCCTCGAGGTCCTCCTCCACTCGACCGGCGAGGATGAAGGCGTCGCGCTCCAGTCGAGTGACGAGGCGATCGCGCTCGACGACTCGGAGGTGGCCGACGAGAGGGAGGTCCTGGACCGCGAGCACGAGCACGACGACGCCGACGAGGACGGCGATCAGTCGACGTCTCACGAGCCGGAGGGTTCCACGAGCCGGAAACCGACGCCTCGCACCGACTCGATCCACGAGTGCGAGCCGAGTTTGCGGCGGATGCTGGCGACATGCGCGTCGACGGTCTTGGTCGGCCCGAACCAGTTGGCGTCCCAGACATGCTCGACGATGTCGGTCCGGGTGCGCACCGCTCCAGCATCCTCAGCGAGGAACACGAGCAGTTCGAACTCCTTCGGGGTGAACGGCACCTCCTCGCCATCGAGGTGGATCCGGTGGGTTCGGCGGTCGATACTGAGAGGCCCGACAGTGAGACGGTCGTCTCCGTCGACCCCTGTCGGACGTCCCCCGGTGCGTCGAAGCACGGCCCGGATCCTCGCGATCAGCTCACGAGTGCCGAGGGGCTTCACCATGTAGTCGTCGGCGCCGAGCTCAAGCCCGAGCACCCGATCGAACTCGTCGCTGCGGGCGGTCACCACGATGATGGGGACATCGGAATGAGCCCGAATCGCGCGACAAACGTCGTAGCCGTCCATATCGGGCAGGCCGAGGTCGAGGAGCACGACATCAGCTCCGCGCGCGGACACGGCCTCAGCGCCAGTGGAGACGTGCTCCACTCTGAATCCGGCGGACTCGAGGGGGCCGGTAAGGGACCGGGCGATCGAGTCATCATCTTCGACGAGCAGCAGCCGTTGGTTACCGGACATATTCCGATTGTTTCATCGCTTGCCCCGAATCGGGCGCGAATCGGAACGATCTGGACATCTCCGACCACTTCTTGGATGTCCCTTGGATGTCGTCGTTCCCTGTGCTGGCAAGCGTTCCGTACCGTCGGTGGCACGACATGGGAGAGATCCCGAACCCCCGACAGGAGAGATCATGAAGACCACACTCGCCACCACGTTGAGCCTCGTTGGCGTGCTCGGCGCCGGCGCGGCTGCCGCGCTCGTGAACACCTCGATCTTCGATTCCACGCCGACCGAGGCCGCCGCCTCGTCCGCGTTCATCCCGGAAGCGGCGACCGTTGACCTCACCCTGCCGCCCACGGCTGAGGTCGTGACCGCTACGTCGACCACCGAGGCACCGGCGACGGCCGCGCAGTCGACCGGAACGGACGAAGCCGCGAGCGCCACACCGGCGCCGGTCTCATCGAGGTTGGTCGGGGCAGAGGATCCGACGGTCACCACCGTCGCTCCAACGCCGACGACTGTTCCTGCGGCACCCGTCACGACGACCCCACCCACCGTGGCGCCGACGACCACCGTTCCAGCCTCCTACCTCACGACCTTCAACGTTGGCGGAGCAGGCACCGTCACCGTCGACGTTGTGAGCTCGCGAATCCTGGTGCTCGATGCGAGTGCGGCGGCCGGCTGGACCGTCGTGAAGACCGAGGCGTATCCGGCACGGAACGCCGTGGAGGTCGAGTTCACCGACGGCGCGGTTGAGGTGACCTTCGAAGCGACCTTCGACGCGCAACTCGGCATCGTCCCAGAGCTCTCGAGTCGCGAGGTCACTCCGCCGGCCCCAGCGCGATACGACGACGATCACGACGACGACGACGACGATGACGATGAGGAGGACGACGACGACGATCATGACGATGACGATGACGACGATGATGACGACGACGACGAGCGCGACGATGACTGAGCGTCCTTCGCCCGAGGATCGAGCGGCCAGGCTCGCGGCGCTCCGCGCCGCTCGAGCGACCCGTCCGGTTCCGACCGCCGTTGACGAACCGCCCGCATCGGCGCCCTCAGCGACTGGCCGGAGACGCAACCCAGCCCGAGCAGCTCGCGTGGCAACCGTCGGCGGCTCCACGACCGCGGTCCTCGCGATGATGACCGCCTACGGCATCGCGGAAGGTGCGACGAGCGGTGACGAACTCCCGGTCACCGAGCCGAGCACCCCGGCATCCTCCATGCCCGCCGCGACCGAAGCGGGCACCATCAGGGTTCCCGCCGATACTCCCGTCGTCGTGGTGGTTGTCGACTCCTCCGGTGTTCCGATCGCCCTCGAGCAGATGTCCGATGCTCAGGCTCTCGCGGACTTCCTCGCAGTCGCCCGACGGATCGCACCGTTG
>JAURCL010000099.1 GCA_030828465.1 Acidimicrobiales bacterium | reverse complement strand
CGCCACAACGCTGATGGTGGGGATCGGCATCGTCGCCTACGGCGTCGACGTCCAGCTTGCTCAGCTGCCGGCGATCATCGTCGCCTTCCTCGCCGGTACGGCCTGCTTCGCAACTCTCGGCGTCGCCCGTGCGGCTGTCTCGAAGACCGCGTCAGCGGCCCCTGCGATCGCAAACGCGACGATCCTTCCGCTGGCGTTCCTCTCGAACGTCTTCGTCCCCCTCGATGATCCACCGTCATGGCTGAACCTGATCGGCGACATCTTCCCGCTGAAGCCGTTCGCGGTTGCCTTCACCGAGGCGATGTCGCCGTTCAGCGATGCTCCCGCCTTCGAATGGGACCGCCTCGTCGTCCTGATCGGCTGGACTGTCGTCGGCGCGTTCGTCGCTGCGAAACGCTTCCGATGGGAGCCCGTGCCCGGTGCATCTCGGCGGGGTCGAGGCCGACGGAATCGACGCAGCGCCGCCTAACCGCCACACTGCGGGTCATGCTCTCGAGGTTC
>JAURCL010000098.1 GCA_030828465.1 Acidimicrobiales bacterium | reverse complement strand
CCGCGGCCTCTGTGGTGTTGGCGACGCCAGCCTGGTCCGCGTCGGTGTCATCCGTTGCCGCTGGAGCAGCCTCAGCAGCCACCGAATCAGCGGTCTCCGACTCGGTGGCGACCGACTGGCCATCGATCACGAGTGGCTCGGTCACGTGGCACGCATCCACAGCCTTCACGATCGGGTACGGGTTGATCGCTGCACCGCCCTGAGGATGAATTTCGAAATGAAGGTGCGGTGTTCCGCTGTTTCCAGTGCTGCCGTTGTAGCCAACAACCTGTCCGGCGCGCACCTGAGCACCCTCGACGATGCCCTCGGCCACATGTGTGAAGTGGGCGTAGAAGAAGTAGGTGCCATCATCAGTGGTCAGACGAATGCCGTTGCCCGACAACGAGCCGGGACGGTCCTCGTACACCTTCGTGATTACACCATCAGCAACGGCATAGATCAGGTTTCCTTCTGGGGCGATGATGTCAACACCAAGGTGCAGACGCCCACCAGATCGCGCGGCATGCCAGGTATCGCTGAAACCGCAACGAC
>JAURCL010000097.1 GCA_030828465.1 Acidimicrobiales bacterium | reverse complement strand
AGTTTCAGAAGTCTGCTGGTCTCGAAGCGTCAGGTGTTGCTGACGAAGCAACGTTGATGGCTCTCACTGCTCCGTCAAACAACGGCGAGGAATCTGCTGTTGCAGTGCCCGCTGAATTCTCCCAGCTGGTCGGTCTCCGTCCGGGTGCACTGGGTGAATCAGTTGCGGCACTGCAACGGCGCCTTCTCGATCTCGGCGTGACGGTGCGAGGTGGCGCCGACGGGATTTTCGGTCCGGCGACTTCCAGTTCAGTTAAGGCATTTCAGACGGATCGTGGTCTCGAGGCAACAGGGATTGTCGACGACGAAACAGCAGCTGCTCTTGCTCGCGACTCAGCGACTGATACAAATGAAGATGCGCATGAAGACGAAGATGGGCATGATCATGGTGCCGACTCAGAAACGGCCACAACCACTCAAGGCTTCGGTGTCTATGGTGAGACGAGTGAGCGTGTGGCCGCCCTTCAACGAGCGTTAATGAACGTCGGTATCACCGTTCGTGGTGGAGCTGACGGTGTGTTTGGTTCAGCCACCTCA
>JAURCL010000096.1 GCA_030828465.1 Acidimicrobiales bacterium | reverse complement strand
AGCGCCGCGACCTTTTCGTCGAGATGCTTCGGCAGCACGTAGACCTCGTTCTTGTAGTTTGCGCTGTTTTCCCAAAGCTCAAGCTGCGCCATCACCTGGTTGGTGAACGACGCGCTCATCACGAAGCTCGGATGACCGGTGGCACAGCCAAGATTGACCAGCCGGCCCTCGGCGAGAACGATCAGCTTCTTGCCGTCGGGGAATTCGACCTCGTCGACCTGCGGCTTGATGTTGGTCCAATCGAACTCGCGCAGCGCCTCGACCTGGATCTCGGTGTCGAAGTGGCCGATGTTGCACAGGATCGTCTTGTCATTCATTAGGCGAAAGTGTTTTTCCGTCACGATGTCGCGGTTGCCGGTAGCGGTCACCACAATGTTGGCGCGCGGGATGGCATTTTCCATGCGCTTGACCTCAAAACCGTCCATAGCAGCCTGCAAGGCACAGATCGGGTCGATCTCAGTGACGATCACCCGGGCGCCGGTCTCCCGCACCCAGCGTTGCAGATAGGCGACCTCCGTCTGCAGTTTCTGCAGCTCGGCA
>JAURCL010000095.1 GCA_030828465.1 Acidimicrobiales bacterium | reverse complement strand
CGAACATCACCTCGGATCGAGCACCGAAGAGGTCACGGGCCTCTCCGATGTACTTCGACCAGGCGAGAGCGTCGCGGGCCTGGGCGCCACGGATCGGAATCAGGTTGTGCATGTTGTGGGAGCAGTTCTCCGCCATGCACAACCAGCCGTGATCGGGGAAGAAGAAGTTCATCTCGGCCGGCGCCTCAGCCTCGGGAGTCAACTGGAAGACGATCCGCACCCCGTCAACGACGAGTTCCTGGCCGGTGCGCGTGATGTCCTCGGTCGGGGCGAGCAGTCCGGGCGGCGAGATCGGAATCGCCTTGCCGAGCCCGCAGTCGACGTGACCTCGTGGGCCCGGCGGCAGCAGCGGACCGAACTGATAGAGCGCACGACGTGTCATCGCATGACCGGCGATGACGTTCTCATTGATCGTCTCCTGAAGGAAGTGCTCAGGGGCGATGATCCGACAGTCGCCCCGCCGCACGGCCTCCTCACTCGTCACCCCGAGCACACCCCCGAAGTGATCGGTGTGGGAGTGGGTGTAGATCACCGCCGTCACCGGCCGCTCCCCAAGGTGGGTGTT
>JAURCL010000094.1 GCA_030828465.1 Acidimicrobiales bacterium | reverse complement strand
CTACTCCGTACATCGACAAAGTATTGATGCGCTTGACGCTGGTGGGTGCGGTTTACATCACCTTTGTGTGTTTGTTGCCCGAATTTTTGATTTTGAAGTACAACGTGCCGTTTTATTTTGGCGGCACCTCGCTGCTGATTTTGGTGGTGGTCACGATGGACTTCATGACCCAGGTTCAGAATTACATGATGTCTCAGCAATACGACTCGTTGCTGAAAAAGGCCAACTTTAAAGGAGCCCCGGCTCGATAAGGTATATGGCCAAGGACGATGTGATTCAGATGCAGGGTGAGGTGGTAGAAAATCTGCCAAATGCCACCTTCCGTGTGAAATTGGAAAACGGCCATGTGGTCTTGGGACACATTTCCGGCAAGATGCGGATGCACTACATCCGTATCTTGCCAGGCGACAAAGTCACCGTGGAGCTCACGCCCTACGACCTAAGTCGCGCACGTATCGTATTTCGCGCCAAGTAGGCGTGGTTGGAATTTGCAAGGAGTAGTTTATGAAAGTATCGGCGTCAGTAAAAAAAATGTGCCGTAACTGCAAGTTAATTCGCCGCCATGGTGTGGTTCGGATCATCTGTACCGATCCGCGTCATAAGCAG
>JAURCL010000093.1 GCA_030828465.1 Acidimicrobiales bacterium | reverse complement strand
ACTCCTCGGCGCGCAGGGACGCGAGGAAGGCCGCGCGCTCCGCGGTCGTGAGCGTCGAGGGCACGACGGGGTGCAGGGTCACGACCTCGACGTGATCGCGCACGCGGGTCATGGGATCGCCGCCCCGACGATGCCGAGCGCGACGAATGCGCCCACGGCCATCGCCGCGCCGCGCGGGTCGTCGGGGCCCCACTCGATGGTCCGCGGGTCGAACGGCAGCGACAGCTCCGCCGCGAGCTCTGCCGCCGCCGCTGCCGCTGTCTCCTCCTCTTTCTCCTTCGCCGCCGCCGCCGCTGCCGCCGCCAGCACGTAAAGGACGCGGCGCAGGGCGTTGCGGAGGACGTTGCGGAGGACGTGGCGCAGGACTTGGCCTTCGGGGCCGGGCGGCGCGTGCCCTCCTCGCCACGCCACCACCGCCGCCGCCGCCGTCTTTGTGCAGCTCGCGCTCGCACTGATGAGATATGGGCGCAACTGGCAACAGGGCAACTCAGTGCCATTTGGCTCGGGCTGTGGGGGCAAGCGCGCTTCCGGGGGTGCCGCGCAAGGCGCCTCTATGTTTACACGCAGCTGGCTTATGCCCTTTATGCTAATGGGAGAGCTAACCCGGAC
>JAURCL010000092.1 GCA_030828465.1 Acidimicrobiales bacterium | reverse complement strand
GCACGCGATTTGATCTAGAGCGACCAGCCCCAAGTCGTGGGGCAGCATTTTGTTGCCATTTGGTCCGGAGCCCGCGGTCGCGGCAGCCGGGCACCAGGAGTCAAGCATGTCGAAGATCGTCGGAATCGACCTCGGAACCACCAACTCGGTCGTCTCGGTCATGGAGGGTGGTGAGCCGAAGGTCATCCCCAACATGGAGGGCGCGCGCACGACGCCGTCCGTGATCGCGTTCACGCCGAGCGGCGAGCGCCTGCTCGGCGCGCCGGCGAAGCGCCAGGCCGCGACCAACCCGGCGAACACGATCTACTCGATCAAGCGCTTCATGGGGCGTCGCCACAACGAGGTCGACTCCGAGGAGAAGATGGTGCCCTACAAGGTCGTCGGCGGGGCCGATGACCTGGTCAAGGTCGAGGTCGGCGACAAGACCTACACGCCGCCCGAGCTGTCGGCGCAGATCCTGCGCGGGCTCAAGGAGTCGGCCGAGGCCTACCTCGGCGAGACCGTCGAGCGCGCGGTGATCACGGTGCCGGCCTACTTCAACGACAGCCAGCGCCAGGCGACCAAGGACGCCGGCCAGATCGCCGGCCTCAAGGTCGAGCGCATCATCAACGAGCCGACCGCCGCGGCGCTCGCC
>JAURCL010000091.1 GCA_030828465.1 Acidimicrobiales bacterium | reverse complement strand
TAATATCTTTAATTAGTAGATGCAACAACCAATACACAGAATACAGAAGCTGGGAACATTTGGTGCAAAACTAAACTTGAAATTACTCAGATCAAGGAAGACGCCAGAAGACAACAGGCGTATAGCCAAGTGGGTGACCGGTGAGTTGGTGGATCTCGGACCGACCTTTGTGAAATTGGGGCAGTTGATCAGCACGCGAAATGACATTCTGTCTGCCGAGGTCATCGAAGAGTTTTCCAGTCTGCAGAATGAAGTTCCTCCTTTTCAAGATGTCCTTAGCGTGGTGGGTGAAGATTACGTGCGTGAAACGTTTGGGTATTTTGACACGCGACCGATGGCGTCGGCGTCGTTGGGGCAGTGTCACCGTGCCATCGCCAAGGACGGCACCGAGGTGGTCGTCAAGGTGCAGCGACCGGGAATAGAGCAGGGTATCATCAATGATATTGAAATCATCAAACAGATCTCAAAGATAGGTTACTTTTTCACCCGTGACTCGAACTACACCGAGTTCATGGACATTCTGGATGAGTGGAAGCCCCTAATTCTGGAGGAGATAGACTACGAAAAGGAGGCACAAAGTATGATTGAGTTCAAGGAACTTTTCAAGAGCAGCGACTGGGTCAAGGTTCCAGATGTCTTCCCTGAAATATCCTC
>JAURCL010000090.1 GCA_030828465.1 Acidimicrobiales bacterium | reverse complement strand
TCAGCCATCGGCGGGCAGGGTCCGCTGCACGCAGGCAGCAACGCAGACAAGCACAGGCACGGCACCGACCGCGACGGGCACCCGATCAACGCGGCGCACATCTCTACCGGGGCCTACTTCTACGACAACAGCACCCGCGACGCGCCGCTCGAGTTCGGCGGCGGCTACCCATCGCCCGATGCGCTGCCAGAGGTGGCGCGCGTCTGGTTGAGCTACGACGCAGCCAGCAGTCACGGATTCCGTGGCGAACAGAAGCCCGGCCTGTGGCGCTGGTATGCGGAGTCGCCGGACATCACGCCGCCAACGCAGGGTCCGACCTACTCGGTGCCTGCGGGCGGCGGCGGTGGTGGTGGCGGCGGTGGTGGCGGCGGCGGCGGCGGCGGTGGTGGTGGCGGTGGTGGCGGCGGTGGCGGTCCTACGACACCACGGCCAAGCGGTGGTGGTGGTCCTACCACGGGCGGCAGGCCGCGACGACCAGGGGACGTTGTCCCGCCGACGCCGACTGTCACGCCGGTTATCACGCCCAATCCTGGCGCAAAGCGATTCCCTAATCGCCCCGCATCAGGTGGCACAACGGGACCGCATGGACCGCTGACTGGCGGACCTGCCGGACCAAGCACAGGCGGCGGCACAGGCGGTCAGCCATCAGTCCCGTGCAAGGTGCAGCCCATCACGGGTGGTCCGAATACGGCACCGCTGACGGGCGGGCCGCGAGGCCCAAGCGCATCGGTGCCTCCTGGCCCAGCAGCGCAGCCGGTTTGGACCGGCGGCGGTCGCGGCGGC
>JAURCL010000008.1 GCA_030828465.1 Acidimicrobiales bacterium | reverse complement strand
GTACGCTCAGGGAGTCCGGTTGTAGCCGGCTGAGAGAAGGAGATCGCCAGCATGACCGATACAACGATTGAGACCATCCCCGAGGATCGGGCTGCCAGGCTTCAGCGCCTCAACCTCATCGCCACCCTGCTCCACGCTGTTCAGGCGATCGCAGTGTTGGCCCTCGCCAACGACTTCGCCCTGCCGGTCGCCTCCTACTTCTGGAATGACGCTCCGAACGGTGACCTCGCTCCGGAGCGTCTTGAGAAGATGTTCGAGATTCCCGTCGCCTGGGGCGCGGCGGGCTTCCTGATCCTGTCGGCGCTCTTCCACGGCATTGTCTCGACCGTCGGTCGGCGCACCTACCTCGCTGAACTGTCTCGCCAGCAGAACCGGTTCCGATGGGTGGAGTACTCGCTCTCGTCGACGCTGATGATCATCCTCATCGCCATGGTGTTCGGCATCTCCGACATCGCCGCCCTCCTCGGCCTCGCTGGGGCAAACGCGGCGATGATCCTCTTCGGTTGGATCATGGAGGTGGTCAACCGCCCCGGCCAGCCCGTGTGGTGGAGCCCCTTCTGGTTTGGCTGCATTGCCGGTGGTGTGCCGTGGGTGGTGCTGTTCATCTACGTGATCGGCCCGTCCGGTCAGCCCGAGTTCCCCGCCTTCGTGTGGGGGATCCTGATCAGCCTGTTCATCTTCTTCAACCTGTTCGCGCTGAACCAGTGGCTGCAGTATCGAGGGGTCGGACGCTGGTCGGATTACCTCTACGGCGAGCGCGTCTACCTGGTTCTCAGCCTGACGGCGAAGTCCGCCCTCGCTTGGCAGGTGTTCGGCAATACCCTCGCGGGTTGAACCGACTCAGATCAACGGATCGTTGGTCTGCCCGACCACCCAGTCCCAGAGTTGCTGGCGCCGGGCCGCTGTGTCGGTGCGTCGTGTCGTCGGAAGGCGATGAATGGCCCGCCGACGTCGGTCGTGCCAGAACCCACCGCTCGACTCGCCGCCCTCCTCAGCGGTCAACAGCCAGAGCACGGTGTCGGCGGCATCGGCCGGTGATCGCAGCACGGGGGAGAGCGTGCGATGGAACCGGGGCAGCGAGCTTCGGACACCCGGGGTATCGGCCCAGCCTGGGTGCATGGCGTGGAAGGCCACCCGGGTTGGGTCGACTCGGTCGGCCCACATCTCGTTCAAGGTGACCTGAGCGCGTTTCGCCCGCGCGTACTGCTCCGATCCCCGGTAGCTCTCCGCGGGCATCTGGAGTGATCCGGTCGAGAGCCCCGCGGCGTACATGCCGCCCGAGGCGACCGTGACCACCCGTCCGGGCCGCACCGCCTCGGACGACAGCCGGCCGAGCAGCAGGCTGGTCATCAGGAAGGGTCCGAGGACCTGCGCCGCCACCGTCGACTCGATTCCGACGGCGTTGTCGACCCGTTCGGCCACGAGGGCGCCAGCGTTATGAACGAGTCCGTCGAGGCGCTCGGTATCAGCGAGGATGCGTTGGCAGGCCTCGGTGACGGCCTCGAGGTCGGACATATCCGCCACGACGGGTTCGGCCCCGAGCGCGGCCGCTGACGCCTCGGTGCGCTCCCGATCCCGGCCAACGGCGAGGACCCGCGCTCCGGCGCGGGCGAGTTCGCGAACCACCTCGGCACCGATCCCGGAGGTGGTGCCCGTCACCACGTAGGTGGCATCGGAGAGGTCCCGCTCGATCGGAGGACCCCAATCGGCGAGCCGGCGGCGCACACCGGAACCGATGGCGGAGAAACCGGGGGCGATGGTCGCGTCGAGCAAACGGTCGACGATCGAGGCGGGGGAGGGCATACCAGGTCGAACGCCGCGACAGCCTCGCTCATTCCACCGCTCCGCCTCGTTGGCGCGGATGACGGTCGACGACGCTGTCGCCGTGCTCGTCGAATCCCTCCTCCCCCTCGGAAAACTCGACCCCGGGCTCCGCGAGCCTGATGTGCCGCTCGACCCATCATCGTTCGCCACGGGGGCGGCGCTGGCGGAGCGGGTCGGCCTCGACGCCGTGCTGGTCGAGGAGACGAAATGGGATCCCTATCAACTTCTGGCCCTCGGCGCGTCGACGACCGAGCGGATCCAACTCGGCACCTCGGTGGCGATGGCCTTCCCGCGCTCCCCGGCGACGACCGCCATGTCGGCATGGACCTTGTCGAAGGTCTCCGGTGGACGTTTCCTCCTCGGGCTCGGCACTCAGGTTCGCGGGCATATCCGACGTCGTTTCGGGATGGAGTGGCATCCACCGGCGCCATGGATGCGAGACACGATCGGAGCGATCCGAGCCGTCTGGACGTGTTGGCAGGACCGGACGCCGCTGGCGTTTGAGAGCGAGCACTTCAACCTCAGCCTCATGGTGCCGCTCTTCGATCCCGGCCCGATCGAGCATCCCGACATCCCGATCCACGTCGCGGCGATTGGACCCCGCATGTGCGCGGTGGCGGGCGAGGTCGCCGATGGTGTTCGGCTTCACCCGATCTGCACCACACGCTTCATCGACGAGTCGGTGCTCCCCGCGGTGGCCGAGGGCGCCGCACGGGTCGGTCGACGAGCCGACGATGTCGAGGTCTGCATGAAGCCGTTGATCGGCACGGCCCCCGACGACGCGGCGCTCGACCCGGTGATCCGCACCGTGCGGGCCAGGGTCGCCTTCTACCTGTCCACGCCGGCCTATCGCAGGGTCTTCGAATTGCACGGCTGGGAGGACGAGGCTGATCGAGCGGCATCGCTGTCGAAAGCGGGACGGTGGGAGGAACTCGCGACCGTCGTCGACGACGAGATCCTTCACACAGTCGCGACGATCGGCACCCACGACACGATCGCCGCTCAGTTGCGCGACCGTTACGGCTCGCGATGCGATCGCATCGAGTTTTCGATCCCAGTGACCGACGAGGGTTCAGCTGAACGCTGTCGCGACATCCTCGATCAGGTGCGTGCTTGACGCCGTTGATGCCGGCCGGTGACTGCTGAGGCCGTCTCCCGTCGGGTCAGCCGAGTGAGTCAATGAAGGCGGTGATCGCCTCATTCACGGGCCCGGGATGCGTGAGATTGCACGCGTGGGTGCCACCTTCGACCTCGACGAACGCTGTCGCCCCTCCCAAGCCGTCGGCCATGACACGCGCACGTTCCATCGGGATGGCGGCGTCGGCGGTGCCGTGGATCACGAGTGACGGGCAGGTGATCTCGCCGAGTCGCTCGGTGATGTCGTCGCGGTCGCTCAGGCAGCGAAATGCATGGGTGAACTCGTTGCGGTCTCGGTCGGCCCACGACGTCCACTTGTCGAACCAGGTCGACCAATCGCCCTCCCCAAGGATGATTCCGGCCACGATCTCTTGGACCGGCTCTGGGCCTTGGTCGAGCCAAACCTGATGCAGCACCTCATAGGAGGCCTGTTTCTCCGGGTCCTCGAGACCGGCTTGGCTGCCCATCAGCACGAGTGCGTCAACGCGCTCAGGGGATGCGAGGGCGGCGCGTAGTGAGATGAATCCGCCCTGTGACATCCCGGCGAGAACCGCCGTCTCAACGTCAAGGTGGTCGAGGAGGCCGAGGAGGTCGCTTGCCGAGTCCCAATACGAGAACGGTGCCGTCGCGCGGGTGCTCCCGTGGGCTCGCTCATCCCAGGTGATGATCCGGTGACGTCCGGACAACGCTTCGAGTTGCGGCGCGAACATCTCATGGTCCATCAGCAATCCGTGGCTGAAGACGATGGTTCGGCCCCCGTCGACGGTCCCGGTGTCGGTGTGGGCGATATCGACCCCGTTGATGGTGGCGATCTCCATCCGTCGACCCTAGACCGTCTGTAGATGGCCGAGTTCCGGGCGACCGTTTCTGAGCGGATCGGTAGCCTTGCCGCATGGGGAACGCTTGGTTTGAGTCGGTAGCCGAGGCTCGTCGACGCGCGGAGCGCATCCTCCCCTGGCCGGTGCGCGACGCCCTGGTCGCGGGCTCGGAAGCGGGTCGCACCCTCGACGCGAACCGTTCGGCCTTCGACGACCTCGGCTTCGCTCCCGTGATCGCGGGCAAGCCTGCCGAGCGGAACCTGGCGACGGAACTCCTTGGTGTTCCGCTCTCGATGCCGGTCGTGATTTCGCCGACGGGTGTTCAGGCCGTCCACCCCGAGGGCGAGGTCGCTGTCGCCCGAGCGGCTGCCGCTCGTGGTGTGGCGGTCGGCCTCTCATCGTTCGGTTCCAAGCCGATGGAGGAGGTTGCGGAGGCGAATCCGAACTTGTTCTTCCAGATGTACTGGATCAATGACCGCGACTGGATGGCCGGTCAGATGGAGCGGGCCCGCGACGCCGGTGCGCGCGCTGTGATCTTGACCCTTGATTGGTCGTTCAGCCACAGTCGCGACTGGGGATCACCCCCGCTTCCGGAGCGTCTCGACCTGCGCACCATGATCCGCCAGGCACCCGCGGCGTTGGCGCGGCCAACCTGGCTCTGGCGTTACCTCCGCGGATTCAGCCTGCCGGACCTCACCACACCGAACATGTTGACGCCAGCGCAGGTCTCAGCGGGGGAGGGAGCCCCGGGCTTCTTCGGCGCCTACGGCCAGTGGATGATGACACCCCCGCCCACGTGGGACGATCTCGCGTGGTTCGCCTCTGAGTGGGGAGGGCCGTGTATGGCCAAGGGGGTCATGAGAATCGACGATGCCCGCCGGGCTGCCGATGCCGGCTTCTCGGCGATCTCGGTGTCGAACCACGGTGGGAACAACCTCGATGGCACCCCGTCGCCGTTGCGGGTTCTCCATGGGATCGCTTCAGAGGTTGGCGACCGCGTGGAGGTGGTGCTCGATGGAGGTGTTCGCCGCGGTGGCGACGTCGCGAAGGCGGTCGCCCTCGGCGCGCGCGCAGTGATGATCGGGCGCGCCTATCTGTGGGGCCTCGCTGCCAATGGTCAGGCGGGAGTGGAGAACGTCCTCGACGTTCTTCGGAACGGCCTCGACTCCGCTCTGCTCGGTTCCGGGGTGGCCTCGGTGCACGACCTCAGAGAGTCCGACATCGTGGTTCCCGAGGGCTTCCATCTCAGGCTCGGCGACGCCGGCTGAGCACCTCGATCCCGGTCAGATCCAGACGGCGAACTCGTCGACGCCGAAGCGCTCGCTCGTCAAGGAGTTGACGGGCGCGTCCGGGTCGGCGTGCCCGATCGCCATCCCACAGAAGAGCATCTCGTTCTCGGGAGCGCCGACAAATCGGCTGATGGCCGAGTGTCGTGACGACCAATACTCCTGAGCGCAGGTGTGGAGACCGGCTTCGCGGGCGAGCAGCATAAAGGTCTGGAGGAACATCCCGAGGTCTGACCACTGCGGCGGCCCGAACCGACGGTCGACGAAGGTGAAGAAGGCCGCCGGGGCGTCGAAGAACCGGGCGTTCCGGGCGAACTGCCGGAGGCGACCCTCCTTGTCTTCGCGCGGGATCTCGAGCAGGCCGTACATCTGCTCGCCGAGGGCGAAGCGCGCGGTGCGGTGCGGCTCCCAGAGCCCCGGCGGGTACACCTCGTACTCGGGCTCCTCGATGGGGTCGCATCCCTCGAGGTAGTTCAGCAAGTCGCCCATTGAGTCACCGTTGACGACATACACCCGCCACGGCTGGACATTGCCGCCGCTCGGAGCGCGAGCCGCTCCGGCCAGCAGCGATCGGATCGTCGCGTCGGGCACCGGTGTTGGGAGGAACGCGCGGATCGACGCGCGGGTGGCTACTGCTTCGGAGACCTTCACGCCTTGAGTCTGTCAGCCGTCGATCGTCGAGTCGGAGCCGGCGGCTCGGGCGCGCAGGTGCCGGATGACCTCGATGAGGATGTTCACCACGAGCGCGGTGCCGAAGGCGATGAGGAAGGCGAGCGTGTGGTTGTCGGAGAAGGTCCGGCCGAAGATGCTCCCGAGTACAGCCGAGTAGGTCGCCCAGATCGTCACCGCGACCACGACCCAGCCGGCGAACCATCGCCGAGGTTGCCGCGTCACCCCGCAGGAGACGGTGAGGGCGGTGCGTCCTCCGGGGATGAACCGGGCGGTGACGAGCAGCAGCCCGCCGCGGTCTCTGATCATGACGGTTGCCCGATCAAGCCGGTCGCGAAGCGCCGGTCGTCGCTCAGCGCGATGATCGATCCAGCTGGTCAAGCGGGCGCCGATCAGGTAGGCGAGGTTGTCGCCGAGGAAGGCGCCGATCGCGCCGGCGGCGATCACGAGCAGGAGATTCTGCTCCCCGAGCCCGGCGGCTACCCCGCCGATGATGACCGTCGTCTCGCTCGGCACGATCGGGACGACCGAATCGAGGAGGGCGATCACCACGATCACGATCAGGAACCACCAGGCCCCGGAGACCTCGCTCAACCATCCCATCAGCTCTCCGAGCCATCCGGAGGCTTCGGCGGCGAACACGACCGGCATCCCGTGGACGTTACCGACCGCGGGATGTCGACGTCCGGTGGACCGCAACGGAGGTCCTCGGGCCGTGAGGCGACCGGAGTGAGATGTGACGGGAGGCACGATCTAGGGTGCGTGCATGCGAGTCACCGTGGATTCCGAAAAGTGCCAGGGACACAACCGTTGTTTCGCTTTGGCGCCCGAACTGTTCGACGTGGATGACTACGGCACCGCTGTGGTCATCGGAGATGGCTCGGTGCCCGCTGAACTCGAGGAGAAGGCTCGTCTCGCGGTGGCGAACTGCCCGGAGTTCGCGATCGGGATCGAGGAGTGAGGGAGCGCCCGTGACCGACATTTACGGCCCTGTTACCGACTGGCAGGACGACTTCGACCACGCCGTCCCCGAGTACAACGAGCGCGCCCACGAGATCTGGGCGGAGTTCCAAGCCTCCGGGTGTCCGGTAGCGCACAGCGACCGCTACGGCGGGCTGTGGGCCCCTTTCACCCATGAATTGGTCCACGAGATCGCCTACGACACCGACCACTTCACCTCGCAGGGTGTCGTGGTCAACACCGGTCGCCCGCTCATCGAGGCCCCGGTCGGTCCGGCGCCTCCCATCACGAGTGATCCGCCGTTCCACAACATCGCTCGCCGCCTGCTTCTGCCGCCGTTCTCGCCGAAGGTGATCGCTGCTTGGGAACCTGAGGTGCGCCGACTCTGTCGGGATCTCCTCGACCGCATGGGTGAGATCACGCCGGGGGAGTCGGTCGTGGACGCCGCTATTCAGTACGCGCAGAGCATCCCGGTGAACGTGATCGCCCGGATGCTCGGTTTCCCGACCGAGGATGAGGAGCTCTTCCGCGGGTTCGTCCACGATGTGCTCGAGCGCATCAACGAGCCGGTTGAGGTGCGCATGGAGTTCATGCAGCGACTCGACGACTACTTGACCGCGCAGATCGAGGAGCATCGGGAGAATCCGCGGGATGACCTGACGAGTTATCTGCTCGGTGTGGAGATCGAGGGACAGAAGCTCTCGATCGAACATGTTCGCGGATCGATCGTGTTGCTGCTGGTGGCGGGCATCGACACGACTTGGTCAGCGATCGGCTCGTCGATCTGGCATCTCGGCACCCATCCGGACGATCTGCGACGACTGGTGGATGAGCCTGAGGTGATGCTGTTCGCTCTCGAGGAGTTCCTCCGCGCCTACGCGCCGGTCACGATGGCTCGGCTCGTGAAGGACGACCACGACTTCCACGGGTGCCCGATGAAGGCCAACGACTGGGTCCTGTTGCCGTTCCCGGCCGCGAATCGTGATCCGGCCCAGTTCGATCGGGCAACCGATTTCATCATCGATCGTCAGGAGAATCGCCACGGCGCCTTCGGCCTCGGCATCCACCGGTGTCTCGGCTCGAATTTGGCCCGGTTGGAGCTGAAGGTCGCGGTCGAGGAGTTCGTCGCGCGGTTCCCGTCGTTCGCGGTCGATGGCGACGTCACCTGGAGCGTCGGTCAGATCCGAGGACCTCGACGTCTCCCGGTGCGCGTTGACTCGGTCGCCTGAGTTCAGACCATGAGGGCGAAGCCGATCGCGGCCGCGCCGACTCCGGTGAGGAGCTCGGTCACGATTCTCGTGATGCCGCTCCTCGCTTCGGTCGCGTAGGCGTCGACCACCAGTCCTGACATCGTCGTCAGCGACCCGCAGAACCCGGTGCCGATGATGGTGGTCGCGTCGGCACCGAGGCCCCCAGCGATGACGATTCCGAGCAGGAACGAACCGAGCAGATTGACCGCTGTTGTCGCCGGGCGGCCGAATCGGTCGCGAAGAGCGACGCGAACGAGCGCGCCGGCCATCGCGGCCAAGGTGAACAACACCGCGGTCACCCTCTCGGTCTCCCTCGGGCGAGAAGGAACACCGACGGGCATCCGACGGCTGCGGCGACGAACGCGAGGATCACCGGTCTGGCCTCACCGCTTGCGGCGAGTTCTCGCAGGTCCTCGCTCAGCGTCGCGAAGGTCGAGAGGCCACCGAGAAGTCCGGCCGTGATGATTCGTCGGAGTCGTTCGGACCCCGCGCACCAGCGGAGCGCGAGTCCGGCGGCGAGACAGGCGACAAGGTTGACGGTCGCGGTCGACATCCAGGTCATCTCAAACACCTCGGCGACCGCGAGCCGCGACGCGGCTCCGACAGCGGCGGCTGCGGCGATCGCCGGGTAGTCGCTCAGACGGCTCACCGGAGCATTCTCACCGGTCCCTTACCCCGATCTGGTGTACTCGTCACGTGAGGGTGCTCATCGCCGAGGATGACCGATCGGTTCGCGAGTCGCTCGCTCGCGCGATGCGGCTCGAGGGCCATGAGGTGGTTACTGCCGCCGATGGGGCGGCGGCGCTCGAGTCGATTCGCGCCGAGTCCCCGGACATCGCGGTGCTCGATGTGTCGATGCCGTCGATCGATGGCCTCACGGTCTGCCGAGTGTTGCGCTCCGAAGGAAGCACCCTGCCGATTCTGATGCTCACCGCGCGAACCGAGCCGAGTGACCGGGTCGCTGGGCTCGATGCCGGTGCCGATGACTACGTCACGAAGCCGTTCGATCTGGGTGAGCTCTTCGCGAGGCTCCGGGCGCTCACCCGGCGCATTCACCCTGAGGCCGAGGTCGGGGATCATCTCGAGTTGGGCGACCTGTCGATCGATCCAGCCGGTCGTGTCGCGACGAGGGGTGGCCAGCGACTCGAGCTCTCCAAGACCGAGTTCGACCTGCTGGAGCTGCTTGTCCGCAACGCCGGCATTGTGCTCGATCACACGACGATCTACGAGCGCATCTGGAACTACGACTTCGGGCCTGACTCGAAGAACCTCGCCGTCTACATCGGTTATCTCCGTCGCAAGACCGAGGAGAGTGGATCGCCCCGCCTCATCCACACGGTCCGAGGGGTCGGCTACACGGCGAGAGCGGAGATGTCGTGAGTCTCCGTCTGCGCGTCGCCCTGACCCTCGCTCTTGTGACCGCGGTCGCGTCGATCGGGGTCGGCGTCGTCTCGTATCGGCTCGCCGCGGATCGCCTCCTCGAGGCGGTTGACGAGTCGTTGGTGGAGGCCACGCAGGTGGTGCTGAGCCGTCGGATCAATGAGCGGTTCCCCGAGCGCGGACCGTTCGATGGTCTCGATGTGCAGGTGACACGAATCGACGGCACGGTGCTCCAGTCGACCTTTCCTCGAGAGTTGCGGGTCACGCAGGACGTGCTGGCGCTCCCCCGCGGACGGACCATTCTCGCCGATGTCGATCTCGGTCGCGATCGGTATCGGGTGCTCTTCATCGGACTCGATGGGGGCTTGGTGCAGGTTGGGCGCGACCTGAGGGAGACGGATCGGGTGCTCGACGCGCTGCGTGAGCGGACGATCGCCCTCGTCGCGGTGGTCACCGTGCTCGCGGGAGCGGTCGGTGCGGCGATAACCGGTCGAATGACGAGGCCGCTCCGTCGTCTTACCGAGGCTGCGGCGACGGTGGAGGAGACCGGAAGTCTCGACGTTGATCTGCCGGCTCGACGAAGCCGCGATGAAGTGGGGCGGTTGTCGGAGGCGTTCAGCCGCATGATGGCCGCGCTCTCGCGTTCTCGGGCAGACCAGGCACGACTGGTTCAAGATGCCGGGCACGAACTGCGGACACCATTGACGAGTATCAGGACCAATCTGGACATGCTCGATCGGTACTCCGAGCTTGATGAGGGGGACCGGCGGGAGATGGTGGCAGCTATGCGAGCGGAGGTCGACGATCTGACGGGGCTGGTGAACGAGATCGTTCAGGCGGCGAGCGGTGAGATCGAGGATGTGGAGCCCGAGCGAGTCGAGCTCGGGTCAGTGGTGCGGGCAGTGGCCGCACGGGTGGCGCGTCGCGCGGGGCGTGAGATTGTGGTGGAGGCCGATGAGTCGGTTGTGCATGTGCGGGTTGATCCGCTCCGGCGCGCGGTGTCGAACTTGCTCGACAACGCGGTGAAGTTCGACACGGATGGCGGATCGATCGAGGTTCGGATCGCCGACGGTGTGATCACGGTCGCCGATCGCGGGCCGGGGATCCCCGAGCATGAGCGATCTCGGGTGTTCGACCGATTCCACCGTACAGAGGCCGCTCGCTCGCTCCCAGGGTCGGGTCTCGGCCTAGCGATTGTCGCGGAGGTGGCCCGCGTCAATGGGGGCGCCGTCGCGATCACCGATCGGCCAGGAGGAGGAGCAGAGGTGTCGCTCCGCCTGCGACCGGCCGTCGAAGTGCGCGATCTCACCGGTGACGGTCTCACCTGACTCTCACCCTGGTCATGTTTCCTTCTCAATCGCGAGTCCGAGAGTGGGTTGCGTCGGAAGGCAGAGGGCCTTCCGAGATTGGAGACAGGAAGATGAAGATCAACCGCAAGAGCATCGCGACGGTCACGGCTGGCCTCGTGGCCGGAGGTGTCATCGGGTTCGCGGCCGGTGTGCCGGGCCTGACGAGCGCCGCCGACGCGCCGTTGGTGGACGCGATCGACGTTGAGCCGAAGGATGTTGATCGTGCCTCGAAGATCCGGGAGGTACTGCAACCCCTCGTCGACGACGCGACGATCGCCGGTGATCAGGCCGACGCCGTCGCCCAGCACCTCGCCGAGTCGATGGCGGGCCGTGGCCAGGGTCATCGTGGTGGCCGCGCGCTGGGCGCTCACGCCGAGGTGGTCACCGACCTGCTCGGTATCGATGCCGAGACCCTTCGCGGCGAGCTCGCGGCGGGGAGCACCCTCGCCGAGGTCGCTGAGGCAAACGGGGTGAGCGCCGAGGATCTTGTCGCTGCGCTGGTGGACGAGGCTGAGTCGCGTATCGCCGAGCACGTCGAGGACGGCTCGCTCACTCAGGACGAGGCCGCCACCAAACTCGCCGAGCTCGAAGATCGTGTCGCCGAGCGCGTGAACACCGTCGGTTCGGCCGAGCGGATGGGCGGTCATCGCGACGGCGGCCGTGGTGGCCACCGTCAGGGTCACTGATCCACTGTCTCACCCCCCGGAATCGGAGACCCCGGCAAGCGCCGGGGTCTCCGGCGTTTCGGTGAGCCCCGGTCGCGGTGGCCTCGCCTCGCACACCCCGGTTCTAGGATCGACGGTCCATGTCGGATTCCGGGCAACTCCCCCTGTCGGCCCCGGACCCGACTGTCGACACCTTGCTCGAGGGCCTCAACCCCGATCAGTACGACGCTGTCATCCACCCCGGCGGTCCGCTGCTCGTGGTCGCCGGCGCCGGCTCGGGCAAGACGCGGGTGCTCACCCATCGCATTGCTCACCTGGTGCGATCCGGTGTGCATCCCACGTCGATCCTCGCCATCACCTTCACCAATAAAGCGGCGAGCGAGATGCGCGAGCGCGTCGCCGGGCTCGTCGGACCAGTGATCAAGGCGATGTGGGTGAGCACCTTCCACTCCGCCTGTGTTCGAATCCTGCGCGCCCACGGCGATCGCATCGGCTATCCGCGCAACTTCTCGATCTACGACCAAGCCGATGCGGTCCGACTCACCGGCTACGTGGTTCGCGATCTCGGTCTTGATGCGAAGCGGTTCGCCTCGCGTGCGGTGCACGCTCACATCTCGCTGCTAAAGAACGAGCTCGTCGATCCCCATCAGGCGATCGCGCGCGCCGACGACATCTTCCAGCGCAAGCACGCCGACATCTACGCCGAATATCAGGCCCGGCTCGAACGGTCGGGCTCGATGGACTTCGACGATCTGCTCGTCAACGTGGTGCGTCTCTTCCGGGAGCATCCCGATGTGCTCGAGGAGTACCGGCGTCGCTTCACCCACCTGCTCGTCGACGAGTACCAGGACACCAACCTCGCCCAGAACGAGATCGTCCTGCAGTTGGCTGCCGCCGATGACCCCGCTGCCGAGCACAACGTCACTGTCGTTGGCGACAGCGATCAGAGCGTGTACCGCTTTCGTGGCGCCGATCTCCGCAACATCATGCAGTTCGAGGACGCCTTCGCCGACGTCACGATGATCGTGCTCAGCCAGAACTACCGCTCCACCCAGACCATCCTCGACGCGGCGAATGCGGTCATCGTCAACAACGCCGGCCGCAAAGACAAAGACTTGTGGACCGACTCGGGCCAGGGTGAGCGGATTGTTCGCTATTTCGCCACCGACGAGGGCGATGAATCGACCTGGGTGGCGTCGACCGCGCGCGGGTTGTCAACCGAGCGCGGTGCAGCCTGGAACGACATCGCCGTGCTCTATCGAACCAACGCGCAGAGCCGTGTAGTGGAGGAGGCGTTCATGCGCCTCGGTGTGCCCTATCAGGTGGTCGGTGGCACCCGCTTCTACGACCGTCGAGAGATCAAGGACGCCCTCGCCTACCTCCGCGCGGTCGTCAATCCGGCCGACGAGGTGAGCGTGAAGCGGGTCCTCAATGTGCCGAAGCGCGGTATCGGCGACACGAGTGTCGCCCGGCTCGACGAGTTCGCCGCCGCCGAGGGCATCACCTTCCTCGATGCCTGCCGGAGGGCTTCGGAGGCCGGTGTTGGAGGCCGGGCGGCGAAGGGCCTCGAGTCGTTCTGTCGGCTCATCGATGAGGTTCGCGCGGCGATGGACGACCCCGCCCCCGAGGCCGACGATCTCGGACCGGGCGATGTGCTTCAGGCCACCCTCGAGCAGTCGGGGTATCTGGCTGAGCTCGAGGAGATCGACACCGTTGAATCCCACGGTCGCATCGAGAATCTCGGTGAGCTCGTTGGCTCGGCACGAGAATTCACCCGCGTCGACGAGTTCCTCGAACAGGTCGCCCTGGTCGCCGACACCGATGAACTTGCTGGCGACGACCGCGTTGTGCTCATGACCCTGCACGCCGCGAAGGGACTCGAGTTTCCGTATGTGTTCTTGATCGGAGTCGAGGAGGGGGTGTTCCCCCATCACCGCGCGCTCACCGACCCCGACGAGATGGAGGAGGAGCGACGCCTCGCCTATGTGGGCATCACCCGCGCGATGCAGCAGCTGCACATGACGCATTCCTGGTCGCGGATGCTGTTCGGCTCGACGCAGTACAACCCGCCGTCGCGGTTCTTCGATGAGATCCCGCCCGAGCTCTTCGATGTGCGCGGCGACGCCGACGGGGGTCTCGGGTCATCTCGACTGTCGTCTCGTGCCGAGTGGGGCTCCGCGCGTTCCTCGGTGCCCGGGTATCGCCGGCGAGCCGTCGACCGGGCGAGCGATGAGGCGCATCGTGAACGCGTGGTCGATGAGGCGATGCGCGCCGGATCCAAGCCCGCGGAGCGCTCGAACGCGCACGAGATCGGGTTCCGAGTGGGCGATGACGTGACGCATCCCGCCTTCGGTGAGGGCGTCATCATCGAGATCTCGGGATCGGGTGACCGAGCGGAGGCCGTGGTGAACTTTGCCGGGGTCGGAGCCAAGCACCTCGCCCTTGCCTGGGCTCCACTCACCCGACGTGGCTGATCCCGTGGGTCGCGAGTCTGGTTGAATACTGCCGATGAAGGCAGCACTGCTCGTCGAGAGTCTCACCGGCAACACCACCCGTGCGGCAGAGCGAATCGCCGATGGCCTCTCCCAGGAGGGTTGGACGGTCACCGGGCTATCGAGGGTGCGCCGGCCCGATCTGGCGTCGATCCAGCAGGCCGACGTCGTGCTGGTCGGCACCTGGACCCACGGGCTCTTCGTGGTCGGCCAGGCGCCATGGGCGGCGGCCGAGATCGCGAATCTGCCGACGATGCGCGGCAAGCGGATCGCCGGTTTCCTTACCTACGCCCTCGATGCGGGGAAGAGCCTCGAGCGGCTCTCGACCGCGCTCGGCTCGACTGGGGCGGATGTGGTCGGCGGGCTGCTCATCAAGCGCAGCCGAATCGACGAGCACTGCGAGATCTTCGTCGACCGACTGTTGGGTGCCGTCGAAACGGTCTGACCCGTCCCGGGCCCGGTCAATCGGCGACGACGCCGCGCAGGTCGATTTCGAGTCGCGTCGAGTCGTAGACGACCGGGCGAACTCCCGTGTCCGGCGGCGACAGTTGGTCCACGGCAATCTCGCGTCCATCGCAGTCGATGAACCGGTCGGTGCCAAGCACCTGCTCGACGATGCACTCGGGTCCGCGGTCAGCCGGATACGCCCAGTAGACCCGCCAGCCGAGGGCGGGGTCGTCGCCGGTGTGGTCGATCACGATCGAGCGAGCGCCGACTGGGGTGCCCAACTCGGCGAAGAGGAGGGGGCCGTCACTCTCGACGAGGTCGCTCAGGAACTCGACATTGCCGACCGTGAATGTCGACGGGGCGAGCCGTTCGGAGCTCTCCGCGCCCCCCGACGAGATCACGGCCGCCATACCCCAGGTGAATGAGCCGATCAGGGCGAGCACGATGAGTCCGCCGATGACGGGCAGGACCGCTCTGGCGAGGGGGCTTCTGAACTCGGGGAATCGCACGGCGTCAGTGTGGCGGAGAGTGTCCGAGAGTGCTCACTCGATGTGCCGGGTGATCCAGTCGGCGACGTAGAGCTCGTCGTACGAGCCTGCCGCTACGCCAAGCATGAGATCGACCGCTTCGTCGTCGGTGTGAACGATGGTCGCTCCATTCGATTCGAGAAACCACAGGAGCGCGAGCCAAGCGAGGCGCTTGTTGCCATCGGGAAGCGGATGGTTGCGAGAGATCCGCACGGTCAGCACTGCCGCTTTCGAGGGGAGATCCGGATAGACGTCAACGTCACCGAATCCGGCTCGGGGAGCGTGGAGCGCCGAGTCGAGGAGTTCAACACGCGAAACGCGGCCGAGGGTCGCAGCATCGATCCCGGTTGCCGCTTCGGCGAGGAGCATGGCCTCAGCGAGCGTAAGGAAGTTCACTGGGCGAGGCGGTCGAGGATCGCCTTGTTGTCCTCGACCAGTCGGCGAAGCCGCGCTTGGAACTCGTCGTTCTCGCGGAGTCGCTGGATCTCGGACGCCAGGGCGTCGATGATGAACTGATTCACGCTCGTGCCGTTGGCGCGCGCGGCGGCCTCGGTGGCCTCGGCGAGTTCGGCTGGCAGGCGAACGGTGGTCTGTTTCATCGGCTCTGACTCTACATCATGACATCATGTTGTCAAGAAGTCAGGCTGCCACACCGGAAGTTCGGTACGAGGGGCTGAGCCGGTTGGCCGCTCACTCGAACAAGCGAATAGGGTCATCAACTTGTGAAGCGCCCGTATCGCGTCGTTGTCGGCAAGCCGGGCCTCGACGGCCACGATCGAGGGGCGAAGACCATCACCCGAGCGCTGCGTGATCACGGTTTCGAGGTCATCTACACCGGCCTCCACCAGACCCCAGAGCAGATCGCTGAGACGGTGCTCCAAGAGGACGCCGACGCGGTGGGTCTCTCGCTCCTCTCGGGGGCGCACCTCAACCTGTTCCCTCGGGTCATGTCCGAACTGGGTGATCGCGGGCTGTCCGATGTGCTTGTGTTCGGCGGTGGTGTGATCCCCGATGCCGACGCCCGCGCCCTCCGCGAGCAGGGTGTCGCCGAGATCTTCCAACCCGGAGCCTCGCTGAAGGCCATCAGCTCTTGGCTCGAATCCGCACTCGACGAACGAGAGGACTGACACGTGGATCTGTTCGAATATCAGGGCAAGCAGTACTTCGCCCGCTACGACATCCCGGTGAGCGCGGGTGATGTCGCGCTGACCGTCGACGAGGCTGTCTCAGCAGCTGAGGCCGCCGGCTATCCGGTCGTTGTCAAGGCCCAGGTGCAGGTCGGAGGCCGCGGGAAGGCGGGCGGTATCAAGCTCGCTGCCGATGCTGACGAGGTTCGACACCACGCCGGGAACATCCTCGGTATGGACATCAAAGGCCACCTTGTCGAGCGACTCTGGGTGGAGCACGCCTCCGATATCGACGAGGAGTACTACGCGAGCTTCACCCTCGACCGCGCCGCGAAGAAGCACCTGCTGATGCTCTCCGCTCAGGGTGGGGTCGAGATTGAGGCGGTTGCCGAGAGCGACCCTGAGGCGATCGTGAAACTCCACATCGACCCCGTCGACGGTCTTGATCTGGCGACCGCGCGTCAGGCTGCCACCGACGCGAAACTGCCCGAGCGAGCCCTCGACGGCGCCGCGGACATTCTGGTGAAGCTCTACCGCTGCTTCACTGAGGGCGACTGCGACCTCGCTGAGATCAACCCGCTCATCCTGAAGCCGACCGGTGAGGTGCACGCGCTCGACGCGAAGGTCAGCCTCGATTCGAACGCTGTGTTCCGTCATCCCGAGTGGGAGGCCTACGCCGCCACCGAGGTGCTCGACGATCGCGAGCAGCTCGCGAAGCAAAACGGTTTGCAGTACATCGGCCTCGAGGGTTCGGTCGGGATCATCGCCAACGGCGCTGGTCTCGCCATGTCGACACTCGATGTCGTGAACCAGGTGGGCGGCACCGCGGCGAACTTCCTCGACATCGGTGGCGGCGCGAACGCCGACGTGATGGCGGCTGCGCTCGAGGTGATCAACTTCGATCAGGACGTCCGGTCCATCTTCATCAACATCTTCGGTGGCATCACCCGAGGCGAGGAGGTGGCCAAAGGCATCGTCGAGGCACTCGGACGCGTCGAGTTGCGTGCGCCGATTGTGATTCGCCTCGACGGCACGAACGCCGAGGAGGGTCGTCGCATCCTCGCTGAGGCGGGTATCCCGGAGTCACGGCTTCGTTCGGAGCCCACCATGCTCGACGCCGCGCGCGCGGCCGTGGCCCTCGCCGGCCAGAACTGAATCGGAACGTCCAGGGAGAAGCGGGAGACAACATGTCGATTTTCGTCAATGCTGCAACCAAGGTGATCGTCCAGGGTCTGACCGGCGGTCAGGGCAAGTACCACGGCCTTCGCAACCGCGACTACGGCACCAACGTGGTCGCCGGAGTCACCCCCGGCAAGGGCGGCCAGGAAGTCGAGGGCATCCCGGTGTTCGATTCGGTCGCCGAGGCCGTGGCGGCCACCGGAGCCGACGCCTCGTTCGTCGCTGTGCCGCCGAAGGCAGCTCCGGCAGCGATCCTCGAGGCTGCCGCCGCTGGCGTCGGGTTCGTCGTCTGCATCACCGAGGGCATTCCGGCTCAAGATGAGGCGAAGGTCTTCAACACACTCGTGCGCGACTATCCGGGCACGCGCCTGCTCGGGCCGAACTGCCCGGGCATCATCAGCCCCGGCAAGTGCAACATCGGCATCACCGCCGGTGAGATCGCTCTTCCTCCGAGTGCTGACGGTCCGAACGTCGGCATCGTGAGCCGGTCGGGGACGCTCACCTATCAGGCGCTCCACGAATTGAAGGAGAAGGGAATCGGGGTGTCGACCTGCGTCGGGATCGGTGGCGATCCCGTGCCGGGCACGAACTTCATCGACTGTCTCCGCGAGTTCGAGGCCGACCCCGAGACCCACGCCATCATCATGATCGGCGAGATCGGTGGATCAGCTGAGGAGGAGGCCGCCGAGTTCATCGCGGCCAACGTCTCGAAGCCGATGAGTGCCTACATCGCGGGTGTCACCGCGCCGGCTGGCAAGAAGATGGGTCACGCCGGGGCGATCGTCTCGGGCGGCAAAGGCACGGCCCAGGGCAAGATGGACGCCCTCGCAGCGGCTGGTGTCCGCGTTGGGCAGAACCCAACCGAGGCCGGCGAGTTGATGGCGGAGATCGTCGCCGGGCTCTAGCCGACGGACCCGGTGCCGGGTCGTACAGAACGTCAACGCGGGGGCCGTCTAGGTTCCTTTCGTGCCCACCGCGCTGTTCTCCGTCTTCGACAAGTCTGGGGTGGCCGAGTTCGCCTCGGAGCTCCACCGTCTCGGATGGCGAATTGTCTCGAGCGGCGGGACGGCCCGCGAGATCGCTGCGAACGGCGTCGCGGTCACCGATGTCGCCGACCTGACCGGCGTGCCGGCGATTCTCGGGCATCGTGTGGTGACCCTCCATCCACGGGTCCATGGGGGTCTGCTCGCCGATCCGACCGATGCTGAGCATGTCGCCGACATGGAGGCGCACGGCATCGAGCCGATCGACTTGGTGGTCGTCAACCTGTACCCGTTCTCCTCCGACCCTGGGATCGAACTCATCGATATCGGTGGGCCGGCGATGGTGCGGGCCGCCGCCAAGAACCACGCCCATGTCGCCGTCGTGGTGAACCCGGTCGACTACGCGCCGGTCCTCGACGAGATCACTGCGAACGGATCGGTTGGTGAGGCGACGCGGCGGCGTCTGGCCCGCGACGCGTTCTCGACCACCGCCGCCTATGACGCCGCGATTGTGCGCTGGCTCGACGAGACCGGAGCTGACGACGATCCGCTCCCGCGCACGGTGCACCTCTCACTCGAGCGCGCCGAGGTGCTTCGCTACGGGGAGAACCCTCATCAGATCGGCGCTCGCTACCGCGACACCACCTCGTCGGGGGGATGGTGGGATGCCGCGGTTCAGCATCAGGGCAAGGCGCTCAGCTATCTGAATCTGTACGACACGGAGTCCGCCAGTCGACTGGTTCACGGTTTCGACCGGCCAGCGGTGGTGATCGTGAAACACGCGAACCCGTGCGGGGTCGCCGTGGCGGACGACATCGCCGAGGCCTACTCGCGGGCGAACGCCTGCGACCCGGTGAGCGCCTTCGGAGGCATCGTCGCGGCGAACCGACCCGTAACGGCGGCGATGGCCGAGGCTCTCGCGCCGGTGTTCACCGAGGTTGTCGTGGCGCCGTCGTTCGACGCCGCCGCCCTCGAGTTGTTGTCCTCGAAGCCCAACCTGAGAGTGCTTTCGGCACCGGCTCCCGGCCAGTGGCGCTTTGACCTGCGCCCGATCGGTGGAGGCCTGCTGATGCAGACCCCCGATGCGGTCGCGCTCGACGACGCCGAGTGGCGGGTGGTGACGGCCGCTGAGCCCGACGAGGCGCTGTGGGCCGATCTTCGTTTCGCGTGGCGGGTCTGCGCCGCCGTGAGCTCGAACGCGATCGTCTACGCCCGCGAGCTGCAGGCTGTCGGAATCGGCGCCGGTCAGCAGAACCGGCTCGACTCGGCTCGAATCGCGGCTGGGCGGGCCGAAGGTCGCGCGAGCGGAGGGGTGTGCGCGAGCGACGCCTTCTTTCCGTTCCGGGACGGCCTCGATACCGCGGTGGCGGCCGGGGTGAGAGCAGTCATCCAACCCGGGGGCAGCGTCCGCGATGACGAGGTGATCGCCGCGGCCGATGAGGCCGGCATCGCGATGGTGTTCACCGGGCGTCGTCACTTCCGTCACTGACGGCCGATTGGGTCACCCCGGGGCGATACTGGGTGGCGATGTCCGCGACGTCCCGCGTCGAGCGTCCCCGCCGGGTGACGATCAGCAGCGTGCCCTACTTGCCGGGGCTCGATGGTCTGCGCGCGCTCGCCGTGATCGCGGTGATGATCTACCACGCCGATCCGTCGTGGTTGCCCGGCGGTTTCCTCGGTGTCGAGGTGTTCTTCGTGATCTCGGGCTATCTCATCACGCTGCTGCTCATGGCTGAGCGCGAGCGCGACGGGCGCATCAATCTCGGCGCGTTCTGGATGCGTCGGGCGCGACGGCTGCTGCCGGCGCTCTTCGCTGTGATGGTCGCTCTGTCGATCTGGACGACGATCGCCAAGCCGGAGGCGCTCGGCAAGGTGCGCGGTGACCTGATCGCTGGCTTCTTCTACGTGTCGAACTGGTTCCAGATCTGGGTGGGGGCGGGCTACGCCTCCTCCGGTGACTTCGCTCCGCTCCGGCACCTGTGGAGCCTCGCGGTGGAGGAGCAGTTCTACCTGGTGTGGCCGATCGTGATGGCGGTCATCCTGCGGGGCGGCACCCGGCGGGTCGCCCGCCCAGTGCTGTGGATGCTGGGCATCGTCGCGGTGGTGACGCTGGTGACCTCGATCGCGGTCCACGGTGGGCCGATCGGGGAGTGCTCCGTCACCCCTGAGGCGTATTGGACCCTCGGCGACCGATGCATCGCGAAGGCCGACACCCTCTACCTCTCGACGATCACGCGATCGACCGGCCTACTGCTCGGCGCTGCCATGGCGATGCTCTGGCGTCCAGTGGCGGTGATGCGCGGCCCCATGGCGCGCAGGGGGCTCCTGCTCGACCTGATTGCCCTGCTCGGTCTCGTTGGCCTCGCGCTCGCGGCGGCCCGCTACCACTTCGTGATAGGCGATCAGGTGGCTGAGGCCACGGTGGCCGACACGGGGCTCTTCCGCGGGGGGTTCGTGCTCACCGGTCTCGCGACGGTCGCGGTAATCGCGGCGGTCGCCCATCGCCGGTCGCTCACCGGACGTCTGCTCGGCGCCTCGCCTTTGCTCTGGGTGGGCACACGGTCGTACGGGCTGTACCTCTACCACTGGCCGATCTACCAGATCATCCGAGGGGTCGCCGGGCGCGCGCTCTCGCTCGGGCAGTTCGCGTTCGCCATGCTGCTGACGGTTGTGGTGGCCGAGGCCTCCTACCGGTTCCTCGAGACGCCGATCCGCCGCGGCGATCTCGCTGAGCGGTGGCGACGGTTCCGCCGTCGGGCCGCCGCCGGGCCGCGCCGGATCGCCGGAGTCGCGGCGAGCTTGGTGGTGGTGCTCTCGCTCGTCTCGGGTGTGCGGGTTGCCACGGCCGACCTTGAGCTCAACGAGATCGAGCAGAGCATCCTCGTCGGGTCGTCCTCGGTGACCGATATCTCCGAACTGCTCGCCGACGCTCCGGTCACCGCGACGACGGTCGCTGAGCCGGCACCGGATCCGACGGCTGGCGAGACGGTCGACGCGTCGCCTGACGAGACGGTCGACGCGACGAATGAAACAACCACCACCGCACCGCCGATCAGCGTCGCGCCGAAGCGCGAGCCGATCCCGTATCTGGCGATCGGTGACTCAGTCATGCTTGGCGCCGCTCCGATCCTCGCTGAGCGCGGCTACACGGTGAACGCTCAGCAGAGCCGCCAGATGAAAGACACGGTGCCGTTCATGCAGCAGTTGCGTGACGCTTCGGTGTTCGGTCAGGCCGTCGTCGTGCACCTCGGCACGAACGGCTACTTCTCCGAGGAGACCCTCGACGCGTTCCTCGAACCGCTGTCGGAGGTGCCGGTGATCATGCTCACCGTCCGCGGTGACCTCGCGTGGCGCGATCACAACAACGACATTTTGAAGGCGCGCGACGCCGAGGCCGATGACAACCTCATCGTGATCGATTGGGAGGCGGAGTCGCGCAACTGCGTCGGGGAGTGCTTCGCCGGCGACGGCATCCACCTCGCCGCCGACGGGCAGGTCTTCTACGCCAATCTCATCCGCGACGTCACCGGTCAGTGAGGTCCCGCGCTACGCGCGGTTGGTGAGGGGGGAGGCGTCAGGCGTACGCTCGCGCCATGAGTTCCTCCGCCTCTCCCGTTCGAGTCGCAGTCACCGGTGCCGCCGGTCAGATCGGCTACTCCCTCCTGTTCCGCATCGCATCGGGTTCGATGCTCGGACCCGATACCCCCATCGCTCTGCAGCTGCTCGAGATCACGCCGGCCCTCGGCGCTCTCGAGGGGGTGCGCATGGAACTCGACGACTCGGCCTTCCCGCTCCTCGACTCGATCACCTGCACCGACGACGCCGATGTCGCCTTCGGTGATGCTGATGTCGCCCTGCTCGTCGGCGCGATGCCGCGCAAGGCCGGTATGGAGCGCTCGGATCTGCTCTCGGCAAACGGGGGCATCTTCAAACCGCAGGGCGAGGCGCTGTCGCGGTCTGCGAAGCGTGATGTGAAAGTGCTCGTCGTGGGTAACCCGGCGAACACCAACGCGCTCATCGCCATGTCGAACGCCGCAGACCTCGATCCGGGCCGGTTCACCGCCATGACTCGACTCGACCACAACCGCGCCGTGACCCAGATCGCCCAGCGTCTCGACGCCAGCGTCAACGACGTCCGTCGCATGACCATCTGGGGGAACCACTCGACCACCCAGTACCCCGACCTCTTCCACTGCGAGGTGGCGGGCCGAAACGCCTATGAGGCGGTCGGCGACCACGAGTGGGTCGACCAGACCTTCATTCCAACGGTCGCCAAGCGCGGTGCCGCCATCATCGAAGCGCGCGGTGCCTCCTCGGCTGCCTCGGCGGCAAATGCGGCGGTGGATCACATCCGCTCCTGGTCGCTCGGCACCCCCGAGGGCGACTGGGTGTCGATGTCGATCCCGTCGGATGGCTCCTATGGAGTGCCCGAGGGCATCATCTCGTCGTTTCCCTGCGTGTGCCGCGACGGGAAGTACGAGATCGTGCAGGGTCTCGAGATCGGCGAGTACAGCCGCGCCAAGATCGACGCGACGGCGGGCGAACTCGTGGAGGAGCGCGACGCGGTCCGCGAGCTCGGGCTGATCTGAGGCGGCGTCTCAGTCGCCGACGGCGACCCGGCAGGCGATCCGCATCATCGAGTCGACCCCTCGGCGGAGCTCCTCGTCGCTGATCCGCACCGACTCCCCGTCCTCCCCGAGCACATCGGAGACGGTCATCATCGCGAGCGCCTCCAACCGGTGGACGGCGGCCACGGTGTACATCATGGCGGCCTCCATCTCGACTCCGATATGGCCGAGCCGCTTCCAGGTGGCGAACGTCGTCGGGTCGGAGTCGTAGAACAGCCCGCTGGTCACGATCGGACCGACGTGAACCGTGGCTCCGGCCTCTCGCGACAAAGCGACCGCTGATTCGATGAGGCCGTGGGTGGCCGTCGGCGAGTAGCCGGGCATCTGGGCGTAGCGGAGCGGGGTCGCGTCGTCGGTGCTGGTGGCGAGGGCGATCACGGTGTCGCCCATGCGCATACCGTCGCCGAGCCCACCGCAAGTGCCGACGCGCACGAGCCGTCGAGCGCCGAGCATGACGAGTTCCTCGAAGACGATGCCCGCCGACGGGCAGCCCATGCCGGTGGTCTGCACGCTGATCGGACGACCGTCGAAGGTGCCGGTGTATCCGAGCATGCCTCGCTCACTGTTGACGCACCGGAAGCCGGGGTCGAAGAACGTCTCGGCGATGTAGGTGGCGCGCACCGGGTCGCCAGGGCACAGGACGCTCGGGGCGTAGTCGCCGGCTTCGGCGCGCAGATGGATCGGCATAGGCCGATCGTAGGTGGGGAGACCCTCGCGGACCTCAGGTGTAGTCGGTGCGGGTGCGAACCTCGGCGAAGATCGAGTCGAGCGCGGCGAACACCTCGAGGGATGACATGAGCAGCTCACGATCACCGGTGAGGAGGATGCGACCGGTCACGAAGGCCTCTTGCGCGTTGAGCTCCCCGGTCGCGACCGCCACCGCGGTGTCCCAGTCCTGCTGCATTCGGATGTCCTCGTCGTCGGCGGGGCCAGCGCCGAATGCAGCCGATCCATCGGCGACGCGCAGGTGATAGGCCACGTCGCCCTCCGGCGTGGCGGTGACGATCTGGGTGACGGCGACTCGATGCTCGGCGGCCAATTCGGCGAGTCGTTCGCTTTCGGCGACGGCGGCGGACAGCTCGCGGATCCAGGCGAGGGACAGATATCGGATCCGGTCCGGGGCGGAGTCGGCGGTCATCGGCCTAGTCTGCCCGCGATGCCGGTGACCGCCACCGACGAGGGCCCCCACGACGGTTGCGTCGACGAATGGGTCTTCACCGTCTGGGAACCCGATGGTGAGACCGGGGTGATCTGCGCCCATCGGCTGCTCGGACGTTGGCTGTGGTACTGGTCGGCGGTGATCTTGCCCGATGCTCCGCTCATTCATGTCGCCGATTTCGAGGTGCGCGCTCGAGCCGATTGGGGTCTGGTGAAGGGTGAGCAGCTCTGGGCCGAGCACGTCTGCGAGGTGCCGCTCGCCCAGTGGACGATCGGCAACGAGACGATGGGGGCCGCCCTCGACGATCCGGATGAGGCGCTCGGCCGCGGGCACGGCGTCCCAACTCCGGTGGCTGTCGATCTCGAGTGGTACGCCACGGGCGACCCGGAGGAGGTGCCCGAGGGCTACGTCCAGTCGGGTGTGGTGCACGGTGTGATCGAGTTGGGTGGCCGACCGACGACCTCGCTGGTGGAGGCGCCGGCTTCCCGGTGGCACCGATGGTCGCCGGCGGGCCCCGGTCTCCTCGAGTTGCCCGAGGTGGTGGCGCACACCGGGCGGCGAGCCCCCTTCGATCTCCCGAACCTCGGCCTGTTGGATTTGGTGCTCACCCCGCAGGGCTGGTGTTCTCGGCGGGGAGCCGCCGGCGTCGGATCAGGATGATCGCTCCGGCCGTGGCCGCGATGATGAGCGGGGCGCCAGCCGCCGTGGCGTAGGCGAGGGCCGCGAGCAGTCCGATCATCGCGGACCATCCGTCGACGAGCCCGAGGACCACGGGATTGCGGTCATCGATGGGGGTGGGTGCTCCAGGCTGGTGGAGGTTGAGGTGCACGGTGGCCATCTCGACCTGACCGTCGAGATCGGACTGTCGGGCGAGCATTACCTCGAGATCGGTCTGTCGCCGGTTGAGTTCCGCTTCGAGCAGGACGACGTCGCCGATGTCGACGGCCTCGGTCATGATGCGGCGCACGGTGGCGATCGACTCTCGGAGGTTGTCGATGCGTACCTCGAGTTCGACGAGTTGGCTCGTCACATCATCCGCGCTGCGACTCTCTGAAACGACCCGTCCAAGGTCGGCATCGTCGGAGAGCGCACCGAGCATCACGTCAAGTTGGTCGGGCGGGACCCGCACGACCATCCACGCCCAACCCTGGTCGGCGCCGCTCTCGACCGAGATCGAGGTGATCAGCCCCCGCTGGGAGGCGACGAGTCGTTGGACGCGTGCGATGGCAGCTGACACGTCGGTCGTCTCGATCGTGACGTCGCTTCGGAGGATGACACTTCGCTGCTCGTCGATGATGAGCGAGCCCGTGGATCGTTCCTCCGCGGCGGCGAACTCAGCAGCGCCATCGGCCGCGAAGCCGACGTCACCGGTCGCCCAATCGGCGCTGTCGTAGGTTTCGGCTGCGGAGGGCTCGGCCGAGTCATCGCCTCCGGAACAGGCGGCCAAGAAGAGAGCGGCGACAGGAAGCAGCGCGCTCAGTCGTCGGGCCCGTGGGTTGATACGTCGGGTGTGGCTGTTTCGTGTCATGCCTCTTTCGACGGTCCGGCGCTCAAATCGGTTCCCGTGTCACGCTGGGGAGATGAGCCGCCGACCCGAGCGCGACATCCTCGAGGAGTTCGCTGAGCAGCGCTCTCGTCCGCGCTATCCGGAGGTGGAGGTCGAGACCGGACTGGTCGTCGAGGATCGCTCGAGCGGTTATGTCGGCGATGTCGTGCGGTGGTCGCATGAGGGTTTGACGTTGCGCGATCGCCAGCAGCACCTCCGGCACTTCTCGTGGAAACCTGGCGGCTTCCTACTGGAGGGGAGGGCGGTGACGTTGGTGCGGCCGGCCGCTGTCGCGACCTCGACGCAACGCAGATCGGCCGCCGGAGCCGTGTTGTCGGAGCCCGGGCGCGCTCAGGTGGCCCGACCGCACCGGATCTGGGTGGAGGGCCGTCACGATGCCGAGCTTCTCGAACACATCTGGGGTGATGAGCTGCGGGAGCTGGCGGTGGTGGTCGAACCCCTTCATGGTGCTGATGATCTCGCCGCTGCCGTCGCCGAGTTTCGTCCAGGTCCGAATCGTCGACTCGGGGTGCTGCTCGACCATCTCGTTCCCGGTTCAAAGGAGAGCCGGATCGCCGACTCGGTCACGAATCCGAACGTGCTCGTCACCGGTCATCCGTTTGTGGATGTATGGGCTGGGATCCGACCCCGGCTGATCGGGCGCGACGCCTGGCCGGAGGTGCCGCTCGGCTCACCGTGGAAAGAGGGGGTCTGCGACGCCCTCGGAGAGTCGGTCGAGGGGTTCTGGGCCCGGCTCATCGCCCAGGTGTCATCGTTCGCCGATTTGGAGCCCGAGCTCGTCGGGGCGGTCGAGCGGCTCATCGACTTCGTGGCGTCCGCGCTGGACTGAGGCGATTCGGTCGGAGAACGTCGAAGGGCCCGGCCCACGCGATGTGGACCGGGCCCTTCGGGACGGACAGATCAGACGAAGGCGGAGGCGAACACCAGCGCCACGATGGTCATCACCTTGATAAGGATGTTCATCGCGGGGCCCGAGGTGTCCTTGAACGGGTCGCCGACGGTGTCGCCGACCACAGCAGCTTTGTGCGGGTCGGAACCCTTGCCACCGTGGTTGCCGGCCTCGATGTACTTCTTGGCGTTGTCCCAGGCGCCGCCGGCGTTCGCCATGAAGATGGCGATCGCGAAGCCGGACACGAGCACACCGGCCAACAGTCCGCCGAGGGCGTTCACCGAGATGAACCCGACTACGAGCGGCACGATGATGGCGAGTCCGCCGGGGATCAGCATCTCGCGGAGTGAGGCCTCGGTGGAGATCGCGACGCAGCGCGCCGAGTCGGGGATCGCTCCTTCGGCACCCTCGCGCAGGCCCGGGATCTCGCGGAACTGGCGGCGCACCTCCTCGATCATCTTGTTGGCGGCGCGACCGACGGCGTCGATGGTGAGCGCGGCGAAGAGGAACGGGAGCCCGGCGCCGATGAAGAGGCCGATGAAGGCGTCCACCTCGCCGACGTTCAGGTTGAGCTCGCCTCCAGCGGCCTTGATGGCGTATTCGAAGCTCTTGAAGAGCGCGAGGGCGGTCAGGGCGGCGGAGCCGACGGCGAAGCCCTTGGCGATGGCGGCAGTGGTGTTGCCGAGGGAGTCGAGGGCGTCGGTGACCTTGCGGACCGACGGGTCGAGGTGGGCCATCTCGGCGATGCCGCCGGCGTTGTCGGAGATCGGACCGTAGGCGTCGACCGAGACGACGACACCGGTGGTGGCGAGCATGCCGATCGCGGCGACGGCGATGCCGTAGATGCCGCCGGGGATGGCGGCCTCACCGAAGGCTTGGTCGCCACCCCACCAGGCGACGAGCACGCCGATGACGATCAGGCCGACCGAGGCGGCCACCGACACCATGCCGGTGGAGACACCGGAGAGCACCGTCGTCGCGGGTCCGGTCTCGGACTGCTTGGCGATCTTCTTCACTGGGTTGAAGGCGTCGGAGGTGTAGTACTCGGCGGTCTTACCGAGGGCCCAGCCGACAACCAGACCGCCGACGACGGCGACCGCGATTCCCCAGGGCTTCTGGTCGTCGCCGTCGAAGACGAGGTAGGCGACGACGAAGGTGGCAACGATGGTGAGGCCCATCGCGATGTTGGTGCCCATGTGAAGGGCCTTGGAGAGCGCGTGGCTGTCGGTGGAGTCCCCGGCGCGAACGAAGAACGAGCCAACGATGGAGGCGAGCATGCCGACGAAGGCGATCGCCATCGGGAAGACGAGATAGCCGAGGTTGTCACCGATGTCGGTGGCTCCGATGCCGGCTGCGAAGGCGATGAGGGAGACCGGAGCGATGATCGACCCGGCGTACGACTCGAAGAGGTCGGCGCCCATTCCGGCGACGTCGCCGACGTTGTCACCGACGTTGTCGGCGATGGTGGCCGGGTTGCGAGGGTCGTCCTCGGGGATACCGGCTTCGACTTTGCCGACGAGGTCGGCTCCGACGTCGGCGGCCTTGGTGTAGATGCCGCCGCCGACACGGGAGAAGAGCGCGATCGACGAGGCTCCGAGTCCGAAGGCGGTGACGATCTCGAAGGCCTTGTCGACCTGCAGCCACTCCACGAAGAGGAGGTAGACGAACATGAGGCCGAGGAGGGCGAGGCCGGCGACGGTGAAGCCCATCACGGCGCCGCCGCGGAACGCGATCGGCAGGGCCTTGCCGGGGCCGTCCTTGGCGGCTTCGGCGGTACGGGCGTTCGCCATCGTGGCGACGGTCATCCCGACGTAGCCAGCACTGGCGGAGAGCACCGCGCCGAGCACGTACGAGATCGCGGCGAGGGGGGCGATGATGATCGCTAGGAGGATCGCGAGGGCGACCACGAAGACCGCGACCCAGGAGTACTCCTTGTACAGGAAGGCGCGAGCTCCCTTTTGGATCTCGGTCATGAGGAAGACCATGCGGTCATCCCCAGGCGAGGCGGCGGCTACCGCCCGGTAGTAGTAAGCGGCGAGCGCGAGTCCGAGGATTGCGGACGCAGCGGCGAGGTAGGGGATCATGTCCACGGTGTGAGGGCCTCCTGTGGGCGGGGTCTAGGCACGACCGGTTCGGTCGGCCCGTTGAGTGACCCAATGATGCTAGGCGGTGGCTACCGACTCCAACCCGGACACCGACTTCGGCGTGGATCCGTCGACCCGGCCGTAGGAGGTGGTGCGCTGGGTGAGGCGGCGTCCGAGGGGCGCCACAAGGTCGCTGAAGGCTGAGAGGTCCATCGCCTGGCCGTGGCTCGCCCCCGCGGCGCGCGAGATGTTCTCGTCCATCAGGGTGCCACCGAGGTCGTTGCATCCGGCCCGAAGCAGCTGGCGGGCCGCGGAGGCCCCGATCTTGACCCATGACAGCTGGATGTTGTCGATCACGCCGCGGTAGGCGATTCGGGCGACGGCGTGCACGAGGAGAGTCTCTCGGAAGGTCGGTCCGCGGCGTGAGCGGCGCTGGAGATAGATGGGCGACGCCATGTGCACGAAGGGCAGGCCGACGAACTCGGTGAACCCGCCGGTCACTCGGGCGAGGTCGCGGGTGCGCACGATGTGCCGTGCCCAGGAATCGGGGTGCTCGACGGCGCCGAACATCATGGTGATGTTCGAGTGGAGTCCGACCTCGTGGGCGGCGGCGTGGCAGTCGAGCCACTGGTCGGTGGTGATCTTGTCGGGGCAGAGGATCTCTCGTATCGGGTCGTCGAGGATCTCGGCTGCGGTGCCGGGCAGGGAGGAGAGCCCGGCATCGCGGAGTCGCCCGAGGTAGGTGACGAGGTCCTCTCCGAGTCGGCGGGCGCCTTCGGTCACCTCGAGGGCGGTGAAGCCGTGGATGTGCAGGCTCGGCGCCGCCTCTCTGACCGCCCGGGTCACGTCGATGTAGTAGTCGCCGTCGAAGTCGGGGTGGATGCCACCCTGGAGGGTGACCTCGGTGGCGCCGAGGGCCTCGGCCTCGCGCGCTCGTTCAGCAATGTCGTCGAGGGTGAGCAGGTAGGGGGTGCCTCGCAGGTTGAGCGACATCGGCCCCTTGGAGAAGCCGCAGAATCGGCATTTGAACGTGCACACATTCGTGTAGTTGATGTTGCGGTTGTGGACCCAGGTGACGGTGTCGCCGACTGCCTCGTAACGCAACTGGTCGGCCAGTTCGGCGACGGCCACCACCTCGGGCCCTCGGGCGGAGAACAGGGTGACGAGATCGTCGTGATCAGCGGCTTCGCCGGCGCGCACACGATCGATCACTCGCTGGACGGGTCCGTCGGCTCGGGTGCCGACGCCGGGGATCAGGGTGGCGGGTTCTTCGGTGGCTCCTGAGTACCAGGCGGTGGAGCGGTGGCCGATGAGCACCACCTCGGCGCCGTCGTGGACGACGTCGGCGGCGGTGGCCCGCTCGGGCCAGATCGCCCCGGGGTCGTCTCGGCCGAGCCCCTCGGCGTCGCTTCGGTCGAGCACGGCGAAGTGCAGCCCCGGATCGATCCACCGACCGGGGTTGAGCGCGTGCTCCGGATGCACGGTGAGCCGGGACACGAGCGTGTGTCCGGCGGCCTCGGTGACCTGGCGCAGGCGATCGAGGGCGGGCCACGGCCGTTCCGGATTGACATGGTCGGCAGTCACCGGTGACACGCCACCCCAATCGTCGATCCCGGCAGCGATGAGCGAGGCGAAGTCGTCGGAGAGGTTCGGCGGCGCCTGGAGATGAATCTCGTTGGGGAGGATCAGGCGGGCGGCGGCGATCGTCCAGAGGAACTCGTTGGTGTCGCAGGGCGGCTCGTCGCGCATGGCAGTGCCGGGTTTCGGCAGGAAGTTCTGAACGATGACCTCTTGAATGTGACCGTGCCGAAGATGGCTCTCGGTGATGGCTCGGAGGGCGGCCAGTCGGTCGGTTCGGTTCTCACCGATACCGATGAGGACGCCGGTGGTGAACGGGATCGACAGCTCCCCGGCCCATTCGAGGGTGGCGAGTCGTCGCTCGGGGGTCTTGTCGGGGGCGCCGCGATGACAGGGGAGGTCATCGCGGAGGGTCTCGACCATCATCCCTTGGCTCGGGCTGACGGAGCGGAGGAGGGCGAGTTCGTCTCGGCTGATCGCGCCGGCGTTGGCGTGGGGGAGCAGCCCGGTCTCGTCGAGGACAAGCTGGGCCATCTCGTGCAGATAGTGGGTGGTGGAGTCGTAGCCGTTGAGCTTGAGCCAGTCGCCCGCGACGGAGTACCGCTCCTCAGGTGCCTCTCCGAGGGTGAACAACGCCTCGTGGCATCCGGTGCGCGCGCCGTGTCGAGCGATGGCGAGCACCTGCTCCGGCGTGAGATATGGCGAGGCGAGCCGGGCGGGGGGTTGGGCGAAGGTGCAGTAACCGCAGGAGTCGCGGCAGAGCATGGTGAGGGGGATGAAGACCTTGGGGGAGTAGGTGATCCGCGTGCCGAAGGTGTGGTCGCGGCGCTCGGCGGCCTCGCTCATGAGGTCGGTGGCGGACGCCTCGAGCAGGAGGCGGTCGTCGGTCATGGGCGAACCCTAGCCGAGTGAGTTCTGTTTCAGAACTGTCGAGAAGGGGTCCCGTATGATCAGACCATGAGCGACGGTCCCCGCGATCAGGGTGGTGAGGCGATTGAGCGCGCCCTCCGGGTGATCGGTGATCGGTGGTCGATCCTCATCGTCCGCGCTGGGCTTCGCGGTATTCGCCGATTCGACGACTTCTGCGACGACCTCGGCATCGCCCGCCCGATCCTCACCGAGCGGCTCCGTCGCCTCGTTGAGCATGGGGTGATGACCAAGGTGCCGTATCAGCGGAACCCAGTCCGCCACGAGTACCGGCTCACTGAGGCCGGCATCGCCCTCTCGCCGCTGCTGGTCGCCCTCGTTCGATGGAGCGAGGACCACGGCGATGGGGAAGGGGAGACGGTGTCGCTCGTGCACGCTCCGTGCGGAACGGAACTGGAGCAGGCCTTCTGGTGTCGCGCCTGCGCCACCACCTTCGGCCCGACGGCCATACGCGGAGTCGACCGCGGCGTGCCGAATGGCACCCCCGAAGCCACCGAGGATGCGTCGGAGGATGCGCCGGAGGCCGAGGTCGGGCACTAGTTTCTCCGCTATGTCGCAGACGATGCAGCGCGGTCCGGTGTCCGGCACCGCGGTGAAGAAGACGACCTCCCGCAAGCCGTTCCTCCTCGATCTGTACGGCACCGCGGTGGGCAAGAAGTACGTGATGGCGATCACCGGCATCATCGGGATCCTCTTCATCATCGGCCACATGGTCGGCAACTTGAAGGCCTACATCGGCCTCGTCGAGCACAACGGCGAGATGGTCTACGACCTTGACGTCTACGCCGAGTTTCTCCGCGAGCTGCTCGTGCCGATCCTGCCCCATGGCTACGCCCTTTGGGGTTTGCGACTCGGCCTGATCGCCGCGCTCGCGCTTCACCTCCATGCCGCCTACTCGCTCACCGTGATCAACCGTCGCGCCCGTCCGGTGCGCTACCAGGGCGCTCGCGACTATCAGGTCGCCAATTTCGCAAGCCGCTCCATGCGCTGGACCGGGATCCTCGTGGTCGTGTTCATCGCTTGGCACTTGGCCGATCTCACCTGGGGTTGGTTGAACCCCGACTTCGAGTACGGGGCGGTCTACCGGAACCTCGATGCGAGCCTGAGCAGGCTGCCCGTCGCGGTGCTGTACATCGCTGCCAACATCGCGCTTGGCATCCACCTGTTTCACGGGGTGTGGAGCCTGTTCCAGTCGATGGGATGGAACAACCCCCGGTTCAACCGCTGGCGACGTTCGATCGCGACTGCGATCGCGACTGCGGTCGTCGTCGGGAACGTGTCGTTCCCGATCATGGTGCTCGCTGGCGTGATCCAACATCCCGCGGTGTGACCCAGCCCCGAGAGACGAACGCCCAGAACAGCACACAACGACAAAACGCGCACACGTGACCGGAAGGAACATGACATGAGCATGACCCTCGACCGCCCCACCCTCGATTCGAAGACCCCGGAGGGTCCGCTCGCCGACAAGTGGGACAACTTCAAGGCCAACGAGAAGCTGGTGAACCCCGCGAACAAGCGGAAGTTCAAAGTGATCGTGGTCGGCACCGGCTTGGCGGGCGCCTCGGCGGCCGCCACCCTCGCCGAGCTCGGCTACCAGGTCGACGCCTTCACGTTCCACGACTCACCGCGCCGCGCCCACTCGATCGCCGCCCAGGGTGGCATCAACGCCGCGAAGAACTACCGCGGTGACGGTGACTCGGTGCACCGCCTCTTCTACGACACCATCAAGGGCGGCGACTTCCGCTCGCGTGAGTCCAACGTCCACCGTCTCGCTCAGGTCTCGGTCAACATCATCGACCAGATGGTCGCCCAAGGGGTGCCCTTCGCGCGCGAGTACGGCGGCATGCTCGACAACCGCTCCTTCGGTGGAGCGCAGGTCAGCCGCACCTTCTACGCCCGCGGCCAGACCGGTCAGCAGTTGCTGCTCGGCGCCTACCAGCAGCTCGCGCGTCAGATCGGCATCGGCAACGTCCGTCTGTTCAACCGCACCGAGTTGGTTGATGTCGTCAACATCGACGGTCGCTGCGCCGGCATCGTGGTGCGCGACTTGATGACCGGTGAGGTCTCCTCGCACTCCGCTCACGCCGTGGTGCTCGCCACCGGCGGTTACGGCAACGTCTTCTTCCTCTCGACGAACGCGATGGCCTGCAACGTGACCGCGGCGTGGCGCGCGCATCGGCGCGGCGCGCTGTTTGCGAACCCCTGCTACACGCAGATCCATCCCACCTGCATTCCCCAGAGCGATGACTTCCAGTCGAAGTTGACGCTCATGTCGGAGTCGCTCCGCAACGACGGTCGTGTGTGGGTGCCGAAGATGGCGGGTGACACCCGCTCCCCGCAGGACATCCCGGAGAGCGACCGCGACTACTACCTCGAGCGGCTCTACCCGAGTTTCGGCAACCTCGCGCCTCGCGACATCTCCTCACGCGCCGCGAAGCGAGCGATCGATTCCGGTCAGGGTGTCGGCCCGAAACAGAACGGGGTCTACCTCGACTTCGCCGACGCCATCGGCCGTCTCGGTCGCAACGTGGTTGCGGAGCGCTACGGGAACCTCTTCGACATGTATGAGCGGATCACCGGAGAGAACCCCTACGACACGCCCATGCGCATCTACCCGGCATCGCACTACACGATGGGTGGACTCTGGGTCGACTACGAGCTCATGACCACCATCCCTGGCCTCTACGCCGCGGGTGAGGCGAACTTCTCCGACCACGGTGCGAACCGCTTGGGCGCCTCGGCGCTCATGCAGGGTCTCGCGGACGGGTATTTCGTGCTTCCCTACACGATTTCGAACTATCTGTCGCAGTGGCTCAACAAGTCGATCCCCGACACGAGCCATCCCGAGTTCGCCCGGGTAGAGGCCGAGGCCCGCGACCGCTACCACCGTCTCGCGTCGATCGGTGGAACCCGGTCGCCTGACTACTTCCATCGCGAGCTCGGAAAGATCATTTGGGACTACTGCGGCATGGAGCGCACCGAGGCCGGCCTCGACAAGGCGCTCTCGGAGATCCCCGCCCTGTACGAGGAGTTCTCGAAGGACCTTCGCGTCACCGGTGGCGAGGACGGGCTCAACCAGACCCTCGAGAAGGCCGGTCGAGTCGAGGACTTCTTCGAGCTCGGCATGCTCATGTGCCGCGACGCCCTCGAGCGGGAGGAGTCCTGTGGTGGACACTTCCGGGCCGAGCATCAGACCGATGACGGCGAGGCGCTCCGCGACGACGAGAACTTCGCGCACGTGTCGGCTTGGGAGTGGACCGGCGATGCGACACAGCCCACCCTGCACAAGGAGCCCCTCGCCTACGAGGAGGTCGGTTTCCAGACGAGGAGTTACAAGTGAGCGGCACCCTGAAGAACCTCACGCTGAAGATCTGGCGGCAGTCGGGTCCGAACGATGCCGGGCGTTTCGACACCCACGTCATCGATGAGATCACCGACGAGGCATCGTTCCTCGAGATGCTCGACATCCTCAACGAGCGGCTCGTCGAGAGCGGCGAGGACGCCGTCGTGTTCGATCACGACTGCCGTGAGGGGATCTGCGGGACGTGCTCGCTCATGATCAATGGCCAGGCTCATGGCCCCGAGCGGGCGACCGCCACCTGCCAGTTGCACATGCGCAAGTTCTCCTCCGGTGACACGATCGTGATCGAGCCCTGGCGGGCGAGCGCCTTCCCGATCGTTCGCGACCTCATGGTCGACCGGTCGGCCTTCGACCGCATCGTCGAGTCGGGCGGGTTCATCACGGCGGCCACCGGTGGTGCCCCCGACGCGAATCTCACGCCGATCCCGAAGCCCGTCTCCGACGCCGCGATGGACGCCGCTCAGTGCATCGGTTGCGGAGCGTGTGTCGCGGCATGTCCGAACGGCGCGGCGAACCTGTTCACCGGTGCGAAGGTCACCCATCTGAATCTGCTCCCTCAGGGTCAGGCCGAGCGCTACCAGCGGGTGGAGAACATGGTTGAGACCATGGACGATCGTTTCGGGTCCTGCACCAACCACGGTGAGTGCGAGGCGGCGTGCCCGAAGGAGATCTCGATCGATGTGATCGCTCTGATGAACGCCGACTACCGCAAGGCGAAGACGATCAACCGCAAGTCGCTCTCTCGGGTCTGACCCGCGCGGGCGGCGCGCCGCTCCACTAGAGGGGGAGTTGGATCGCCACCGTTTGATGGTGCTCGGCGGTCATCCCGTCGGCGCTGATGGTGGCCGTCACGTCGACAACCCCCCATTCTTCGGGCGCTCTGAAGGTGACCGTGCCGACCGCCGAGCAGGAGTCCGCGTCGACGGCGCCCGAGAATCGGCGGGTCAGTTGGAGGCCGGGACCGGTGATCTCGATATCAACAATGGCCTCGCCGATGTCGTAGCGCAGGTCGCTCACCACATGGACGGCGAGCGTCTGCGAACTTCCGGCGGCGATCTCCGCGCCGAGTCGGTCGACGATCACGGTCACCGGCCGGCAGGCATCAGCGAGGGCGGCCAATCCTGGGCGTTCGGTTCCGTCGGAGTCGATCAGGCCCCAACCCCAGCCGGGGGTCGGGTCGTTAAGGCAGAACACGGTGAAGCCTCCACACGGTCGGTAGCGGAGGCGGCGGAGGTGCTCGACGGTGTGGCGGACCACGTCGGCCTGTTGCGTGCCGACCGCTGACACCCAGGCGTCGAGGTCTCGGTGCTGCGCCGGCGGCACACGCTCGAGGAGTGTGTCGGGATCGAAGCCGAGCGAGGAGCGAGCGTCGTCGATATCGCTCCGCAGTTGCTCGGCGGTCGACCGGTTGATCGCGGGGAAGCCGAACTCGCCCACGAATCGCGCGACGGCTGGGAGGCGTCGAGTGAGGCGAGGAAGGTCGCTGGCCTCACCCTCGTTCCACCCGAGGTAGAGGTGGCTGCCGGCGCGGTCGAGCAGAGGGAGGCTCGCGAGAACACGGGGTAGGCGCGCTCCAGAGCGCGTCGAGTCGAGGTGTTCGAGGGATCGGCCAGCCCAGAGGTCGAGAAGTGCCCGTTGTGGTGACGGTGTTCGGCTCCTGGTGACGTGCCTAAGCCGCGCCTCAATGACGTTGTCCGCGGTTGGTCGGGAGCGCCAGCGCTCGCCGTCGATCACCTGATGTGGTGTCCAGCTGGCGATGCTCGGGTGGTGCCCGAGCGAGTCGACGAGGTCGCGAACCCTCGCGGTCACCGCGCTTCGAGCGTGGCGGAGCGGGGCATCGGGCAGCGGGATGTCCTGGAGGATCAGGAGCCCTGAGCGATCGGCCTCGGCGTAGAGGGAGGGGTGACCGACGTGGTTGTGCACTCTGAGTGCCTCAAGGCCAATGTCGAGGGCGCGTCGAACAAAATGCTCTGACCGTTCGATCGGGTCGGCGGCGTTGTCGGCACGGGCATCGACAGGGAGGAGGTTGGCCCCCTTGATGAAGAGCCGTTCGCCGTTCACAGAGCAGATGGGGCCGTCCCAAGCGATGTGGCGCAGCCCGACCCGGCGGAGCGATGAATCGCTCCGTTCTCCGTCGACTCGAACCTGTACGTCGATGTCGACGAGCGGCTGGTCGCCGAGGGTTTGGGGCCACCAGAGTCGGGGTTCGGGCAGGTCGAGTCCCCAACCGACGCGGTTGATCCCTTGGGCGAGGGTGCGAGTCGACCGGTCGACCTCTTCGCCGTCCACGGTGGTGATCACCTCGGCCTGGCGACCTCGGTCGCTGTCCAGGGCGAGCCGGAACAGGAGGTGCGCGCGGGAGTCGTCGGCATCGCGGCACAGCACACGGAGTCGATCAATGCGAACCGGGCCCGTGTCGACGATGCGCACGGGTCCGGTCAGCCCGGCGGTGAGCGGCCAGTTGTGACGGTGACCGGAGATTGATCCGGCGTTGGTGTTGTCGTTGAGTTCGACGGCGAGGGTGTGCTCACTCCCGAGGTCGGAGAGTCGCGTGATCTCGAGGGCGTGAGGCGCAAGGCGTGCGACCGGGTCACCGAGGTAGGCGCCGTCGAGCCAGAGGTCGGCGCGGCCCGACAGTTGCTCGAGGACGACCCAGCGTCGTCGGTCCCCCTCGCGCGGGCTGAGCGTCATCGATCGGCGGAGCATGACCGGGCGACCGAGACCGGGCTCGATACGGCCGGGCACGTCGATGGTCGCCCACGCGCTGTCGTCGATGTCGGGACCGATCGCGAGGCGTCGGATGCGGTCGTCGACGGGGGCGACCCGCCACGGACCATCGAGCTCCACGGCGCGAGCGTACCGACGGAGGTCGGCTCGATCGGCCGCGGGCGGGCGGTGCCGTATAGGTTCGCCGCATGCCCCCAACGATCTCGACCCTCGGTGAGTTGCGCGCCTCGGGATGGGTGTCGCGCTCGGTGAAATCGGAGATCCGCGCCAACGCTGTCGCGCGTGTGGCTGCCGGCGAGCCGCTGTTCGAGGGCGTCCTCGGCTACGAGGACACGGTGATGCCGCAGCTGGAGAACGCCCTCCTCGCCGGGCATGACGTGATCTTGCTCGGCGAGCGCGGGCAGGCCAAGACCCGGATGATCCGATCGCTCACCGGGCTGCTCGACGAGTTCTTGCCGATCGTCGCTGGCAGCGAGATCAATGACGACCCGTATCAGCCGGTGTCGAGGTACGCGCGGAACCTGACCGATGAGTTGGGTGATGAGACGCCGATCGCTTGGGTGCATCGGGATGACCGGTTCGGCGAGAAGCTCGCCACCCCAGACACGTCCATCGCCGATTTGATCGGTGAGGTCGATCCGATCAAGGTGGCCGAGGGTCGCTATCTCTCCGACGAGTTGACCCTGCATTACGGGTTGGTGCCGAGGACGAATCGCGGCATCTTCGCGATCAACGAACTCCCCGACCTGGCGGAGCGGATCCAGGTGGGGCTCCTGAACGTGCTCGAGGAGCGCGATGTCCAGATCAGGGGGCATCGGGTGCGGCTCCCGCTCGATGTCATGTTGATCGCCTCGGCGAATCCGGATGACTACACGAGCCGTGGTCGGATCATCACCCCGCTGAAGGATCGGTTCGGGAGCCAGATTCGCACTCACTACCCCCTGACCGTCGAGCTTGAGCAGCGAATCATGCTCGCCGAGGCGACGCCCCCCGTGGTGGGTGACTCCGGTGTCTCGGTGGAGGTCCCCGAGCACCTGATGCGGGTAGTTGCCGAGTTCAGCCATCTGGCTCGTTCGAGTAGTCAGGTGAATCAGCGGAGCGGTGTGAGTGTGCGGTTGAGTGTCGCCAACTATGAGGCGCTCGCGGCGAACGCGCTGCGTCGCGCGTTGCGCAGTGGAGAGTCCGAGGCCGTGGCGCGCATCGACGACCTCGATGCTCTCGCGGCCACCTCGATCGGCAAGATCGAGATCGAGGCCCTCGAGGACGGCCGGGAGGGGGCGGTGTTCGAGAACCTGCTGCGTCAGGCGGTGCTCTCCGCGTTCCGCGATCTCGTCGATCCGTCGCTCACCACTCCGGTGGTGGAGGCGTTCGAGGAGGGCCTCGTGGCGCATACCGGCGAGGGGTTGCCGAGCGCGGAGTTGGCGGCGCTGGCCACCGAAGTGCCGGGGCTCAGCGCAGCGGTCGCGCCGCTCGCGGGTCCGGATGCCTCAGCCGCCGCGCTCGCGTCGGCAGTCGAGTTCGTTTTGGAGGGGCTGCATCTCTCGCGGCGGCTCAACAAAGACGAGGCGTCCTCGGGCGCGACGTACCGTTCGCGTTCTTGATCCGGGCGCGCCGTCAGCCGAAGGGGGTCCGGGTCCAGAGTTCCCCGGTGTCGTTGCGGTCGGTGCGCGTCGGGGTGCCCGACAGCCGAACCACGTCGACCGCGCCGGGGAATCCCGGCAGTTCGACCTCTCCGTACTGCTCGGCTTCGACGCCCTCGGGGAGACGTTCGAGGTGCATGGTCGGCATGAGCACGTCGAAGTTGGTGGCGTGGTCGCAGAGGCGTGAGGCCATGTTGACGGCGGAGCCGATGTAGTCGTCGCCCTCGAAGAGCAGGGCGTGACCGGTCGCGAGCCCGGCGCGCAGGGTGAGCGGGGCGCACACCCTCGCGGCGCGTCGTTCGAGGTCCATGGTGAACTCGATGGCGCCGGCCTGATCGACGCTGACGATCATGCAGCCGTCGCCGAGCCACTTGGCGATTCGGACACCACGCTCGGAGGCAACTTCGCGCACGAGGGTGCGGAAGGTGCTGAGGATGCGGCCAGCGGCGTCATCGCCGTACGCGGCGGTGTAGTTCGTGAACCCTGAGAGATCGAGGAACACGAAGGTTCGTGGGACGCGCACCTGCTCAGACTAGGCGTGAAGCCGGCGGCGGGGACATCGGGGCAGATGCCGGCTCGGCCGGCCCTGGCGGCGGGTGGCGGAACTACGGTGGCGACATGGGGAGCCGGTTCGCCTACTCGCGGTGGGACGGCACCCAGCGCGGGATCGATCTCGATGCGGAATCCCTGCTCGACGGTCTGAGCGACGATCTCATGCATCACGGCGATCTCGAGGCCGCGCTCCGGCAGCTCATGCGGGAGGGGTTGGATCTCGGCGAACGAGGTCGTCTCGAGGGGTTGTCGGAGGTCTTGGAGCGGCTTCGGGAGGAGCGAGCCCGTCGCCTAGCTGACGCTGATCCCGATGGTCGCCTCGCGGCCTGGTCACGCGAGCTTGAGGACATCATCGACGAGGAGCGGCACGCTATCGATCGGGCCGCGTCGGAGGCCGAGCGCTCTGGTGATGAGCGTCGTATGGCCGCCGGTCGCGAGGCAGCGGCGAGGCGTCATGCCTCACTCGAGTTGTTGCCCGATGCGTTGCCTGACCGGATCGGCTCGTTGCAGTCGCACGACTTCGAATCGGGCGAGGCGGCGAGGCGCCTTGAGGATCTGGTGGAGCGCATCCGCGCCGAGACGGTGCAAGAGGCGGTTGATCGGCTTGCCGAGGGGATGAGGGCGACGACCCCGGAAGACGTCGCCCGCGTCCGGGAGATGCTCGGCGAACTCAACGAGATGGTGGCCCGCCGCGATGCAGGCGAGGATCCACGGTTCGAGGAGTTCATGGAGCGGTTCGGCGACATGTTCCCCGACGACCCGAAGTCACTTGATGAGCTCCTCGAGTCGATGGCGCGTCGTATGGCGGCTGCGCAGGCCTTGATGAACTCGATGACTCCGGAGCAGCGGGCGCAGATGGCCGAGTTGGCGGAGCGGTTCGCCGGGGACGGGGAACTCGCTCGTCAGATGGGCGCGCTCTCGGAGAGCCTGCGGCGGCAGTTCGGTGATCTCAATTGGGACGCCTCGTATCCGTTCTCCGGCGACGGGTCATCGGGGCGCGAGTCGGAGCTTCGGGCGGCGGCGGATCTCGGGGATCTCGACCTGATCGAGCAGATTCTGTCGGGGGCTCGCGGACCGGGAGCGCTCTCGGAGCTCGATCCGGAGCGGGTGGCCGAGCTGCTCGGCGAGGACGCCGCGCGGTCGCTCTCGGAGATGGCCCGGCTGTCGCAGATCCTGGAGGACGCCGGTCTGGCCGAACGTCGGGAGGGACGGCTCCAGCTGACGCCGCGCGGGCTACGGGCGATCGGCCAGGGTGCGCTTCGTGAGATCTTCGCGTCGATGCGGCGGGAGCGGTTAGGTGGCCATCCGGTTCCGGTGCTCGGTCGCGGCTCGGAGGCCAGCCACGAGACGAAGCCTCATGAGTTCGGTGATCCCTTCGATCTTGACTTGCATCGGACGATCCGGAACGCGATTTCGCGGTCGGGTCCGGGTACCCCGGTGGGGCTGGAGGCAGAGGATTTTGAGGTGGTCCGCAGTGAGCACCTGAGCCGCGCGGCGACGGTGGTGATGGTGGATCTGTCGATGTCGATGCCGATGCGCGGCAACTTTCTTCCCGCGAAGAAGACCGCCTTGGCGTTGCACACGTTGATCCGGTCGAGGTACCCGCGCGATTTCCTCGGTTTGGTCGGTTTCGCGTCGGGGGCGAGAGAGCTGACTGCCACGGAGTTGCCCGAGGTGTCGTGGGACTACGAATACGGCACAAATATGCAACTCGGCCTGCGCATCGCGAGGCGCATGCTGTCGAAGGAGCACGGGATGCGTCAGGTGGTGATGATCACCGACGGCGAGCCGACCGCCCACGAGCGCTCGGACGGTCGCATCGTGTTTGACTATCCGCCGACGGCGGAGACGGTGGGGGAGACGCTCGCCGAGGTGGCGCGTTGCACTCGGGCGGGCATCACCATCAACACCTTCGTGCTCGACGCGACGTCAGCACTGACCGCGTTCGTGGATCGGATGTCAGCGATCAACCGGGGGCGAGCGTTCTATACGACGAACGATCGTCTGGGTGATTTCGTGCTCGACGATTTCGTCGAGGGACGTCGTCGGCGAACCTCCACGCGGCGCATTGGTTGACCTCTCGGATCGTGCCTGCTTGGGGCGCTGAGAAATACGCCCTTGCACGGAAACCCTGTGCTATGGAACAATGACACCGTTGTAATTACAGCCGTGGTTTCGACCTGCCCCGACGGGGCTGGCGGCCAGCGGCGGACACGGAGCGAACATGAGCGACTCGGTCGAACCGACTGAGAACTGGCAGGACGACGCGAACTGCCTGGGAGTCGACCCCGACCTCTTCTTCCCGGAGCGTGGCGCGTCCACCCGGGAGGCCAAGGAGGTGTGCCGTGGTTGCGTCGTTCGCGATGACTGCCTCGAGTTCGCGCTCCGCAACGGCGAGAAGTTCGGCATCTGGGGCGGCCTCTCCGAGCGTGAGCGGCGCCGAATCCGGCGTCAGCGGGCGCAGGCGGTGCGCGCCGTCATGGGAGCCTGACCCCACTGCGCGATGTCGGCAGCGGGCTGCGGGTAGTGTGATGGCATGCCCAGTGGTGCGGAATGGATCATCGTCCTCGTGATCGTGCTCGTCGTGTTTGGCGGCTCGCAGCTCCCGAAGGTCGCTCGCAACTTGGGCAAGGCCCAGAGTGAGCTGAAGAAGGGTCTCGCTGAGGGTGCTGCTGAGGCCGACGCGGCCGACGACTCCTCGAAGAACTGATCGTTCAGACGGCTGGCGCGAGGTTGCGTCGGCGCAGGATGCGGCGGCGCTCCCGCTCGCTGCATCCTCCCCACACCCCGTGCTCGATGCGGTTCTCGAGGGCGTAGTCGAGGCATCGGTCGACGATGGGGCATCGCGAGCAGATCGCGCGGGCTCGGTCGACTCCGGCGCCGTCGCTCGGGAAGAAGATCTCGGTCTCGTATCGCCGGCAGTTCCCTGCCTGCATCCAGGCGGTGACCGATTCCTGATCGGTGCTCGGAACCGCGGTGAGCAGTGTTCTGGTGGTGGTCATCTGTCCTCCAGTGGTGGTTTCCGGCGAAGCCGGATCCGGGTGCGCCATGAATGTAACACAAACGACACATTCAGGCACGGATTTTCCGTTCTTGTGGGCTGAATCTCACGAAATTCTTACGTTTTCATGACGACAGCGACGCTCCTGCTCGTCCGATCGGCACCGACTGTTCACCCAGCGCGGGTTCACAGGACCGACTGACGCCGGTAACGTCGCTGTCTATGACCGATTTCGCAGTCGACGCCCCGCCGCGAGGCCATGCCCGCATCACCTACATCGGCCCGGTGTCCCCTCACTGGGAGATCAATGCCGATTGGGGCGACACCAAGCTCATGGACGTCTTCAGGGCGCGCGCGCTAGCCCGGCTCGTTCTGTTGACCGAGGCCGACCCGCAGTTCCGACGTAATCGCGAGCGGATCAACCGCGACGCTGAGCGTGAGCTCATCTCCCTCGAATGGGACCTCGGCCGTCCCGACCCCGAATTCGAGGAGTGACGCCGGCCGTCGTCGACGGACCGAGGATCACACGCTCATGACGCTCCACGACCCGTCGGTCGGCGCGCAGCCGGACACTTCCCTCGCGCCGAGCCCGCGATATCTCAACCGCGAGATCAGTTGGCTCGACTTCAACGAGCGGGTCCTTGACCTCGCTGACGAGCCGGGCATCCCGCTGCTCGAACGGCTCAAGTTCATCGCGATCGCCTCATCGAACCTCGACGAGTTCTTCCAGGTTCGCGTCGCCGCCCTCAAGGATCAGATCGCCGCAGGAGTCGAGGATGAGACTCCAGAAGGCTTGACGCCAGCCCAACAACTCGCCGAGATCGGCACGCGGGTCGCCGCGTTCGTGCGTCGTCAGGAGTCGCTACTCGTCGACGATCTCCTGCCGGCGCTCAGCGAGGTCGGCATCTCGATCGTGAGGTGGAGCGATCTCGACCTCGGCGACCGGCTCGCGGCCCGCGCCTTCTACGAGGACCGCATCTTTCCGGTGCTCACTCCCCTTGCCGTTGACCCTGGGCACCCGTTCCCGTACATCTCGAACCTCGCGCTGTCGATCGCGGTGACGGTCGCCGATCCGTCGACGGCCGAGCGCCGCTTCGTGAGACTGAAGATCCCGAAGATCTTCCCGCGGTTCGTTCCACTCGGTGACGGCCGGTTTGTGCCCGCCGAGGAGGTGATCGCCGCTCATCTCGACACCTTGTTCGTCGGCATGGTGGTGGAGGAGTGGGCGACGTTCCGGGTGACGCGCAATGCCGATCTCGCGCTCGAGGAGGATGAGGCCGACGACCTGCTTGAGGCGGTCGAGCTCGAACTGCGGAAACAGCGGTTCAACCGGCCGGTCCGCCTCGAGGTGCACCGGAGCGTCAGCCCCGAGATGCTCGGTCTGTTGGTGCGTGAACTCGGCATCGACGGGCGCAATGTCACCGAGCATTCGACGCTGCTCGACCTGTCGTGTCTGTTCCAACTGCACGGGCTTGACCGTCCCGACCTCAGGGATCGGCCCTGGGTGCCCACCACGGCTGGCCGAATCCTCGCGGCTGAGGAGGCCGACCGCAGCCTCTTCGATGTGGTCGATGACCGCGCGCTTCTCGTCCACCACCCCTACGAGAGCTTCTCGAGCAGTGTTGAGGCGTTCATCGCCCAGGCAGCCGACGACCCGCATGTGCAGACCATCAAGATGACGCTCTATCGCTCGGGCGCCGACAGCCCGATCCTGCGCAGCCTGATCCGCGCCGCTGAGCGTGGCGTGCAGGTGGCGGTGCTCGTGGAGTTGAAGGCGCGGTTCGATGAGGCGACGAACATCCAGTGGGCTCGCCGGCTCGAGCGGGCCGGAGTGCACGTCGTCTACGGCATGGTCGGGTTGAAGACCCACTCCAAAGTGGTGCTCGTCGTGCGCGACGACGGCGAGCGCCTTCGGCACTACTGCCACATCGGCACCGGCAACTACAACGGTCGCACGGCGCGGCTCTATGAGGATCTCGGATACATCACCAGTGACCCGGCGATCGGCGCCGACGTCGTGCATCTCTTCAACCACCTGACCGGCTTCAGCCGCTCCGACGACTATCGCACCCTGTTGGTCGCCCCGCGAGGTCTGCGGTCGCAACTCATCGACCTGGTCGAGCGCGAGATGGAGTTCGGGGCTGAGGGTTCGATCCGCATGAAGTGCAACTCGATCGCTGATCCGGTGATGATCGACGCGCTCTACCGAGCGAGCGACGCCGGGGTGCCCGTCGAGATGGTGGTGCGTGGGATCTCGTGCATCCGCGCCGGGGTACCCGGACTGTCGGACAACATCAGCGTGCGGAGCATCCTCGGGCGCTACCTCGAGCACAGCCGGATCTACCGGTTCGCTCACGGCGCCGACGATGGTGGCCCGCTCTATCTGATCGGCTCGGCTGACCTGATGCCGCGCAACCTCGAGCGCCGAGTCGAGGTGCTGGTGCCGATCCAGCACCCGAAGCACCGAGAGTGGCTGGACCGTGTGCTCGACTTCGATCTCTCCGATGAGGTGGTGCGCTGGGAGCAGGGACCCGACGATCGTTGGCGTCGCCGCGGTCCGCGCGACGAGTTCGCTCCCGATGCCCAAGAGCTCATGTATCGCTGGACGTACGAGCGCCAGCAAGCCGTTCGCCGCTGATTCCGCGGGCCCGAGCATCAGTTCGCCGCGGGTGCCCCATTCGTTCACCTGCTGTTCACCCACCGCCGAGGGTCGGTTAACCGGGGTCTCTTAGGTTGCGGCCGTCCGTGGGAGAAGCCCACGGCGTGTACCCCCGTGAACGACTTCTGATTGGAGACAACAGCGTGAGATTCCATTCCAAGCGATTCGTCGCATTCGCAGCGGCCGCCTCGCTCGTGATCGCCGCCTGCGGCGGTGGCGATGAGGCGGAGGACGTGCCTGCCGACGAGCCTGCAGCTGCCGACGAATCTGCAGCTGCCGACGAGCCAGCAGCGGAGCCCGCCCCGGCGCCTGACGAAGTCACCGGCACGTTGATTGGTGCTGGTGCGTCGTCGCAGGCTGCGGCGATGTTGGGTTGGCAGGCCGGCTTTCAAGCTGCCTACCCGAACGCGACGGTTGAGTATGACCCGATTGGTTCTGGTGGTGGCCGGAAGCAGTTCCTTGGTGGTGGTTCGGACTTCGCTGGTTCGGATGCTGCGTTGAAGGATGAGGAGTGGGAGTCGTCGAAGGAGGTGTGCGCCGGTGATCTCGGTGCGATCAACCTTCCTCACTACATCTCGCCGATCGCGATTCCGTACAACCTGCCGTCGCTGGCGGGCACCACGTTGCAGTTGTCGCCTGAGGTGATCGCGGGGATCTTCGCGAACCAGATCACGAACTGGTCGGATGCGGCGATCGCCGCGGAGAACCCGGGTGTGGATCTGCCGGATCTCGCGATCAACCCGGTGCACCGCGCCGATGAGTCGGGCACGACGGAGAACTTCACGGACTACATGTCTCAGGCTGCGCCTGATGTGTGGACCTATGGTGCGATCGAGGCGTGGGACGCCGATGGCCCTGGTGGTGGTGAGGGTGCTCCTCAGACCTCTGGTGTTGTTGCTGCGGTGAACGCTGGTGAAGGGTCGATCGGTTACGCCGATGCTTCTCAGATCGGTGATCTGCCCGCTGCCGCGGTCGGTGTCGCTGGTTCGTTCGTCGAGTTCTCGCCTGAGGCTGCTGGTCGGATCGTTGACTCGTCGGTGCGTACCGGTGGTCGTAACGAGTTCGACTTCGCTATCGAGGTGAACCGGACGCCGGATTCGGCGGATACGTACCCGATCGCGTTGGTCTCGTATCACATCGTGTGTCTCGAGTACGCCGATCAGGAGACCGTGGATCTGGTGAAGGCGTTCATGACCTACGTCAGCTCCGACGCCGGTCAGCGTGCTTCAGCCGCTTCGGCTGGTTCGGCTCCGATCTCCGATGAGGTCCAAGCCGAGATCCAGAAGTCCATCGCCGTGATCACCGTCGCGGGCTGACCTAACTAACCTCAAGCTCGGATTGGGGTGGGGCGCCAGAGGCGCCCCACCCCCACAACCGAATCGATTCGATACCGAACTGCTCAATTCGTGGATTAACCAACACGTGACACTTCTCAGCCCCCAAAGCGCCTCGGTCACTGCCCAGACGGCATCGCGCGGACGCCTCGGCGATCGCGTGTTCTCCGGTCTCTCAAGGGCGGCCGGCATCAACATTCTGATCATCCTCGCCGGGGTAGCGGCATTCCTCGTCGTGGAAGGGCGCGCAGGGATTTTCGGCGACACCGAGGAGATGTCCGGAAGTGACAACTTCCTGCAATACGTCGGACCGCTTGTCTTCGGCACGGTCTACGCGTCGTTTCTTGCGCTCCTGATCGCCGCGCCTCTTGGAGTGGCGGTCGCGCTGTTCATCAGCCACTACGCCCCAAAGCGCGTTTCTCAGACGCTCGGGTATTTGGTCGACCTTCTCGCCGCCATCCCAAGTGTCGTGTTCGGCATCTGGGGGATCACGGTTCTTGCTCCGATCCTGTCGGGCAACCTCTACCCCTGGCTGAATGAGAATCTCGATTTCTTGCCGTTCTTCTCTGGAACGATCTCGACGAGCGGACGCTCGATGCTCACCGCCGGAATCGTTCTTGCCGTCATGATCCTTCCCGTCATCACGGCGATCTCGCGTGAGGTCTTCCTGCAGACCCCACGTCTTCACGAGGAGGCCTCGCTCGCTCTCGGGGCCACTAAGTGGGAGATGATCCGTCAGGCCGTGCTGCCCTACGGCCGCTCGGGCGTCATCAGCGGATGCATGCTCGGTCTCGGCCGCGCCCTCGGAGAGACCATGGCGGTCGCGATCATCCTCTCGCCGAGCGACGGCTACTTCTGGAGCGTTCTCACCAACCAGAACTCGAACACCATCGCTTCAAATGTCGCCCTCAAGTTCCCTGAGGCGTACGGCCTCGACGTCAACCGACTCATCGCGACCGGTCTTGTGCTCTTTGGCATCACGTTCCTCGTGAACGCCCTCGCACGACGTGTCGCGAATGCCGGATTCTCGGGGGCAGACGGATGACCTCGGTGATGAACGACGTGACTGCTCCCACTGTGGGACTCGATGCGCGCCGCATGTCGCGCGCTGCCGAAGGGGCGATCGCCGCTGTGTCCCTGTTGCTTGGCATCAGCATTCCGAACCTGCTTGGAAACGGAAAGTGGGGTTGGATCTTGATTGTCGCAGCCCTGTCCTACGTGTCACTGACCTACGTGGGAAGCCGGGTACTCGAGGATCGACGACAAGCCACCGACCGAGTGATGCGGGCGACGCTCACCGTCGCGTTCGTACTGGTGATGTTGCCCCTTCTCTCCGTCACCTGGACGGTGATTCGAGAGGGAGTCAGTCGCTTTGACGGGACGTTCCTCGGTGGCACCATGCGACTCACCCCCGAGGATCTCCTCGCGCAGCGCGAGGGATTTGCCGCTGGCGGAGCCTTCCATGCGATGGTGGGCACGCTGATCATCACCGGTCTCGCCGCCGCCATTGCGATACCTCTCGGGTTGCTCACCGCCGTCTATCTGGTCGAGTACGGGCGAGGCCGCCTGGCTCGGGCGATCACCACCATGGTCGACGTCATGACCGGCATCCCGTCGATCGTGGCGGGACTGTTCGCGTATGCGCTTTTCGTGATCATCTTCGGCCCCGGAAGTCGAACGGGCATCGCGGGTGGCGTTGCCCTCTCAGTTCTCATGACGCCGGTAGTCGTCCGGTCTGCTGAGGAGATGCTTCGCCTCGTGCCGAACGAGCTCCGCGAAGCCTCTTACGCGCTCGGGGTCCCGAAGTGGCGCACGATTTTGAAGGTGGTGATCCCGACGGCGGTCGCAGGAATTCTGACCGGCATCACGCTCGCGGTCGCTCGTGTGATCGGTGAAACGGCTCCTCTTCTCATCGCCGCTGGACTCGCGCAGGAAACGAACGTGAACCCCTTCGACGGTCGCATGACCAGCCTTCCGGTGTTCACCTACTACCAATACGTGCAGCCCGGAATCCCCACTGAGGCCGGGGTTGAGAGGGCTTGGGCCGCAGCCTTGATGTTGGTGCTGATCGTGGCGGCGCTCTTCGTGCTCGCGCGAGTGCTCGCCAACGTGCTCAAACCGAAAGGTCTGCGATGATGCTTGATCGAGAGATCACAATGAGAGGAAGTTCCGTGACTGACGAATCCACGCTGCCCGGGGACGCTCGCCCGACGAGCGGAGCGAATCGCGGGATTTCGGTGTTCGACCTCAACATCTACTACGGCGACTTCCTCGCGGTCGCCGATGTGAGCATGGAGATTGAGGCAAGGTCGATCACCGCCCTCATCGGCCCATCCGGTTGCGGCAAGTCGACCTTCCTGCGTTCGCTGAATCGTATGCACGAGGTCATTGACGGCGCCCGGGTGGAAGGCTCCGTCCGGCTCGATGGAGAGGATCTCTACGGCTCGGGAGTTGACCCAGTCGCGGTTCGACGTCGCGTCGGCATGGTGTTCCAACGACCCAATCCGTTCCCGACGATGTCGATTTACGACAATGTCGTGGCGGGAATTCGCCTGAACTCAGCGAAGTTGCGGCGAGCCGAGACCGACGAGATTGTTGAGAGGTCGCTCCGTGGAGCCAATCTCTGGGAGGAAGTGAAGGACCGCCTTGACCAGCCCGGCTCTGGGCTCTCGGGTGGACAACAGCAGCGGCTGTGCATCGCGCGCGCGACCGCCGTTGAACCGGACGTGTTGCTGATGGATGAGCCGTGCTCGGCTCTCGACCCGATTTCCACGTTGGCGATCGAGCAGCTCATGCTCGAACTCAAGGAGAACTTCACGATCGTGATCGTGACTCACAACATGCAGCAAGCCGCTCGGGTGAGCGACCGCACTGGCTTCTTCAACATCGCCGGCACTGGCAAGCCCGGTCGACTCATCGAGATCGACGACACGAAGCGCATGTTCTCCAACCCCACGGAACAAGCCACACAGGACTACGTCACTGGGAGGTTCGGCTGATGAACGATCTCCGAGCGGGATTCCATGGTGATTTGGAGGAGATCCGCGACGCGATCGTCCGCCTCGGCGCGACGGTTATCGATCTGATTCCTCGAGTCACCGCCGTGCTTCTCGAACAGGACCTTGAGGGTGCCGAATACGTGATCCTCGGCGACGACGAAGTCGATGCGCGCGCGACCTCGATCGAGGAGCGGGCCCTGTCATTGCTCGCGCTTCAAGCCCCGGTGGCCGGCGACCTTCGTCAAGTCGCGACGGCCCTCAAGATCTCGACCGAGATGGAGCGCTCAGCGGATCTCTGCTGCAACATTTGCAAAGCCGCTCGTCGCATCTACGGACACGAACTCGATCCGAAGTTGCGAGGCATCATTCAGAAGCTCAGCGATCAGGCCCAAGCCGAGTATCGCCAGGCCCTTGACGCCTATGCGTCTGTCGACGCGGCTCGCGCGGCGGCGCTTCCTGACATCGACTCGTTCCTTGACGATCTGCATCGCCAATTCATTCAGCAGATCTTGGAGAGCCACGCGGCAGGAACCATCGACCTGCAGGTTGCCGTGCAGTTGGCGCTCGTCGGTCGCTTCTACGAGCGGCTCGGAGACCACTCGGTGAACTTGGCCAACAAGGTGCGCTACATCGCGACGGGCTGGTTGCCCGAGCACGAGTCGCGCTCCAACTCCGGCCAGCCCGGTACTCCCTCCGACAGCTGAAGCCCAGTGGACCTGACCTCAGTCGCTATCGGCCTGGTTATCGGGGCCGGAGCCTGTGGGCTGATGGTTCGTCGCCGGCGATCATCGGTTGAAGGAGTCCCAGTGTCGGCGAGCCCCGAACCGACCTCGGGGCGGATCGATGAACTGGTTGACCAGCTCCGCACCGCGATTGTTCAAGTCGATCCATCGGGCCGCATCGTTCTGCGTAACTCCGCGGCGGAGCGATTGCGTAACTCCCACTCCGGTTATCTCATCGAGGAGGCCATTGAGCGCCACCTTGAGCGAGCTCTCACGGGTATCGACTCCGACGAGACCCTCGAGTTCTTCGGTCCGCCCAAGCAAGTGGTGGTGGTCCACACCTCCCCGCTGCCCGGAGGGGGAGCGGTCGCCATCGCCGACGACATCAGCGAGCGACGTCGACTGGATGCGATGAGAACCGACTTCGTCGCAAACATCAGCCACGAGCTCAAGACGCCGGTCGGCGCGATGGCGGTGCTCGCCGACGCCCTGGTCGGGGAGGATGACCAAGAGACGATCCAGCGCCTCGTCGGTCGGATGGTCTTCGAGGCCGAACGGGCGGCGCGCACCATCGATGACCTTCTGCAGTTGACCGAGATCGAACTCGGGACGGAGATCGAGGCAGTTCCGCTCGATGCGGCCAGCCTGATGCAGGCCGCCGCCGAGCGGGTGCGCCACTCGGCGCGTGAGCGATCGGTGGACGTGTGCATGAGCGAGTCGATGTCGCCGATCACCGTTGTCGGTGAACCGCGGCAACTCGCCTCGGCGATCGGCAACCTGGTGGAGAACGCGGTCAAGTACTCCGAGGCGGGAGGTCGAGTGGACCTGTCGGTAGAACGTGACGCGAGCGCCGTTGCGTTCACGGTCACCGATGAGGGCGTCGGTATCCCCCAGCGCGAGATCGAACGGATCTTTGAGCGCTTTTACCGGGTCGACAAGGCGCGGAGCCGCGGTACCGGTGGAACGGGACTCGGGCTGGCGATCGTTCGCCACGTGGCGACCAACCACGGTGGATCCGTCGAGGTGTCGTCGGTTGAGGGAGAGGGGAGCACATTTGTGCTCCGAATTCCGAACCCGCAACCGGCGGACCCGACTGAGAGTGCCAACCGAAGCGAGCAGGAGGTCCCATCGACATGAGCCAGCAGACCGTTCTGCTCGTCGAGGACGAGGAGTCGTTCATCGAAGCGGTTCGGCTCGGGCTCTCCCGAGAGGGCTTCGCCGTCGAGGTGGCCCGCGATGGGCACGAGGCGCTCGAGATGTTCGAGCGATGCCAACCCGACATCGTGCTGCTTGACGTGATGCTTCCGAAGATGAGCGGTATCGATGTGTGCCGGCGCCTTCGGCAGACGTCCGATGTGCCGATCATCATGGTGACGGCTAAGAGCAGCGAGATCGACACGGTCGTCGGCCTTGAGGTCGGCGCCGACGACTACGTCACGAAGCCCTACCGGATTCGCGAACTCGTGGCTCGGATGCGCGCGGCGCTTCGTCGATCGCCTCGCGACTCCACCGGTGAGATCGCTTTGCCTAACTCGGACACGATCGTCGTCGGCGACGTCGCGCTGGATCCTGAGGAACATGTGGTGACCCTTCGAGGGGAGGTGGTGCCGATGCCGCTCAAGGAGTTTGATGTGCTTCGCCTGCTCCTCACGAACGCCGGTCGAGTCCTCACCAGGGAGATGCTCATCGATCGTGTGTGGGGCAGCGACTACGTCGGTGACACCAAGACCCTCGACGTGCACATCAAACGGCTCCGGTCGAAGATCGAGGACGATCCGAGTGCCCCGACGCGGATCATCACCATCCGCGGCCTCGGCTACAAGTTCGAACGCCCCAAACGAACCGAATCAGCCTGAGCCCACCACCCGTCCGAGCGGCGCGCCGCCTACCATCGTCGGCCGTGCGTGACGACGGCGGATCGAGGTTCCAGCACCTCGCCCGCACCCATGCCGCGATGATGGCCGGCGAGGCCGCGATGGTGGTCGCCCTCGCCGACTCCTTCTTCTTCGACGTGGACCTCGACGGTACGCGAACGCGCCTGCTCGGGTTCCTGCTCGTCAGCTTCACGCCGTTCCTGATCGTCGCGCCCATGATCGGGCCGCTGATCGACCGGGTCCGCGGCGGTCGGCGTCTCGTCATCCGTATGACGGCTCTCGCCCGACTCGTCATTCAGTTGACCATGATCTGGTTCACCGACGACCTCTGGCTCTTTCCACTCGTGTTCGTTGCGCTCGTCCTCCAGAAGACGTACGCGGTGTCGAAGTCGGCGATCGTCCCCTCGGTGGTGCGAAGCGAGACCGAACTGGTCGAGGCCAACTCCAAACTCGGACTGATCGCCGGTCTCGTCGGAGCGGTCGCCGTTGTTCCCGCCGCCGGGCTGCAGCTCCTGTTCGGGTCAGGACCGACCCTCGCTTATGGCGCGGTGCTCTTCGCCCTCGCGTTCTGGTGGTCGATGAGCCTCCCCGTCTCGCACGGCCTCATCGACGAGACGGCCGCCCTCGGACGAGACGACGACATCGAGTCAGGCGACCTGCGAACGGCCTGGGTGGCGATGCTTGTGCTCCGGTCAGCAGCCGGCTTCACCTTGTTCCACCTCGCCCTCTGGTATCGCGGCACCGGAGCCGAGTCGTGGTGGCTTGGCGCGGCCGTCGGCGCGGGATCGCTCGGCACCATGTTCGGCAATGCGATCGCCCAGACCATGCGGCGTTTCGTCGCCGAGAGGAACATGCTCGCGACGGCCCTCACGCTCGACACCCTCGCCGCACTCGCCGCGATCATGATCGGAGGGGAACTCGCTGGCGTGGTGCTCGCTGGCACCGTGAACCTCTCCGCGGCGATCGGTCGCCTCGCCTTCGAGAGCATCGTGCAACGAGATGGCCCCGAGACCGGACGTGGGCAGACCTTCGCTCGCTACGAGACCCGTTTCCAGTTCGGTTGGGTGGTGGGTGCCACCCTGCCGGTGTTGCTCTCGGTGTCGGGAACCGCCGGATTCGTCTACCTCGCAGCGGTCGCGGGCGTCGCCGCCGTGGCCTACTTGTACGACTGAGACGGTCGTCGGGGGGTCACTCGCCGGTGAGCCGGGCGAGCCAGAGCCCCGGCGCGCCGATCTCATTGGGTGTCGGCAGTGGCTCGTCATGGGCGAGCAGCAGACCGATCGCGTCCTCACCGGCTCGGTCGACCACGCCCTGCACGAAGTTCTTGCCGATGGACACCTGGTCGTGGTCGACCCGGATGCCGAGGAGCCGCTGGATGAACACATCGGCCGGGTCGGTGTCGCTGCGTCGACGACGGACCGCCTCGGAGATGCTGAGCGCCTCACCGCCGACCACTCGGACGGCGACCGCGTCGACGAACCAGTCGGTCAGGCCGACGACGGCCGCGACTGCGGCATCGAGCCAGGGTTCGAGTTCGAGTTGATCGGGTGAGCGCACGGCGCCGAGCAGGACCTCGGGGTCGCCGAGCGCCTCCTGGAGAGCGGCCATCGGGTCGCCCGCGGTCATGTCGAGCCCACTCAGTCGCTCGGTGACGGCCTCCGGGTCGGGACGGAATCCACCGACATGGCGTCGCACCAGGGTGAGCAGTTGCTCGCGGAGACCGGTGCGGGTGCCGACAACCCAACCGGCGAGCTCCTGGGTGAGCACCCACAGGCGCATCTGCTCGAGCCCGATCGACCAGTCGGCGGCGAAGGCGTCAATCGTCGTCGGCACCAGCTCGACCCGGTCGTTGCCCCGGGGAATCGGCAGGTCGCGCGTGCCGAAGGCGCGGCTGGCGAGGTCACCGACCATCGAGCCCACCGCCATCCCGAGCATCGCCGGCCCCATCATCTTGGAGAGGCCAGCGAACATCTGCCCCATCGGGTCGGTCGGGGTCTCGCCAGGGGGCGCCGAGAGCGAGGTGGCGAGGTCGGTGAACAGCGGCTTGTAGGCATCGAGGGTGTTGGCGGCCCAGGCCCCGGGGGTGACGAGCTCGGGCCGTACCCCGGTGCAGTCGACCCCGGTCACGTCGCTCACCTGCATGGCGGCGATCGGTGTCAGCCCCTCGAAGGACATGCGCGCGGAGGGGTCGACGTTCACCTCCGGTGTGCCGCCGGTCGCGCTCAGCACGGCGAACTGACGGGCGGCGTCCCAGTTGATCGGGCCCTGGTTCGCCAGCATTCGCGACAGGTCGCCGAACAACGGCATGCCCGAGAAGGGATCATCTGGTGTCGGCTCGGGCGGGTCAGCCATCGGGACGATGTTACGTGGGTCGAGGGCTAGCGTCCCCCCGGGATGTCGGATCGTGTGACCACCGTGCTCGTTCGCGGCGATGACGGGGCGCTCGGAGAACGGGTGACCCGGCTGCTCGCGGACCGTCGCGACCTGTCGGTCGTTGACGGTGACGCCGCCGATGGGCCGGTGGACGTCGTCGTCGATCTCGAGGTTGGCGATCACGACCGGATCGGCGCGCGTTCGGCCAGTGTCACCAGTTTCGGAGACGAGCTCCTCGACGAGCTCGTCCGACGATCACCGACGCATCTCGTGCTCGTCTCCTCCGCCCTGGTCTACGGCGCCTATCGGAACAATCCCGTTCCTCTCACTGAGACGGCGATCCTCCGACCCGAGCATGACTTCGTGTTCGCTCGACAGCTCGCCGGAGTGGAACTCGCCGTCGACGACTGGCGGAGAGCCGGCACCGACCGGTCGGTGAGCGTGCTCCGCCCCGCTGTGGTGATGAGCGGCGGGCATGGCCCCCTCGGCGGGACCTCGGCCCTCGCGCGGGCCCTCGCCGCGGGCTACGGACGACGGCTCGGTCGCGAGGACCCGGGGGCCCAGTTCGTACACATCGACGATCTCGCCAGCGCGGTCGTCCGCTGCGCCATCGAGCGCGCCGACGGCGTCGTCAACGTGGCCCCCGACGGCTGGGTGCCCGGTGATCGGGTGCGCGCCCTCGGGGGCGGTCGACTCCGCCTCCCGCTTTCCGAACGGGCGGTCGAGGTGATCACCTCGTTGACCTGGCGACTCCAGCGGGGCCCGATCCCCCCGGGTCTCGATGCCTACACCAGGTCGTTTTGGGTGGTGGCCAACGACCGTCTCCGAGCGCTGGGGTGGGAACCGACGGTGACCAACGAGCAGGTGTTCGTCGAGGGCACCGAGGGAGCCTGGTGGTCGTCGGTCACGCCGAAACGCCGTCAGGAGGTCGCTCTCGGGGCCGGGGTGGTCACCGTGATCGTGCTCACCCTCTCCCTGCTTCGGCTCCTGCGCCCGCGCCGTCGCTGATCGCCTGACCGGGCCGAGGGCTACAGTGCTCGTGTGCGGGCTCCGACTACCGGTGATGAGTGGCTGGGGTTGACCGAGTCTCCGCTGCCGATCGGAGTGGCCTACGACTGGGCGGTGCGCCCGGACTGTGGAGCCGTAGTGCTCTTCTCCGGAACCACCCGCGACCACGCCGACGGCCGTGACGGCGTCACCTCGCTCACCTACGAGGCCTACGAGGAGCAGGTGACCGAGAAGTTCACGGAGATCGTCGCCGAGCTCCGTCGGAGGTGGCCGACCGCCGGTCGCGTCGTTCTGCTCCACCGCGTCGGAACCCTCGCCCTCGGTGAGTCGTCCGTGGTGGTCGTCGTGTCCGCCCCCCACCGACCCGAGGCCTTCGAAGCGGCTCGGTTCGGCATCGATGCCCTCAAGGCGAGCGCCCCCATCTGGAAGCACGAGACCTGGTCGGGCGGATCCGACTGGGCTACTCGCGCGAACCCCCCGATCCCGCCGACGTCGGTCGCTGCGGCGGAGCGCTGAGGTAGCTGACGATGGCGTCCTGGATCATCGTCGCCGTCATCGTCGGCACCCTCGTCATCGCGGTCGGCATCAACCTGCGCCGCCGACGCGACACGGTCGCCTCCTTCCAGCGTCAGATCGACGCGCTGTCGCCCGAGGCCCGGCGCGGTGTGACGGAGCGCATCCGCGAGCTCGACCCCGATGGAGACGAGGGCGACCAATCGCTCCCGGGGGACGACGAATCCGATGAGGACGGTCACCGTGGCTCGTGACCTCGCGATCGACCTCGGCACGGCCAACACGCTCGTCTACATGAAAGGACGCGGGATCGTCCTCAACGAGCCCACCGTCATCGCCCTCAACCGCCAGACCGGCGAGGTGCTCGCCACCGGTCGCGAGGCCTGGCAGATGATCGGGCGAACCCCCGGCTACATCGTCGCGGTCCGACCCCTTCGGGGTGGTGCGATCACCGACTTCGAGATCACCGAGCGGATGATCCGACTCCTGCTCCAACGGGTCGGGGTGAGTCGCTTCACCCGCCCGAAGGTCGTCATCTGCGTGCCCTCGGCCATCACCGAAGTCGAGCGCCGCGCCGTGACCGATGCCGCGCGTCGGGCCGGCGCTGCCGATGCGAACCTCATCGAGCAGCCCATGGCGGCCGCGATCGGCGCTGACCTTCCGATCGACGAACCGGTTGGCAACATGGTCATCGACATCGGTGGAGGCACCACCGAGACCGCTGTTATCTCCCTCGGCGGCATCGTCGCCCTCGAAGCCGTGCGGGTCGGCTCCTTCGACATCGACTCCGCAATCCAAAGCCACATCCGCCGCGAGCACGGCATCGCCATCGGCGACCAGACCGCCGAGAAGATCAAGTTGGCCATCGGATCGGCCGACGCCACCGACGACGAGGTTCCCGCCGAGGTGCGAGGTCGCGATCTCACCTCCGGGCTGCCAAAGACCGTCGAACTCACTCCCGAGGAGATCCGAGCGGCGATCGAGGACCCCGTGTCATCGATCATCACCTCGGTCACGCGATGCCTCTCGAAGGCGCCACCCGAGTTGTCCCAAGACTTCCTCGTGCGCGGGATGTACCTCGTTGGAGGTGGCGGGCTGCTGCGAGGCCTCGCATCGAGAATCGAGCGCGAGACCCAGGTGCCCGTCCGCATGTCGAAGGTCCCCCTCGAAGCGGTCGTCCTCGGAGCCGGACACGTGATCGAGCACTATGACGACCTCAAGGGGATGTTCATGGGGGCCCGGCGCTGACGTGAGCCGAGACGCTCAGGAAGTCGGACGGATGAGTCCCTCCTGTGAGACGTTCACTGCCAGCTCGCCGTCCTTGGTGTAGATGGAACCCGCCGCGAGACCCCGCGCGGAGGAACTCGAGATCGCACGCTGCTCGTAGAGCATCCACTCGTCGGCGCGGAACGGGCGATGGAACCACATCGCGTGATCGAGACTCGCCATCTGCACACCGTCGAAATAGGAGCGACCGTGAGGGAGCAGGGTCGTGTCGAGCAGGGTCATGTCACTCGCGTAGGTGACGACGCAGGCGTGGAGAACCGGGTCGTCGGGAAGACGTCCATCGGCGCGCATCCACACCAACTGCGAGGACGAGCGCTGACCTGAGCGCGACATGGGATCGCCGTTGACGTAGCGGGTATCGATCGGCCGCGGAAGATCGAGCCATTGGCCGAGTCGCTCTCGATGCGGTTCCATCCGGGTCTTGAAATCGGGAAGGGACTCCGGTTCGGGAACATCATCGCGTGGTTGGGGCTGGTAGTCGAAACCGGCTTCGTGATCGTGGAAACTCGCCTGCAAGTTGAAGATGGCCCGACCGTGCTGGATGGCGACCACCCGTCGGGTGGAGAAACTGCGGCCGTCCCTGATGCGGTCAACCTCGTAGAGGATCGGCGCTTTCGGATCGCCCGGGCGGAGGAAGTAGGCGTGCAGGGAGTGCACCATGCGCCCCGGCTCCTCGACGGTGCGAGCCGAGGCGACGAGCGCCTGACCGGCGACCTGCCCGCCGAACACTCGTTGACGGTCCTCATCAGGAGAGACACCGCGGAAGAGGTTCACCTCGATCGGTTCGAGGTCGAGGAGTCGTACTAGGGCATCCACGTCGTCTTGCACGACGCCATGTTGTCACCTCGGACCCGATTCAGGACAGCGCCGTATGCTCGGCGTATGCTCGGCGAGCCTCCTCCGATCGACGCTCAACTCACCGCGGTGATCACCTCCACCCGGGGATTCATGCCCGATTCTGAAGGTGTCGCGCTTCGTCGCTGGGGAATCGAGGCGCTGACCCGGGTGGGCAGAACGCCGATCATCGAGGTCGGCTCCTACTGCGGACGGTCGACGCTCTGGCTCGCTGACGCGGCCCGCGTCGCTGGCGGTCATGTCGTGACCGTTGACCATCATCGGGGTTCGGAGGAGATCCAGCCCGGGTGGGAACACCACGACCCTTCGGTGGTTGACCCCCGCACTGGTCGGATGGACACTCTTCCGCACCTCCGGCACACCTTGGAGTCGGCCGGAGTGGAGGAGTTCGTCACCGTCATCGTCGGCCGCTCTGCCACCGTTGGTGGACTGCTTCGCTCAGGTGCCTCGATGATCTTCATCGACGGCGGTCACGGCGACGAAGAGGCGCGCGTCGATGCCGAGACGTGGATTCCACTCGTGGCACCTCGTGGGCTGCTCGCGATCCACGACGTGCATCCCGATCCGGCCGCCGGTGGACGGCCTCCCTATGAGCGCATCTACCGTCCGGCGCTCGACTCCGGTGACTTCACCGAGATCGATGCCGTCGGCTCGCTCAGGGTCTTGGAACGCCGGAGCTGACCGGCGGCCCGAGCGCTCCCTCAGGCCGGCGTGCGGCGATCCACGACGGCGAAGGTGGCGGCGGCGAGGGCCATCACCCCTCCACCGACCACGCCGAGCATCGTCGGGTGCAACTCGTAGAGCGCCCCGCCGAGCAAGGGGCCGATGACCCGACCGAGCGCCATATATGCCTGGGAGTCACCTGCGCGCTCCGCCGGATACCGCGAGTTGCGCGCCAACAGTGCGAACGCCGCGGGTACGCCCATCCAGAAGGCGTAGCCCCACACAACGAGCGCGAGAACGAACACGATCGGATGGTGGATCGAGGCGACCAGCACCGCCATCGCGGCCGTGACCCCGGTCCAGAAACCGGCATGACGATGCGGTCCACGGCGCCGAGCCGACGGGATGCTCGCGAGCGAGTTCAGCGAGAACACGAAGGCGACTGTGATCGGGCTGAAACCAATATCGCCGGAGCCGACCGCTCCCGCGAACACGAACACCGAGTTTCCACCGAGCGTGAGCAGGCCGAGAGCGAGCAACAGCACCAGAGCAGCCGGTGCCGGCCGGTGCCGTTCCGAACGCGGCCGATGCGGAGCCGCGAACTGCGCGGTGCGGATGAACGCCAGCGGCACGAGGTGGAGCGCGCCGAGCAGGAAGAAGAGCTGGCTCGGACCCGACAAATCGATGACTGAGGCGACGATCGGCGACGCGATGCTCCCGACCACCGGTCCGATCACCGCGATGTCACCGGTTCGATCGTCGTCGCCGAACACCTCGGACCAGGAGATCCACGCGATCGTTCCGAGTGAGATGCCGGCGAGGAAGCGAAGGGGCAACAGCGCCGGGAAATCGACGAGGCCCGAGGCGACATTCGCGAGAAGCCCGAGGATGATCGCCACCACCATCACCCTCCGGCGTGGCCGGAACAGCCGGCCGGCACCCCACGACGAGACCACGAAACCTCCGAGTTGCAGCGTCGAGATGAGCCCGACCCGACCAACCGGAACACCCTCTGAATCGGCGAGACCCGGGATGAGGAAGGGGGTCGAGGTGAACACGACCGTGCTCACCGCGGAGGCGACGAGGACGACGGCCGGGACGTTCGGTCGAAGGGTGGCAAGCGCCCTGAGCGGGGTCTGGAACACGGCTTGGCCTAAGCCCCGGAGGCAGCGAGGTCGTGTCGCGCGCCGTCGATCATCGCTCGTACTCGTTCGCGAAGATCGTCGACGTCGGCTGTCGTGAGACCGTCGGTCGGGATCGGATCGAGGACCCGCACGGTGGCCGTGCTCCGACCGAACCTCCAGTCATGTTTCACCAGCGCGGTCCGAGTGCCGTGGACCGCGAGCGGCAGGATCGGCGCGCCAGCGTTGATCGCGATCCGGAACGCTCCGTCTTTGAACTCGCCGAGTTCA
>JAURCL010000089.1 GCA_030828465.1 Acidimicrobiales bacterium | reverse complement strand
AGGCCCCGCAAGCGCGATCGCAAGAACGTCTCCGTCGGCGTCGCGCATGTGAAGAGCTCGTTCAACAACACGATCGTTTCGATCACCGACACTGAGGGCAACGTCATCTCGTGGGCCTCCTCCGGCGCCGTCGGTTTCAAGGGCTCACGCAAGAGCACCCCCTTCGCCGCCCAGCTCGCGGCGGAGCGCGCGGCCAAGGCCGCGCAGGAGCACGGCATCCGCCGCGTCGACGTCGAGGTCAAGGGCCCCGGTTCGGGTCGCGACACCGCCGTCCGCTCATTGCAGAACTCCGGCATCGAGGTCTCCTCGATCAAGGACGTCACCCCGATCCCCCACAACGGCTGCCGCCAGCCGAAGCGACGGAGGAACTGAGATGGCCCGTTACACCGGCCCGAAGGTCCGCGTCTCACGCCGCCTCGGTGTGAACGTGTTCGAGAACGAGAAGGGACGCCGCGCCATGGAGCGCCGGCCGTTCCCCCCGGGCGCGCACGGCCGCACCCGCCGCCGCAACGCCGGCTCCGAGTACCTCGCCCAGCTGCAGGAGAAGCAGAAGGCCAAGTACATCTACGGCGTTCTCGAGAAGCAGTTCAAGAAGACGTACAACGAGGCCAACCGGATGCAGGGCCCGACCGGCGAGAACCTGCTCATCCTCCTCGAGACCCGTCTCGACAACGTCACCTTCCGCGCCGGCTGGGCCTCCACCCGGCCCCAGGCCCGCCAGTTCGTCAACCACGGACTCGTGCAGGTCAACGGTCGCCGAGTCGACATCCCGAGCTACCGCGTCCGTAAGGGCGATGTCGTCACGCTCTCGCCGAAGGCCGCGCAGATGATCGTCATCCAGCACAACATCGACGTGCTCGACCGCAGCCTCGTGGGTTGGCTCGAGGCGGGCGATGGCGGCAAGCAGGTCACCGTTCGCGACCTGCCCCAGCGCGACCACATCGACGTTCCGGTCCGCGAGTCGCTCATCGTCGAGCTGTACTCCAAGTGACCCCGAAGCCCTGACCCAGTAACCACCCTCGCCCAAGAATCCCGGCACCGCCGGCAACCGAAAGGACACGGCAGCCCATGCTCGTCATGCAGCGCCCCTCAGTCGAAGCCCTCGGCAACGACGATCAGCACCGCCAGCAGTTCGCCATCGGCCCCCTCGAGCCGGGCTTCGGCCACACCATCGGCAACTCGCTCCGTCGCACACTGCTCTCCTCGGTGCCCGGAGCCGCCGTCACGATGGTCCGATTCGATGAGGCTCTCCACGAGTTCGACACCATCGCCGGTGTCACCGAGGACGTCACCGACATCATCCTGAACCTGAAGGACATCGTTCTCACGAGCGAGTCCGACGACCCGGTCACCCTCCGCCTCGATGCCAAGGGCGCGGGCACCGTGACCGCTGGCGACATCGAGTGCCCGGCCGATGTGACCATCCTGAGCCGCGACCTGCACATCGCGACCCTCAACTCGAAGGCGCGTCTCGCCATCGACCTCACCGTCGAGCGCGGCAAGGGCTACGCGAGCAGCCAGCGCGAGATCGACAACCGTGTGATCGGCGTGATCCCCGTCGACGCGATCTTCTCCCCGGTCCGTCGCGTGAGCTTCACCGTCGAGCCGACCCGCGTCGAGCAGTCCACCAACTTCGACCGGCTCATCCTCGACATCCAGACCGACGGCTCGATCTCGCCCCGGGAGGCGCTCGCCTCGGCCGGAGCGACCCTGCAGTCGCTCGCGGAGCTCGTCGCCAGTCAGAGCGACACCCCGCTCGGCCTCGGTCTCACCGAGGTGGTCGACACCACCTCGAGCTCACCCGACCTCGATCTGCCGATCGAGGATCTCGACCTCTCGGAGCGCCCGCGCAACTGCCTGAAGCGCGCCCAGGTCAACACGATCGGCGAGCTGCTCACCAAGAACGAGGACGACCTGCTGAACATCACCAACTTCGGGCAGAAGAGCCTGGACGAGGTGAAGGAGAAGCTCGACGAGCGCGGCCTGTCGCTGCGCGCCTGAGACACGGAGAACCACACCCATGCCCGCCACCCCACGCCGCGCCCGCTCCTTCGGCGGTGACGCCGCCCATCAGAGGCTCATGATGGCCAACCTCGCCGCGTCGCTCTTCGCCGCCGAGGGGATCACCACGACCGAGGCCAA
>JAURCL010000088.1 GCA_030828465.1 Acidimicrobiales bacterium | reverse complement strand
GCTCAAAGTCGTTCCACACATTGACGACATCGCGACCGCCGGTGATGAACGTCGACCCCGACATCGCGTTGTCCCACGGCGCCTGGCCGAACACGTACACGACATCGGCGAGCGTTCCCGTCTCCGTCGGCATCGACGTCCACACGTGCAGCTGACGGTCGTAGTCGCTCGACGCGAACAGCATCTCGCCATCAGAGGCGAGCACCGGGTTCTGGATGTAGCCATCACGCAACAGCGACAACACATCGGAATCATCCAGGTTCAACGCGAAGTCCGGATTCCGATTGGCCACTTCGTCCGGGTCGGTGCTCGCACCAACCCAGGCCGTCACCCGGTTGCCGTTGTACTCGATGAAGAACACCGTGTTGCCGGCCACCACGACGTCGCCGCCATCGCCGCCGAGATAGGCGTGAAGGCCCTGCTCGCCCCCGGGCGTGCCCTGGCCCGGGACATTCATCGCCTGCGACTGGATACGAGCAGCCGCGGTCGCGTCATCAATCGGGAACTGCTCCCAGACATGGACCGACTCGCCACCAGCGGCCAGGGCGATCATGCCGTCGCCGAGCGCCTCGCCCTGATACCAGTCGGCGAGGCAACCGTCGGGCTCACCGATCGGCAAACGATCAACCCACACATGAGTCTGCCGGCCCGCGTTCGGCGAGTTCTGATCGCCCATCCCCCAGCACGACGGGAAGCGACCATTCTCGTCACCGATCAGGAACGACGATCCGTTCGACGTGATGTTTCGGGGAGTGCCGACCGAATCGGACGACGTCACCTGAGGCCGCTCGGTCCCGGTGAACGGGAAGGTCTCCCAAATGAGAATCTCGCCGCGACGGGTGTTCGTGGAGATCAACGTCGTGCCGTCCGTCCACAGTCCCCACGGCCACGGATCACCCACGCCGAGCCGCTCGAGATCGAGGATCACATCAGCCGGGGCGCCGTCGGACATCGGGGGCGTGTTCCAGATCAGGATCCGACCGTTCTCGGTGTCGGCAACGAGGATCTTCCCGTCGGGGGTCATCTCGACCGCGCCAGGCCAGTTCATCTCAGCCGGACCGTTACCCGGGAGCGTCGACGAGTGATCGGGCTGGCCGAGGATGACATCCGGATCGGTCGGACCGGTCGGAATCGCGTTGTAGAGCAGGACGCGGTTGTTGAACCGGTCGGCCACCACCAGCCGCGTGCCGTCGCTCGCACCCGAAGCCGGATGATTCATCCGAGACCCATCGGCTGTCGCCCCGACTCCGAGCGCCGAGAGGGCGAAGATCGCACCCCCCTCGGAGCCCGATGCGTCGGCTCCGACGCCAGCGGCGATCGCGCCATCGGCGACCGTGCCGGGTTCGCGCTCGCAAACGATCACATCAGCCATCTGACGCAACTGGACCCGACGGCCCGCGAACAGATCGGCGCACTGATCCACCTCGGAGACCTCCCCGTCGCCCCCATCGCCGGGAGTCGCCGGGCCGACCGGATCGGGCACCGTCGTCGGCGCCGGCTCCGGCTGAGCGGGTTCGGGAGCAGGTTCCGGAGCCGGCTCCGGCTCGGGCTGCGCGGGCTCGGGGGCAGCGGCGGGAGCGGTCGGCTCCGGCGCGCTGTCACCGCCACCGCATGCGCTGAGCGACGCGAGAAGCAGCGCGGTCGAGGCGGCCGCGAACCGGCGGCGACCAGCAGGGGCAGGACGTGAGTTCCGAGTCACATCGCGGACAATAACCACGGCCAAGCCACGAATAGAGCAGCGCGCTGGCCTAAGACGGCACCTCAGCGACACGTGCCCGAAGCACTACCGTGGACGCATGTCTCGACCCAGTTTCCGGGCCTTCCGCGCCGACACCAGCGGTGAGCAGATCGCCCGCGGTGTCGTCACCATGACCACCGACGATCTCGCCGACGACGGGGTGCTCGTCGAGGTGCACTGGTCGAGCGTCAATTACAAGGACGGCCTCGCCTCCACCCCGGCCGGCAAGGTCGCGCGCATCTCCCCCATGGTCCCCGGCGTCGACCTCGCCGGGGTGCTCCTCGAGGATGCCGGCGACACCCCGGCCGGCACCGAGATCATCGTGCACGGCTACGACCTCGGCGTCGCGCGTCACGGCGGGTTCGCCCAGTTCGCCTCCGTGCCGGTCGACTGGATCGTGCCCCT
>JAURCL010000087.1 GCA_030828465.1 Acidimicrobiales bacterium | reverse complement strand
GCCGAGATCGCAGTCTCGAGCGAGCTGAAAGGGTCTGTCGTTACAAGAGCGCGAAGTACTCGATCGAGCGTCCCCTCCACCTTGGCGCCAGCCTTGCGGGAGCGTCGGCGATGGTGATCGCGGCGCTGAGCGACTATGGCCTTCCACTCGGTGAGGCGTTCCAGATGCGCGATGACGTCATCGGGGTGTTCGGTGACCCTGCTCTCACCGGCAAGCCCGTCGGCGGTGACCTCCGGGAATCGAAACCCACCCCGCTCCTAGCGAGGGCGTTCGCCGCAGCATCCGCTGCGCAGCGGGTTGTGTTGGAGCGCACTGGTGCGCCCGACCTCGCCGATGCCGAAGTCGCTGACATTCAGGAAGTGATCGTCGACACCGGCGCCCTGAGCGACCTGGAGGAGGCCATCAACGGTCGGTTGCAGCGGGCCGTTGAAGCTCTCGATGATCGCATCAACTCGGCGGCGGTTGGTCCGCTGACCGAACTCGCGGCCTTCATCGTCGATCGGGCTTCCTGAGGCGCTCGGCCTCAGAGCCGGGCGTACCGCGCGAGCGCCGCATCGCGGTCCCCTGACCCGACACCGGGCGCGGCGGCCACCGCGGTCAGCCACGGGGGACGGAACTCCGCGACGACGGTGATCGGCTCGTCGATCGGGCTCGCCTCGGTCGCGAGACGCGCGAAATCGAGGGCGTAGTCCGCGGGTCGCAGATCGCGGCCGAGTTCGAGGAGGGCGTACGGGTCGGGTGCCGTGCCGTCACCACCGATGGAGAGCACCGCGGTTGAGGTCGGTTCGATCGGGCCACCGGATAGGCCGGGGCCGTCATCGATGATCGCCCCAACGACGAGGTCGGGTCGAGCACCGGCGAGCAGCAGTGCGACGTAACCACCGAGGCCACGACCGAGCACGGTGACTGCACCGAGACGCTCGACCGCGGCGTCCGCGTCGCCGAGGAGGATCTCCGTGGTGTAGCCACCACCTGCCGGCACGGTCGAGAGGCCGTGCCCGGTGAAGTCGAGACCGACCACCGGCCCCGGCCAGTCGGGGAGTGGCGCGCTGAAGATCGGGTCGGATGACTCGCCGAGGCCGTGCAGGAGCAGCAGTGGTCGACCGTCGCCGTCCCGAAGGTGGTGGAGGGCAAGGCTGATCTGGTTGTGTGACAACCGAGTGATGGTGCTCACAACGACTCCGAGAGGAACTCGAGGATCAGGGCTGAGACCAGTTCGGGTTGCTCGATGTGAATGAAGTGTCCGAACTGCTCGAAGTACTCGAGGCGCGAGCGGCGCGGCATGAAGCGCTCCACGTGCTCGGGCCGGGTTCCCCAGCCCATCGGCTCCTCAGCGCCGACGAGCACGCCGAGAAAGGGAACCGCGAGGCCTGCGAGTCGGTAGAGGGCCCATTCGGGCCGCCAGGGGCCGAAGCCTCCGAGGCGCATCGACGGATCGAGTTTCCACCGCCAGCCGTCGGAGTCGTGACGCCCGCCGACGGTGACGAGGTACTCCAACCACTCTCGCGACAGCCGCGGGTTCATCTGTCCGCGGCGTTCCGCGAGTTCGGCGATCGTGCCGGGGCGGCGCCGGCCCCCTGCTGTGCGACGCCGGTGAGCGAGCCATGAGGAGAGTTCGGCTCCGAGCGCTCCGGCGCGTTGGTGTTCAGGGACGTCCGGTCCGGGTCGTCGATAGGGGATGCCGTCGAGGTTGATGAAGGCTCGGAAGCGGAAAGGGTGCGCGTCGGCCAGCGCCGTCATGATCGCCCCGCCTTTGGAATGACCGACGACCACCACGGGCTCGCGTCCGGCGACGCAGTCGAAGACGCTCGCGGCGTCGCGCAGGTCGGCATCGAAGGAGTAGAGGTGGGCGTGGTCGGAGTCTCCGTGACCGCGTTGATCCCAGGCGACGACGCGGAAGCCGGCCACCGCGAGCTGTGGGGCGATCACGTCGAAGGTGCGGGCGAAGTCGGCTCCGCCGTGGACGAGCATCAGTACCGGATCGTCGGGCGCACCCCATTCGTGCACCGCGATTCCGACACCGTCAGCGTCGACCCGGTGGGTGCGCTCCGGGGCGACGGCTCCGGGAAACGCCCGCTGATCGGCCACCCGGGGGAGGCTACGACCGTGGCCGTAGTCTTGGACTTGGAATGGTTGAACGATGAAGCACCGAAAGGCGGTCACTGCTGGGGCACGGCTGTCAGTCGTCACTCTATCGATGGCGCTAGTCGTGTCCTGTGGGCTGGATGCCGAGGAGTCCTTCGGAGAACTCCCACCGATCCGGACCACCACGACCACC
>JAURCL010000086.1 GCA_030828465.1 Acidimicrobiales bacterium | reverse complement strand
CGTCGCATCGACCGCCACCGCAGGGTCGGCGGGTTCGGGGCGATCTCCGAGAATGTCTCGCTGGAGGTTGGCCAGTAGCGAGGGGACTCGATCCTCGATGGAAGGAACGACCTCGATGGTCGCGTCGCGCTCGGCGAGCACGGCGTCGAGGAGCAGCAACTGGCCCTCGTCGGCGGTGCGGCCCCAGAGTCGCGCGAGTGGGTGACCCCCGGCCAGCAGGGCGTCGTCGCCTCGCGCAACGGGGTGGGCGAGCGGAGCAACCCACGTCGACCGCAGGCGCTCCCACCGCGCTACAGAGGGTGTCACGGTGTGGATGTCGACCTGACGGTGCCGTGATACGCCGATGATCACCTCGAGCAGGCTGCGCGGCATGGAAGTGATGCCGACCACGGAGATCCGCTCGGGGAGGCGGGCCATCGGCTCGGGGCCGTCAGAGCGCAGACGCTCGAGCCGATCGCGCACCTGCTCGGACTCGGGGACGCCGAGTCGAGCGATGAGCGCCCGCCAGAGATCGGCCTGCCAGATCTGATGAGCAGGGAGTGGGTGACCGTCGACGGTGACATCGCGGCCCTCCGCCCATCGAGCGAGCATGGTGGGCCGATACATCTGGTAGCGGTCAAACAGATCGGCCACCGAGCGGGCTCGAACGACATCGTCGAGGCCATCGGCGAGCCACAGCGACCGGATCGCCCAAGTGAGTCGATCGACACTCCAGTCGTCGCCCATGTCGTCACCGAGCGCGCGGGAAGCCAGAGCCGCCGGAAAGATGAACTCGACGTTCGCGGTGATGCCGAGACGCTCGGCCAGACGCTGGGCGAGCCAGTGCCGAACGCCGGCTGAGGGCACGACGATGAGCTCGGGAGCGAACGGGTCGGCCAACGGCTCACGGAGACGGTCGGCGAGGCCATCGACAAGGTCGTCGAGCCGCTCCCCCACCCGCAACCGAACTCCCATTGGTGCGACAGTACTCACGGGGTGTGAGAACGCAGTCCGGCGTGGCGCGAGTGACGTCGGCTGAGATCGGGCATGATCGTGACATGGACGTGGAGCATCTCCTGCCCGTGCGAGCGCCCCGCCAGCGCGCCCGTCAGAGTCGCGCAATCGAGAAGATCGACGCCCTCGTGGAGGCGACGGTTCGGGTGCTCGAGACCGAGGGGGAAGCCGGGGTGCGCGTCGCGGATATCTGCGACCAGGTTGGTGTCTCCTACGGCAGCGTCTACCACCACTTCGGCGACCGGGAGGGCCTCATCCGGGCCGCGCAGTTCGCCCGTCTCCAGGCCCAACCCGGTCAGGACATCGCATCATTCGCCTCCGCGCTCGACGGTGACACCTCACGCTTCGTCGACTCGCTCATGGACATCTGTAGGTCGATCGCGTCGGCGGAGCGGGGGCCGGTGCGCGAGGTGCGCACGAGTGTGCTCGCGTCCACTCATGGGCGCCCCGAGTTGCGTGGCCCCGTTGACGAGCTCGAGACCAAGGTGATGGACGATCTGGAGGCAGTGGTCATCCAGGCGCAAGAACTCGGAATCGCTGATCCCGCGGTCGACGCACGGGCCCTCGCCGCCTATCTCGCAGCGGTGTCCTACGGCCTCGTGTTACTCGAGCATGTCGAGCGGCGCCCCTCGGAGGATGACCTTGCCTCGGTCATCCTGCGCGGGTTCGCGGCGTTCATGCCCACCTGATCGGATCGGCCCTCTGGCCGTCGGGGTCCGCCGGTAGCATCACGGTGCCCCGCCCTCGTAGCTCAGGGGATAGAGCATCGGCCTCCGGAGCCGTGTGCGCAGGTTCGAATCCTGCCGAGGGCACCACTCGCGCAAGACGGCGATCAGAGCGCGCTGACGTCGAACCCGTAGGGCAGTTCGAGTCGGTTCGCCGCGAGCAGTTCGGCATTCGACAGGATCTCGTGAGTCGGACCGTCGGCCACCACCCGCCCCCCGCTCACGATCATCGAGCGCGGGCAGGTCTGCAAAGCGAACGGCAGATCGTGGGTGACGACGAGTTGCGTCTGGGGCAGGCCGGCGAGCAACTCAGCCAGTTCACGACGCCCGACCGGGTCGAGGCCGGAGGTCGGCTCGTCGAGTACCAGGGCGTGCGGTTCCATGGCGAGCACGGTCGCGATCGCCACCCGACGCTTCTCACCACCGCTGAGATGATGCGGAGTCCGGTCGATCAACGAGCCGGCACCCACCTGCCCGAGGGCGCGTTCGACAACGGCGTCAAGGTCGGCTCGAGGCACACCCAAGTTGGCGGGGCCGAACGACACGTCATCACGGACGCTCTGCATGAACAACTGGTCGTCGGCGTCCTGGAAGACCGCGCCGACGCGACGGCGAATCTCGGGCAGGTTGGCGTCGGTCATGTCCAACTCGCCGATGCGGATCGCGCCGGTCTGAAGAGTGAGCAGCCCGTTG
>JAURCL010000085.1 GCA_030828465.1 Acidimicrobiales bacterium | reverse complement strand
ATCCTGCCGGGGGTGTCGGGGTCGTTCATCTTGGTGATGCTCGGCATGTACACCGAGGTGCTCGGTGCGGTGAACGATCGCGATGTGGTGGTGTTGGCCGCGTTCGCGGCGGGGTGCGCGATTGGCCTCGGGGTGTTCTCGACGGTGTTGAACTGGCTGCTCGAACACCATCACGGTCTGGTGCTGTCGGCGATGGTCGGCCTGATGGTCGGGTCGCTGCGGGTGTTGTGGCCCTGGCCGGGTGGGACGGGCACCACGCGACTCGAGTGGCCGGCCGATGACGTGGTGGTGCCGGTGGTGTTGGTGCTCGTGGCCTTCGCGGTGGTGATGGTGCTCGAGCGCGTGTCCTACGCGACCCGCGACTGAGCCGGTCTCAGCCGGGCGCGCGAACCGCGCCGGTTAGCGGCGCCGTTCAGTTGACGAGGGCGGCGATGCGCGCGATGCCTTCGGCGATGTCGTCGTCGCCGAGGGCGAAGGAGAACCGCGCGTAACCGGGGGCTCCGAAGGCCTCACCAGGCACGAAGGCGACCTTGGCCTCGCTGAGGATGAGGTCGGCGAGCTCGAGGGTGGTGGCCGCTCTCTGGCCGGCGATGTCGCGACCGAGGAGACCGGACACGTTCGGGAAGCAGTAGAAGGCGCCTTGGGGGGCGATACAGCTCACCCCGTCGATGGCGTTCAGGGCGGCGTGCATGGCGGCGCCGCGGCGGGCGAAGGCCTCGCGCATCATGACGACGTCGTCGAGGGGCCCAGCCACGGCGGCGATGGCTGCGCGCTGGGCCACGTTGGACACGTTCGAGGTGGCGTGGCTTTGGAAGTTGGTGGCGGCTTTCACGACGTCGTTGGGGCCGATGAGCCAGCCGACGCGCCAGCCGGTCATGGCGTAGGTCTTGGCGACGCCGTTGACGATGAGGCACTGCTCGGCGATCTCGGGCACGAGGGCGGGCATGGAGGAGAACTCGTTGTCGCCGTAGACGAGGTGCTCGTAGATCTCGTCGGTGATGACCCACACGCCGTGCTCGACGGCCCAGCGTCCGATGGCGGCGACCTCGTCGGGGGTGTAGATCGATCCGGAGGGGTTGTCGGGGCTGACGAAGAGCAGCACTTTGGTGCGCGGGGTGCGGGCGGCTTCGAGTTGGTCGACGGTGACTTTGAACCCGGCGGTGTCGTCGGTGTCGACGATGACGGGCACTCCCCCGGCCAGCGTGATCGCTTCGGGGTAGGTCGTCCAATACGGGGCGGGGCAGATGACCTCGTCGCCCGGGTCGCACAGCGCCGCGAAGGCGGTGTAGACGGCGTGCTTGCCGCCGTTGGTGACGAGCACTTGGGAGGCGTCGACGGCGACGCCGGAGTCGCGGAGGGTCTTGGCGGCGATCGCTTCGCGCAACTCAGGCAGGCCGCCGGCGGGTGTGTAGCGGTGGTTGCGCACCTCGGTGCAGGCGGCGATGGCGGCCTGGACGATGTGGTCGGGGGTGGCGAAGTCGGGTTCGCCCGCGCCGAAGCCGATGACGTTCTCCCCTTCGGCCTTGAGGGCCTTGGCCTTGGCGTCAACGGCGAGGGTGGCCGAGGGGGCGATGGCGGCGAGTCGGGCTGAGGTGCGATTCACCCTGCAACTTTGCCACGGATCGGTCGGGTTCCCTCAGGCGATCTCCGCCCCGTTCGTCGGCGATGGCGGTGGCGGATGTCTCGTTGGTCGCGAGCGACAAAGTCGATCTCGACGGTGGGGTTGCGCGGCACCACGGCCATCCTGTGTGGGTGGATCCCACTTCGATCGTTCTGCCCGCTGACATGTTGCCGGTGGACGGTCGTTTCGGTTGCGGTCCGTCGAAGGTGCGCCCTGAGCAGGTCGAGGCGCTCGCCCGGGTGGGTGGGTCGATCCTCGGTACCTCGCATCGTCAGGCGCCGGTGCGCGACCTGGTCGGTTCGGTGCGTTCGCGGGTGGCCGAGTTGTTCTCTCTGCCCGATGGCTGGGAGGTGGTGCTCGGCAACGGCGGGTCGACGGTGTTCTGGGATGTGGCGACGTTCGGGTTGATCGAGCGCCGTTCTCAGCATCTGGTGTTCGGCGAGTTCTCATCCAAGTTCGCCGAGGCGGCGACCGCGGCTCCGCACCTTGTCGATCCGGTGGTGATCTCAGCCGAGCCTGGTGATCATCCGGCGGTGTCGGCGATCTCCGATGTCGATCTGGTGGCGTTGACGCACAACGAGACCTCGACGGGGGTGGCGATGCGCCCGGCGCGTCCGGTGGGCGCTGACGCGGGGGCGTTGGTGGCGGTGGACGCGACGAGCGCGGCTGGTGGTCTGGCGTGGGATCCGGCTGAGGTCGACGTCTATTACTTCGCTCCGCAGAAGTGTTTCGCCTCCGATGGTGGGTTGTGGGTGGCGGCGTGTTCTCCGGCGGCGGTGGAGCGCATCGAGCGGATC
>JAURCL010000084.1 GCA_030828465.1 Acidimicrobiales bacterium | reverse complement strand
TACGGGCCGCGGCGAGGACACATCACCGGCGCCGACAACGTGCCCTATCTCGACCTGATCGAAGCCGAGACAGCGGCGTTCAGATCGCTCGACGAGATCACCGGGCTCTTGAGCGGCGTCCTCGACCACGACCGCGTCGTGACCTACTGCGGTGGCGCGATCGCCGCGACGGTGGTCGCCTTCTGCCTCGACATGTGCGGGCAACGCGACGTCGCCGTCTACGACGGGAGCCTCATGGAGTGGTCGCGTCGCGATGACCTCCCCATGACCGACCCCTCGGCGGGGTGAGCTCGGTCCTCGGAGGCGCGGGCTAGACCCAGTCGCCCGATCGCCAACGCTGCGATTGGAGGCGGTAGCCGCGGGTGACGAGCAGCGTCACCACGACAATCGCGATCACGAACACGGCGATACCGAGCGCGGGCCTGAAGAGTCCAATCACGAACGAGCCGACGGTGATCCCCGCGGTGATCGCGAGCCAGACGAGCGTTCGCACGAGACATCCCGCCGTGCGTACCGCGCCGACAGTCACCGAGCCCGCGACCGCGCCGACCGCCCGCCCCCGATCACGCGAGCTGTCGCCGACGTCGAGCTCGATCCGCCGCGACCGGCCACTCCGACTGGTGGCAGCCGCGAACCCATCGAGAACCCCCTGAGCGAAGTCGCGAGTGAGTTCCCTCGCCCGCGCCCATAGCGCCCCGGCCTCAGCGACAGCGATGACGATCGCCACGGGAGCTCCGGGGGGCAGACCCGCACCGGGACCGGGTTGCTGACCGACGACGCGATTCGCGAGTGGGCTCGAGCCGCTCACGGGACGAAGCATGAGCCGGGGAACGTAACCGGCGGCCAACAGCGCCCGAGAGGCCTCCACCGGCGACAACCCGACCACGTCTGGGACCCTGCCCGACGGGCCGCGTCGACGATCACCGGTGCGACCCGTCCGGTCGTAGGCGCGGCGTCGCGATGGGTCCGAGAGCGTCTCGTAGGCGGCCTGCACCGCCTGGAACTCGGCGGCGTCTCCTCCCGTGTCGGGGTGGGTCTCACGCGCGCGCCGTCGGTAGGCGTCGCGGATCTCGGCGTCGCTCGCGCTCCGATCGACCCCGAGCACCTTGTAGAGATCGATCTCGGTGTCATCACCGGCATCTCGCGGATGCCGACGCGATCGGACCTCGGCACCGCAGGCGCAGGCGCCGAGCAGGATCGGGTCCTCGAGCACCATCTCGGCTCCGCAGGCCTCGCAGATCACGGTCTCGGCCATGCCCCGAGGCTACGTGGGCCCAGTCATCGGTGTAGCCCGCCTGTTGTCACACCCCTGTGGCAGGGTGAGATGGTGGATATTCCCACCCTGATCCTCATCATCCTCGGTCTCGCGATCCTCGGCCTACTCGCCGTCATCGTCCAGCGACAGGCAGGTTCGACGCCGACCGGAACCTCCGATATGGGCGCACCTGCCGCGACGATCGACCACTCGGTGCTGGTCGCCGCAGTGCGCGAAGCCGTCGACGCCCAGGTGCGCAAGACGACGTCGGAGACCCTCGCCGACACCTCCCGCCAGGCGGGGGAGATGCTCGAGCAGCGCGGCCAGCTCATCGCCGAGCAGACGAAGGGCCTGCTCGACCCCTTCGCAGCGCAACTGACGCAGTTGAAGGACGCCGTCGGTCAGATGACCACCACCTTCGAAGGAGACAAGGCGACGGTGAAGGAGATGGCCGAGCAACTGACCGGCCGTATCAACACCTTGAACGCGACCGCATCCCAGTTGGCCGGCGCGTTGAAATCACCGGCCGCCCGAGGCGCGTGGGGAGAGAACCAACTGCGCAACATCATCGAGCTCTCAGGCATGGCGCCCTACTGCGATTTCGCCGAGCAGTCGGTGGCCTCTGGCGAGGGTGGTCGTCAGCGCCCCGATCTCACCGTCAACCTCCCAAACGGCGCCTTCATCGTGGTCGACTCGAAAGTCCCGCTCTCCGCCTATCTCGAGATGCAGGACGCGGCCAACGAGGCCGAGCGTCAACGCCTTCTCGTCGAGCATGGCAAGGCGATGCGCGCCCACGTAAAGGCACTGGCCGAGAAGCGCTACTGGGAGCAGTTCCCCGAGTCACCCGACTTCGTGGTCATGTTCGTCCCCGGCGAGTCGTTCCTCGCTGACGCGCTCCGCGTCGACGCCTCCCTGGCCGAGGACGCCATGCGCTCCCGGGTGGTCGTCACCTCGCCCATGAGCCTCATGGCGTTGCTCCTCACCGTCGCACGCGGGTGGCAGACCCGCCAGATCGCGGAGAACGCCACCAAGGTGCAAAGCGAGGCTGCCGAGCTCTACCGACGCATCGACACCGTCCTCGAGTCGATGGCGAAGACCGGGCGCGGGCTCACCACGGCGACCGATGCCTACAACAAGATGATCGGAAGCGTTGAAGCGCGACTGTTGCCCTCGATGCGACGATTCCGCGAGTTCGGCGTGCCCGGTGATGACTTGGTCGATGTGCCGCAACTCGAGCACAGCGTCCGTGAGATCGGAGCCGAGGAACTCGGTGGCGGCGAGCTCGGCCCCGGCGCGGCCGGAGAGCTCGAGGCCTGACTCAAGCCGTCGAGCCGAAACCCTCCAGGTCGAGCTGCTCGGTTGCCGTCTCGCGGAGCAGGTACTTCTGGATCTTGCCGGTGACGGTCATCGGGAACTCATC
>JAURCL010000083.1 GCA_030828465.1 Acidimicrobiales bacterium | reverse complement strand
GAACCGGTCGACGCCATCGGTTTCTCCATGGGTACGCTCACCCTGTTGCGAACCGCCACCGAGCATCCGCGGGCGTTCCGTCGGCTGGTGCTGGCCGGGATCGGTCGAAACGTCTTCGAAACCGATGATGAGCGCACCGCTGCGATCGCTCGCGCCGTCTCTGGGGACATCGACGAGAACGACAACCTGTCGAGGCTCTTCGCCCAGTACGCCTCCCGTCCGGGCAACGATCCGGTCGCCCTTACCGCTGTGCTACGCCAACCGCAGCGGATCCGCCTCGATGAATCGTCGCTCGCTGCTGTGGACTGCCCAACGATCGTCATCGTCGGTGACCGCGACTTCGTCCACCCGGCCGACCGCCTGGTGGATGCCATCCCGGGATGCCGTTCGGTCGTGCTCCGCAACGTCGATCACTTCGCGACCCCCGACGACTTCGGATTCGTCGACGCCGCGCTCGAGTTCATCGGCGCTGTGCCGACCTGAGGGCGCGAGACGTGGATCGAGGTGAGCGCGAACGCGTCCCCGTGATCGAGGACCCGGCTTGGGCCGCCCGTCTCCTCTCCAGCGGTGGCCTCGTGGCCATCCCGACGGAGACCGTCTACGGCCTCGCTGCCGACATCACCCATCGAGAGGCGGTGGCGCGGATCTTCTCCGCGAAGGGCCGTCCCACCGGTCATCCACTGATCCTTCACGTCGCTGATGTCGAGAGCGCTCGGCGCTTCGGAGTCCTCGGCTCGCGGGCGGAGGCGCTCGCCATGCTCTGGCCGGGGCCGCTCACCATGATCGTTCCGGCCACCGACCTCGTACCGACCGAAGTCACCGGCGGGCGTGACACCGTGGCACTCCGCATCCCAGAACACCCGCTCACCCTTGAGGTGCTCCGAACCCTCGGCGGGGCGCTCGCGGCGCCCTCGGCGAACCGGTTCGGTCGGGTGAGCCCGACCACGGCACAACATGTGGTGGACGACCTCGGCGGGATCCTCGACCCGGAGCGCGACGCGATTCTCGACGGCGGCCCCTGCCCGGTCGGCGTGGAAAGCACGATCGTCGATCTCACCTGCGACCCCCCTCAGATCCTCCGACCGGGCGGTCTGCCCACGACTCTCGTCGACCGCCTACTCGAACCCCTCGACGGCTCGAGCACAGTCGGGGCCGCCGGGCCGGCGCGGGCCAGTGGGATGTTGCCCTCCCATTACGCCCCTGAGCGGCCGGTCATCCTCATCGAACGCGAGAACCGTGGCACCCTGGACCCCGGGGCAACAGTGATCGATCGCGCCGATGACCCCATCGACGCCGCGCGCCATCTCTACGACGACCTGCGGCGGGCCGACACCTCCCTAGACGCGGGGACCGACACAGCGCGCTCGCAGCCGATCATCGTGGTCCAACCCGACGAGGACGGCGGGCTCGGTTCCGCGGTGCGCGACCGGCTCAGGAAGGCGGCCGCGCCGCGGGAGCGCCCGATGACCAGTCCAAACGGTTGAGCCCTGCGATCCACGCGTCTCTGATCTCGGTCACGGTCGCTCCGTCGCCCGGTCCGTCGGAGTCGACGAGAAGTGAGACGGTGGTCGAGCCCGCATCGGGCACGAGTTCGAGGCGACACCAGGTGCCATGACCATCGCCCCGATCACGGATGAGCGTCTCGAGCAGGTAGGGCGGATCCTCGTCGACGACCTCTCCGAGCTCGGCGACGACCAGCAGCAGACCCTCGAAGGCGTCCACGGGCAACACGTCGACGGTGAAGGACGGATGGTCGGAGGTCCGGTGCGCGTCGACGGAGCCCCACCGACCGCGCTCGGGGGCACCGTCACGCCACATCTCCGACGGGGCCCTCGACTGCTCAGAGCCGGACCCGCCTCGCGTCCGAAGCGCGATCTGACGAAGGGCCCGATCGGCCGCTGCGTTGACTTCGACCATGCGTCCCGGATCGCCACCCCGGTCCGGGTGGAACCGCGCGGCGAGTCGCCGGCGGGCGCGCAAGACGTCGTCTGCCTCGGCCCGCTCAGCGTCGAGACCGAGCACCTCGAAACAGTCGGCCGTGTCGCTCACAACAGCTGGTCAACTACCAAGGTCGCGGAGTTCGGCGTAGCGCTCAAGCACACCCGCCGAGTCGTGTCCGCGAGCGGGCGGCACCGTCGCACCCCGACCGAGCCCCCACCGCTCGGCGACCGCGAGCGGTTCCTCACCGGCCAACACCGCCGCTGCTTGCACCGCTGCCCCAGTGGCGACCGCTTCATCTGCCTCGTGATGGACCACCTCGAGACCGTGCGTCGAGCCGACCATCGCCGAAACGACCGCTCGGACAGCGCTTGATCTCGCCGCGCCCCCGGTGAGCAGGAGTCGACCGGTGACCGGAACCTGGGCCACCAGCGCTCCGAGGGCGTCGATCATCCCGCAGACCACACCATCGACCACCGCCGCGGCGAACTGCTCCCGCGACACATCGCTCCGCAAGCCCGCGAGCATCCCGGTAGCGCTCGGACGATCCGGGGTGCGCTCCCCGTCGAGGTATGGCAGCAAGGTGAGCCCAGCAGATCCAGTCGCAAGCGCCATCTCGTCGAACGTCTCGTGGTCGACACCGAGTAGGCGCCGAGCCGCGTCGAGCACCTTCGCCCCATTGAGCGTGCACACCAACGGCAGGAACCGGCCGGTCGCGTCGGTGAAGCCGGCCACCGCCCCCGAATCGTCG
>JAURCL010000082.1 GCA_030828465.1 Acidimicrobiales bacterium | reverse complement strand
CGAGCCCGAGCGCCCAGCGTCCCGACCGAAACCTCGCGATGGAGTTGGTTCGGGTCACCGAGTCAGCCGCCCTCGCCGCCGCCCGCTGGGTGGGACGAGGCCACAAGGAGGGCGCTGACGCCGCCGCGGTCGACGCCATGCGCCTCAGCCTCTCGACGGTTCAGATGACCGGCACCGTGATCATCGGAGAGGGCGAGAAGGACGACGCCCCGATGCTCTACAACGGCGAGGTCGTCGGCGATGGCACCGAGCCGCTCGTCGACGTAGCCGTCGACCCGATCGACGGCACCACCCTCACCGCCTACGGGCTGAATAACGCCCTCTCGGTGATCGCGGTCGGCGAACGCCACTCCATGTTCGACCCGGGCCCGTCGTACTACATGGAGAAGATCGCCGTTGGGCCCAAGAGCGCCGGAGCGATCGACATCACCGCCAGCGCCACCCAGAATCTGAAGTGGATCGCGAAGTCGAAGCAGGCGAGCGTGCGAGACCTCACCGCCGTCATCCTCGATCGTCCGCGCCACACCGAGCTCATCGATGAAGTGCGCGCCTCGGGGGCGCGCATCCGCTTGATCCGCGACGGCGACGTCTACGGGGCGATCGCGTCCGCCTGGCCCGACGCCGGCGTCGACGTGCTCTTCGGCATCGGGGGCACCCCCGAGGGGGTCATCAGTGCGGCGGCGCTCAAGAGCATGGGTGGCGAGATGCAGGCCCGATTGCGCCCCCAGAGTGACGACGAGGCCGAGGCGGTGCGCGCTGCCGGCTACGACCTCGACCGGGTGCTCACCCAGGACGACCTCGTCCAGGGCGACAACTGCTTCTTCGCCGCCACCGGGCTCACCGACGGTCAGTTGTTGCGCGGGGTGCGCTTCGACGCGCGCGGCGCCCGCACACAGAGCCTTGTCATGCGATCGCGGAGTGGCACGGTGCGCTTCATCGACGCGCGCCACCGAGTGCGGAAACTGCAGGAGTTCTCCGCGATCGACTACACCTGAGCACGTCGCTCAGGCGCGCTGAACCCGCGCGGCGATCACCCTGAGGAGCGGTCGGGGGGTCACCGCCGAGAGGCCGGTCACCACCTTGTTCACTGCGCCCGGCACCGACACGACCCGGCCACGAGCCACGTCGCGCAACCCGGTCTCGGCGACCTTGTCGACGCTCGACCAGGCGAAGCCGGGGAACCGGTCGACGTACGACTCGGTGTTCGACACCCGCTGGAACTCGGTGCGCGTCAAACCAGGGCAGAGCGCCGTCACGTGCACCCCGGCTGCCGACACCTCGGCGTGCAGCGCCTCGGAGAGACTGGTCACGTAGGCCTTGGTCGCGGCGTAGACCGCGAGACCAGGGGCGGCCTGGAAGCCGGCGATACTCGACACGTTGATCAGATGCCCGCGATGGCGAGGCACCATCGCACGCAAGGCGGCGTGGCTGAGACGCGTGAGAGAGGTGGCATTGAGCGACACCTCCCGCTCGAGTCGGTCGGCGTCGAGGGTGACGAACGGGCCACTCGTGCCGAAGGCGGCGTTGTTGACCACGAGATCGATCGGATCGCGATCGTCGATGATCCGCGCTTCGACCGCCGCGAGACCCTCCGGGGTGGTCAGGTCGGCGCCGAGTACCTCGATGTCACCGAGGCGCTCCGCCAGCGCCTCGAGTCGATCCACGCGCCTCGCCACCGCGACCACCGGCACACCGGCAGCCCGCAGCACCTCGACGAACGCTTCGCCGATGCCCGAGGAGGCACCAGTGACGAGTGCCCGCTCGAAGATCTCGCCGTGGGGACGGTGTCGGCCCAATTGTTCAGGAACCGGCGGTGACGCCGGCGGCGCTGAGCCGGGCGTTCGCTCGGGCGAGCGCCGAGGCGGCCTCGGCGTCGTGCTCGTGTCGGAGGCGCTCCTCGGCGCGCTCACGGGCGGCCTTGGCGCGCTCGACATCGATCCGCGAGGCGATCTCGGCCGAGTCGGAGAGGATCGACACCTTGTTGCCGCTCACCTCGACGAAGCCACCGTGCACCGCGATGTCCTCGACCGTCCCCCCGGGCAGGAAGACCCGGGTGTGGTTCTCGATGAGGGCTCCGAGGAACGGCGCATGCCCCGGCTGGAAGGCGATTTCCCCTCCACCGAGGGTTCGAGTGATCACCATCTCGGCCTCACCCGAGTAGAGCACCGACTCCGGGGAGACGACCTCGACGGTCATGGTCGTGGCCATCGGTCAGGCGTTGTCCTTCAGCGACTGAGCCTTGGCGAGCACCTGCTCGACGCTGCCCACATTGAGGAAGGCCTGCTCGGGGACGTCGTCGAGTTCACCGTCGATGAGGGCCTCGAAGGACTGCACCGTGTCGGCCACCGGGACGTACTCACCCTTGAGACCGGTGAACACCTCGGCCACGTAGAACGGCTGCGAGAGGAACCGCTGCACCTTGCGGGCGCGGTTGACCGTGAGCCGGTCCTCCTCGGAGAGCTCGTCGAGACCCAAGATGGCGATGATGTCCTGCAGCTCCTTGTAGCGCTGGAGGGTCTCCTGGACGCGGCGAGCCACGGTGTAGTGGTGATCGCCGACCACCTCGGGGCTGAGGATGGTCGAGGTTGAGGCCAGCGGGTCCACGGCCGGGTAGATGCCGAGGGCGGCCACCTGGCGGGAGAGCTCGGTCGTGGCATCGAGGTGCGTGAACGTGGTGAACGGCGCCGGGTCGGTGTAGTCGTCGGCGGGCACGTACACGGCCTGGAGCGATGTGATCGAACGACCCCGGGTTGAGGTGATGCGCTCCTGGAGCTGGCCCATCTCGTCGGCGAGCGTCGGCTGGTAACCCACCGCCGACGGCA
>JAURCL010000081.1 GCA_030828465.1 Acidimicrobiales bacterium | reverse complement strand
GGCATGGTGCGCACCACGATGTTCCTCGGCATCGCCTTCACCGAGGCGCTCGCCCTCATCGGCTTCGTGGTCTTCATCCTCATCGGTCTCTGACCGACGGACGGTGCCCAGCACCGACCACCGCCCATGTCCGAGCTAGTGCACACAAGGAGTTGACGTGCTAAGAGCCGTCGTCACCAACGGACCCAATGGTCTCGAGGTGTTCCTCGCCGCAGACAGCGAGAGTTCGTCTGAGAGCGAGTACACACCCGAGGACTGCGAGTTCGCGCCAGACAATCCAGAGGCGTTCACCGGCCTCGGTGACTGTGGGGCCGGGCCGAGCCCGATCCTGCCCGAGGCCAAGGAGCTCGCTTGGGGAGCCGGGACGTTCATCGTCTTCGCCCTCCTCATGCGCTTCTTCCTCTACCCGAGGCTGCGTCGCAGCATGGACGCTCGCTACGAGGCGATCCGCGCTGGACACACCGAGGCTGACGCGATGCGCCAAGCCGCTCGCAGTGAGGTCGCCACTTACGAGTCGGCTCTCGCCGAGGTCAAGGCCGAGGCGTCCGCTCGAGTCGACGCGGCCCGCGCGCAGCTCGAGCAGGAGCGCGGCGCGCAACTCGCCGAGGCCAACGAGCGGATCTCCGCTCGCCGCGACGCTGCCGCCGCCGAGGCCGCTGCTGCCCATGAGGCCGCTCGGGCCGAGATCGGCTCCGCTGTCGCCGCAGTGGCCAGCCGAACCGTCGAGCTCGCCACCGGCAAGGCCCCTGACGCCGCGACCGTGTCGCGAGTGGTCGACGAGGCGATGAGCGCGGGGGTGTCGCGATGAACCTCTTTGCAGTGATCGCCGCCGGCGAGATCGATCCGGCGCGCAGCATCCACTGGCTCTGGCCAGCCGCCGCCGAACTCATCTACGGCAGCCTCGCCTCGATCCTCATCTTCGGTCTGCTCTATAAGTTCGCCGGCCCGGCCGTCCGCAAGGCGATGGCCGACCGCACGGCGAAGATCCAAGGTGAACTCGACGCATCCGCCGAGGCCCGTTCCTCCGCTGAGTCCGAGGCAGCCGACATCCGTCGCGCCGCGGGCGATATCGCTTCCGAGCGTCAGCGTCTCCTCGCCGACGCCGACGCCCAGGCCGAAGCGCTTCTCAGCGATGGCCGTGCTCGGCTCGCCGCCGAGATCGCCGATCTCGAGGCCCGCGCTGAAGCCGACCAGGCCGCAGCCGCGAGCCGCGTCGGCGACGAACTGCGCACCGAGATCAGCCGTCTCGCCGCCGAGGTGTCCGACCGTCTCCTGGCGGACACCCTCGACGATTCGGCTCAGCAGGCACTCATCGAGTCGTTCATCCAGAAGGTGGGGTCGTCGTCATGAGCGAAGCACGCATCGAGGGCTACGCGAGGGCCCTCTTCGAGATCGCGCGAGCCGAGGGCACCCTCGACGAGGTCGAGGACGAACTCTTCCGCTTCGCTCGCTCCTATGAGTCGAGCGACGCGCTCCGCAACGCCCTCACCGACGAGATGGTTCCGATCGAGCGCCGCCAAGGCGTCGTCGAGACGTTGCTTGGCGCTCAGGCCACCGCGACCACCGTCCAACTCGTCTCGATGGTGGTCGGCTCTGGACGCGGACGCGACCTTCCGGCGATCATCGACCGCCTCGTCGCCCGGGCCTCCCAGTCGAAGGATCTCGCTGTGGCCGAGGTCCGTAGCGCCGTCGCGCTGACCGACGATCAGCAGGCCCGTCTCCGCGCCGCCCTCGCGAACGCGACCGGTCACGAGGTGAACCTGAAAGTCGTCATCGATCCCTCCGTCGTCGGTGGCCTCGTCGCCACCGTCGGCGACACCGTCATCGACGGGAGCGTCCGCACCCGCGTCGACCAGTTGAAGAGCCGTCTCTAGGAGCAACCCATGGCTGAACTCACGATCTCCGCATCCGATATCGCCCAGGCGATCTCGAAGAACCTCGAGGGCTACGAGCCCTCGCTCGAGGCCCGGACCGTCGGCCGCGTCGTCGCGGTCGGCGATGGTATCGCCCGCGTTTCCGGCCTTCCCGACGCCGCTGTGAACGAACTCCTCGAGTTCGAGAACGGCACCGTCGGCCTCGCCCTCAACCTCGATGAGGCCAGCATCGGCGCGGTTGTGCTCGGTGAGAGCGATGAGATTGAGGAGGGGCAGACGGTCAAGGCGACCGGCCGCATCCTCTCGGTCCCGGTTGGCGACGGTGTCCTCGGTCGTGTCGTGAACGCCCTCGGCGAGCCGGTCGACGGTCGCGGCGAACTGGTAGGCACGCAGCTCCGGCGCATGGAGATCCAGGCGCCGGGCATCATGGGTCGTAAGCCCGTGCACGAGCCGCTGCAGACTGGGATCAAGGCCATCGACGCCATGACCCCGATCGGCCGCGGTCAGCGCGAGCTGATCATCGGCGACCGCAAGACCGGCAAGACCACGGTCGCGATCGACACCATCCTGAACCAGAAGGGTCAGGGCGTGAAGTGCATCTACGTGGCGATCGGCCAGAAAGGCTCCACCGTCGCCCAGACCGTTGAGACTCTCCGCCAAGCCGGCGCCCTTGAGTACACCGTCGTCGTGACGGCTCCCGCCGCCGACGCCGCTCCGTTCAAATACCTCGCCCCTTACGCCGGTTGCGCGATGGGCCAGCACTGGATGGAGAACGGCGAGCACGCCCTCGTGGTGTATGACGACCTTTCCAAGCAGGCCGAGGCGTACCGCCAGTTGTCGCTGTTGCTTCGTCGTCCCCCGGGCCGCGAGGCGTACCCCGGTGACGTCTTCTATTTGCACAGCCGGCTCCTCGAGCGCGCCGCCAAGCTCTCTGATGAGAACGGCGCTGGATCGATGACCGCGCTCCCGATCATCGAGACGAAGGGCGGCGACGTGTCGGCCTTCATCCCGACCAACGTGATCTCCATCACCGACGGTCAGGTGTACCTCCAAGACAACCTCTTCAAGTCGGGCGTCCGCCCGGCGGTGGACGTCGGCATCTCGGTCTCCCGCGTCGGTGGCGCGGCCCAGATCAAGTCGATGAAGTCCGTCGCCGGAACCCTGAAGCTCGACCTCGCGCAGTTCCGTGAGCTCGAGGCGTTCGCCACCTTCGGCTCCGAGCTCGACGCGGTC
>JAURCL010000080.1 GCA_030828465.1 Acidimicrobiales bacterium | reverse complement strand
GCCCGCTCTGGGGATCGGCGGAGGAGCTCACGGCGTTCCAGAAGCGCTTCGCGCGGCGGGCGACGGCCACTGGTGAGGGTCGGCTCGACACCGCCTCGCCGACGCTGACCATGCAGAGCTCCGATGGCGCTCGTGTGGTGATGGTGCTGGGTGGCGCGGCGGAACGGGGCGTCTCTCCCCACCCTCGGATCGCGATCCGGCGATCGGTCACGCGACAGGTCGGCCTGGCTGGCCTTGCCGAACGGGGCCTGTTCCCGTTGGCGCTCGTGCCGACGCTCGCCGCGCTGGCCCGCACCGGTTTCACGGTCCTGATCTCGGGACCCCCTGGAGCGGGCAAGACCACCTTGCTCACCGAGCTGCTCGGTGAGGTTGACCCGGCGGAGCGGATCGTGACCGTCGAGAAACATCTGCTCGAACTGCGCCTCGAGGAGGATCCGCGCCACCCGGACGCGCCAGCGTTGCACACCAGAGGCTCGAACTCCGAGGGCGAAGGTGAGATCTCCACCCGTGAGCTCGTGGAGCTCACACGGCGACTCAACCCGGATCGTGTCGTCATCGGCGAACTCGTCGAAGACGAGGCGCTCGACATGCTCGATGTGGCGTCGATGTGCGCGCGTGGCTCGATGGCAACCATCCATGCCCACTCCGCCTCGGTGGTGCTCGATCGGCTCGCGTACTACGTCGCGAAGTCGGACACCGGTCTGCCCGAGTTCGCCATCTGGAACCTGATCTCGCAGACCGTCGATTTCGTGGTTCACATCGATCTCGTCCGCAACACCGGTGCCGCGGGTATGCCGCTCCGGCGGGTCACCTCGATTATTGAGGTTGGTGGCCTCGCTGCTGGCGCGGGGGTGGCCTCCTCGGAGGTGTTCGCCCTTCATCCCCCGGACGACCTCCGACAGGTCGGCCCGGTGTCGGCACGTCGTCTGCGCCGTATGGGGCTAGCCGGGGAAGACCCAACGCTGTTGACGGCGTGGGGCTCCCCGTCATGGGACACTGATTCACGGGACTCCGTGTCGGACCCGCGTGACCGCGCCGCTGGGAGGAGGGCTCGGTGATGCTGCTCTTGGTCGTTGTGAGCCTCCTTGGAGCGTTGGGGCTCGTTGTGGTCGGCGGCTGGGCACCGCCGGAGCACGGGCTGCCCAATGGCGGGAGTTCGGAGCCCAAGCTGGGTGGGACGATGTCCGAGCACGTCGGGCCTCGCGCGGGCACGCGGTTGCTGCTCGCACTCGGGACGGGACTTGTGGTCCTCCTGGCATCCGGGTGGCCGATGCCGGCGCTCATCGCGGCAACGTCGGTCTTCTTGGTGTCGCGGACGGCCCTCGCGGGACGGCGCGCGGAGGTGTCGCGGGTTGTCCGATTGGAGGCGCTGGCATCGTGGATCGAATCGTTGCGCGATGTGCTGATCGCGGGAGAGCAGCCCGTGGGTGCTGTGCTCGCGACGGTGCGCTCCTGTCCACCTGTGATCAGAGCGGAGGTTGGTCGGCTTGCTGATGGCCTCGCTGGATCCGACCCTGGGGTCGCTATCCGCGAGTTCGCCGATGAACTCGACGATCCGATCGCCGACCTGGTTGCTTCCGGCCTCTGGATCGCTGTGACCCGAGGGGCCCGGAGTGTCACCGTGCTCGGTGCCGTCGCCTCCCAGACTCGTCAACTCGTCGAGCGCCGCCGGCTCGTGGAGGCTGAGCGGGCGCCGGCTCGTCGCGAGGTGGACATCTTGACGGGGCTCATGACGCTCATGCTGGCGGCCCTGCTGCTGCTCGGTCGGAGCGAGTTCCTCTCCGCCTATCGAACGGTGGAGGGGCAGGCGGTACTCGGCGTCGCTATCGCGATTTTCGCTGGGCTGGTCGCGCGGACCCGTGCCTTGGCTCGGTTCCCCTCACCAGGCCGGTTCCTCCGAGAGACCGAGGCGGATCTCGCGGACCTGTCATCGATCGGGGCATCGCCGTGAGTACCGCGATGGGTGCGATTGTCTCCGGAGCGTTTGCCGGAGCGGTCTCCGGTTGGATCCTCCTGTCGACCGTCGCGGCTGTCGTCGGCGTCGGGCTTATTGCTAGTGAGCTCCTCTTGGCGCGCACGGTTCGGCTTGGCGGCCCGCTTGGCCGTCGGAGGCTCGAGCAAGCACTCGAATCAGTGGGTGAGCACGCCCGCGATGAGCGGCGCGATGAACTGGGCCGAGAACACCGTGTAGCGGTTGAGGCCGTCACAGACGGCTTTGGTCGTGCCGGATTGCTCCCTGCTGACACCGATCTCCAGTTGCTGGCAGTCAGTCGTGACGCGGCTGCGCTTCAGGTCAGCGGTGCGATGGGGGTCGGGTTTGCGCTCCCCCTCATTCTCATCGGAACCTGGACAGCTCGGACGATGGGTGGAGGGGCGTCGACCGCGCTGCCCGTCGCTCTGACCTTGGTGCTTGCACCGCTCGGCGGCCTGCTCGGTGCGGTCATCGTTCGCCGACAGTTGATCGCCAGCGCGAGCGCGATGAGAACCGATCTTCGACACCAACTCTCGGCGTATCTGGATTTGGTGACGATGCTCGTTTCGGGACAGTCCGGGCACGAATCGGCGCTGGAGCAGGCGACCGGATTCGGTGATGGTCGGCTCTTCACCGAGTTGAGGTCATCTTTTCGTCGATCGGTGGCGGCGGGCGGCTCGATGGTGGATGGGCTCCGAAGCGTCGGTGGGAGGTTCGACATCGTTGAGCTTGACCAGGTCGCCGCGACTATCGAACTCGCCGATTCCGATGGCGCGCCGATCGCGCGCAGTCTCGGTGCGAAATGCACAACGTTGCGGTCGACCCTGGCGAGTGAGCACGAGCTCGAGGCGCGGCTGCGGACGAGCCGACTGACGGCGCCCATCGTCGGGATGTCGCTCGTGTTCATGGTCCTCGTGATCTATCCCGCGATGGCGGTGACGTGATCGAACTGAGAGAGCGACAAGCGAGAGCAGGCAGAGAGCAAGCAGAGAGAGAAATCAGAAGGAGCAAAAACATGCGATCACGACTGACATCAACAGTGGGCCGAGCGTTCGAAACGACGACGCCGGTCACCCATCAGATCTACTCCGGGCTGCGGCGGTGCCTCCCGAACCGCGGCGGCGCATTCGCGACGACCGGCT
>JAURCL010000007.1 GCA_030828465.1 Acidimicrobiales bacterium | reverse complement strand
GGGTGGTTATGCATGGCCGAGAACTGCTCGCACAACATGCACAACCTCATTCCCATCCGCGGGGCGCTGGCACGGAACGCACTGGCCTGGTCGAAGTACATCGACGAGGCCGCCGATCTGTTCGCCGCGCACACCGAGGTGATGTTTGCGTCGCACCACTGGCCCCGATGGGGTGCCGATGATGTGGCGGGTTTCTTGCGCAAACAGCGCGACATGTACCGCTACATCCACGATCAGACCATGCGATGGGCGAATCACGGGGAGACGCCGACCGAGATCGCCGAGCGTGTCTCACTGCCGAGCGAGTTCTCCGGAGAGGCCCACACCACCGGCTACTACGGCCATCTCGCTCACAATGTGAAGGCCGTCTACCAGCGCTACCTGTCCTGGTACGACGGGAATCCGGCGAATCTGTGGCGCCTTCCACCGACGGAGCTCGCCGCGCGCTACGTCGCCCTCGCCGGTGGTGCCGGACCGGCGCTCGCCGCGGCCCGGGACGCCTACAAAAACGGTGACTACCGGTGGGTCGCTGAACTAGCTGGGCACCTGGTCTTCAACGATCCGAGTCATCGTGAGGCCCGCGAGTTGCAGGCTGATGCCTTCGAGCAACTCGGCTACCAGAGCGAGTCGGCGACGTTCCGCAACGCGTATTTGTCAGGGGCTCAGGAGTTGCGTTTCGGGCACCCTCCGCGCCGCGCCGCGGTGCGTCGTGGCTATCTCGACGCCATGACCGTCGATCAGCTCATCGATTCGATCGCGGTTCGGCTCCGCGCCGAGGAGGTCGCCGACCGATCGGCCACGGTGAACCTTGAGCTGTCGGATCGCGACGGCGCGTGGCGCATCGACCTGTCGAACCGGACGCTGTCGTCGTCGACGTCACCGTCGACGTCACCCGACGCGACGGTGACCCTGGCCCACGCCGATCTCGTCGCGATCGCATCGGGCGAGAGCACCCCGGCCGAGTTGATCACCGAGGGCCGGGCCACAGTGGTCGGCGATGCCGACGCTTTTGGTCTCGTGTTCGGACACCTCGATGTGTTCGAGTCGATGTTCCCGATCGTCGAACCGTGAGCACTCGGACCGTTCAGCCATAGTGGGTGCATGAGCGACAGCATCACGACCTCCCAGGACGGCGCGGTCCGCGTCATCACCATGGATGACGGCAAGGCGAATGCCTTCTCCCTCGAGGTGATCGAGCGTCTGCGTGGCGCTCTGCGCGACGCTGAGGCGGACCCCTCCACTCGCGCCCTCGTCCTCACCGGACGGCCCGGTCGATTCAGCGGTGGTTTCGACTTGACCGCCATGCGCGCGGGAGACGTCGACGCGGTCGTCGAGTTGGTGGCCGCCGGCGGGGCGCTCGTGGCCGACCTGTACGCCTCAACGGTCCCGGTGGTCGCTGCGGCGACCGGGCACGCCGTCGCCGCCGGAGCGCTGGTGCTGCTCGGTTGTGATCATCGGGTCGGTGTCGACGGTCCGGTCAAGATCGGGCTCAACGAGGTGGCGATCGGCATGGTGCTGCCGCCCTGGGCGTTGATCATCGCCCGGGAGCGGTTGAGCAAGCGCCACTTCCACGCCTCCACCACCCTCGCCCGCCTCTTCGACGGCGCCTCCGCCCGCGACGCCGGGTTCCTCGACGAGGTGGTCGATGAATCGGCGGTCGTCGCTCGTGCCATCGAGGTGGCGACCGGACTCGCTGAGCTCGATCAGCGTTCCTACGCCAAGACGGTGGAGATCGTCCGTGGCGAGGTGGTCGCCGAGATGCGGGCGGTCGATCCGCGCGCCATTCTCTGACGGCCGCGCACTTAGGCTCACGTCGTGCGCGGTTCCATCGTCGGTGTGAACGTCGGGTCGACGGCATTGATCCGTCACGGCTCACGGGAGATCGAGACGGCGTTCGTGAAGCACGCTGTCGGGCAACCCGTGGAGATCGGCCCGCTCGGACTTCCCGGCGATGAGCATGTCTACGAGCATCACGGCGGGCCTGACATGGCGTTGCTCGTGTACCCGATCGAGCACTACGACCATTGGCGTTCCGTCGGGCTCGATCTTCCGGCGACCGGGGCGATGGCGGAGAACCTCACCACCCGCGGCCTTCTCGAGTCCGAGGTGTCCATCGGCGATGTGATCGCCTGCGGAACCGCTCGGATCCAGGTGACCCAGCCACGCAGTCCCTGCTTCAAGCTCGCCGCCCGCTTCCAGCGACGGTCGCTGCCGGTCGAGGTGCAGATCACCGGGTTCACCGGCTATCTGCTCCGAGTGCTCGAGCCGGGCGCCGTAGTCGCCGGCGACGTCTTCGAGGTCGTCGAGCGGGCCACCCACTCGATGACCGTCGAGCGAGCCGGACGCATCCTGAACGTCGACCGCAATGACCTCGACGGGGCTCGAGAACTGCTGGCGATCAGCGCCCTTGGTTCGGTCACCCGACGAAGCCTTGAGGCCCGGGTCGCGGCCGGCGGGTATTCGGCTGAGGACACTGCGCGGCTCTATCTCGACGATGCCTTGTGAAAATCTTGTCGAAAGCCGGAATACCGCGCGGCGATCAGCGTTGACCGTCGCGTGACAACACTCAAGGACATCCCTGTGACCACCATCGACGGTGTCGAGACCACCCTCGGCGCGCTCGACGCCGAGGTGCTCCTCGTCGTCAACGTCGCCTCGAAGTGCGGCCTGACCCCGCAGTACGAGGGCCTCGAAGCGGTCCACCGCAAGTACGCAGACCAGGGGTTCGCTGTCTGCGGGTTTCCCGCCAACGACTTCCTCGGGCAGGAGCCGGGCTCCGAGGATGAGATCGCCGACTTCTGCCGCAGCACGTACGACGTCACTTTCCCGATGTTCTCGAAGATCACCGTGGTCGGTGATGGCCGTCACACGCTTTACTCCGCCTTGATCGAGCAGCAGCCCGAAGCCGCCGGCGAACCGGAGAAGCAGCGTGAGCGTCTTCACGGGTTCAATATCGAGACCACCGACCCGCCCGAGGTGCTGTGGAACTTCGAGAAGTTCCTGATCGGTCGTGACGGTTCGGCGGTCGCGCGTTTCGCGCCCAACTGCAAGGTGGATCGGGATGAGGTCATCGCGGCGATCGAGGCCGCGCTGGCCGGCTGAACCTCCCCGCCGGCCGCGGTCAGTCACCCGGGACGAAGCCACCGAGCACGCGCTCTGTCCGTTCCAGTGATGCCGCCAGCTGTCCTCGGCGCCAGGCCGAGGTGTCCTCGTCGGCGAGTCCGGCGAGCACGTCTCGGATCACCCGACCGTTCCCCTTGTCAACCCAGGTCGGGAACACCTCGGGAGCGGCGACAGTCACCGCACCGTTGTCGATGGTCACGGCGACGCTGACGATCGCGGCGTCTTGGGACTCGGCCGGCCACTCGTCGGTCGTGGGGTGGAAACTCAGCACGTTCCCGAGGCCGTAGACGACCCACACCCCGTTGACCTGCTCGATCGGCTGGAGTACATGGGCGTGGTGACCGACGATGAGGTCGACGAGGCCGGAGGCCGTGATCTGGTCGGCCCATGTCCGCTGCCGTGAGGTGACGGCGCTCACCTTCTCAGCTCCCCAGTGCAGTGACACGACGACGAGGTCGGCACCGATTTCGCGGGCGGTCTCCGCGTCTTCGATGATGCGTTCGGGGTCGATGAGCGCTGATCGCCACGGCTCGTCAGCGGGGAGCGACAGCCCGTTGAAGCTCCAGGTGTACGACAGCAGTGCCGCGTCGACGGTGGAGCCGTCGGCGAGGGTGAACGGTCGGAGGCGAGGCTCGATCTCGTCGGGGGTGCGTGCCATGCCCGACTGGGTGATTCCGGCTTCTTCGAAGGCGGCAACGGTGAGGTCGATGCCGTCGGTTCCCTGGTCGAGGGTGTGGTTGCTGGCTGTCGAGCAGTGGTCGTAGCCGGCTGCGGCAAGGTCGCTGACGATCTCTCGTGGTGCTCCGTAGATCGGATGGGTCGACGGTTCGTTGCCCGGAAGCCGAACCGGCACCTCGAGGTGGCACACCGCCAGGTCGACGGCCTCGAGGCGGGCCGTGATGTCGGAGAACATCGGGGTGAAGTCGTACTCGACGTCGAGTTCGACTTCGGCGGCGTTGCGTTCGGCCTGTCGCCAGATGTGGGAGTGGATCAGCACGTCGCCGGTGAACGCCATCGTGAACTCCTGTGGCGGATCCGGCACGCTGGTGGTTGTGCTGGTCGGGGTAATTGACGGGGCGGTTGCGGCTTCGGAGCCGTCGGAGTCCTGATCGGCCGTCACCGACTCCTCACTGGGACTGCAAGCGTCGATCCAATCGAGCTCGAGTCGGAACGGGCCGTCGTTCCCGTCGGAGAGGATGATGCCGATCTGGGTGGCAGTCCGCGGGTCGAACGGCACGGCGTCGACCGGGTTGCCGAAGATCCGCGACTCCATGGCGGTCAGAGGGACGTCGACCTCCTGCCATTCATCTCCGGTCGTCTCGATCGACGTGTAGTGGGTCACGCGTCGATTCTCCGATTCGACATCCTCGGCGAGGAGTTCGTACTCGCGGCCGTCGGAGCGGAGCCGCAGGCGTAGTCGGTTGGCGTCACCGAGGCCGCCGTCCAGTTGGCCTCGGAGCGAGGAGAAGCCTCCCCCGTCGGTGACGATCTCGCCGAAGAAGGTCAGCACGCCCGCTTCGAGGTAGCCGTCGCCCACGGATCGTCCACCCATGACGCCGTCGTTCACGATGAACCAGGTCGTCGAGTCGAAGTCCGTGATGCGAACACACTCCAGCGCCTCCGATACCTCCTCGACGAGCACGGTGGTCGCGGGAGCATCGCCCGTGCTGACTGGCGAGCTGTCGCTCTCGGTTCCGAGGTCAGCGTCATCGTTCAACGGCTCAGCCGGCACCACCGCGACCTCGCTCTGCGACGAACTCGATGGGGATACGCCGCCCGGCGAGCAAGCAGCGAGGCAGGTCGCCGCGGCAACAACCGATGCGACCCGCATCAACCGGGCCGGATCAGGTCGAGGTGGTCGCTGAGTGTGCGAACGATCTGGAACACGAGCAGTTCGGCGAGCATCACGCACGAACTGAACACCGCCAGACCTGGAATCCGCTCCACAGCAGCGATCACGAGGAGCGTCGAGTAGACGCCGACCGCGACCACCAGCGTCACCAAGTTCAGACGTCTCAAGCGCCGAACGTTGCCCGCGGCCCGACTCACAGCCTCGGCGCGCGTGAGGCCACTCGGAGTATCGGCGACATCGTCGGCGGCCACGACGTGACTGTAGGCGTGCCGCCGCGTCGACGCTCATCAGCGCGCAGACCGTCGGTGACGCCAAATCCGTCCCCAAGAACGCGCGGGTATGGCAGGGTGAAACGATGCGAGCTCCGGTCATCTCCGCGTCCGCGCTCCTGCTCACCGCGTGTGCGACGGCAGCCGAGGCCCCGGCGACGACACCAGTAGTTGCCACCGCCCCGGCGCCGACCGACCCGACAACGACGACGACAGTGGCCCCGACGACCACGGTGCCGGTGACCACGACGACACTCGATCCGACGACCGAGATCCTGCTGCGCACCTACGAGTGGCAGGAGGTGAGCGAGTCAGTCCGCGAGCTCCAGAACCTGATCGGTCGCACCCCAGACGGCGTCTATGGTCCGCGGACTCGCGAGAGCCACCTCGAGGCGCTCCGCGCCGCCGGGCTTCCCGAGGACGGCGTTCCGAACCCAGATGACACCGGGGAGTCAGCCGGCGAGCAGAGCACCCCAGCGGCCACCACGGCGCCCGAGACCACCGCCGCCCCGATCGTTGAGACCGCGTATCAGCCGAACTGTCGAGTCGAGTTCCTGGCCAACGTGTCGCAGGTGTCGCTGCCAACCTTCCACATCAATCTGACAGCCGATAGCAACGGCATCCAGCCCCCGGACTACACCAGCGACTTCTGGCCCATGCCCATCGAGTTCGTCATCTTCAACATCAATATGGCGGATACCGGCGGCACCAACGGTGTCATCTCCGACGGCGAGCAATGGACGACCGATGACGCCTTCGCCAACGGCAAGGTAGTGACGGCAAGCCTCCCCTATCAGGCAACAGCCGGTGAGGAGATCCAGTACACGGTCTCTGTCAGTTTGCCGAGCGGCAACGCCTGCGATGCCGTTGGGACGCTGGTCGCGCCATAACGCACCTCGAGATCGCGAGGTGGTGATTCAGGCGATCGAGCAGGTCATGTCGGCGCCGCAGCACAGCGGCGACTTGATCTTCCCGTGCTCGTTCGGGCACTTCGAGATCTGAACGGTTGAGCCGTCGTCGCGGGTCAGCACATCGTTCACGAGCGGGGCGTCACACGCCCCACAGGTCGCGTTCACGGTCATTCCACAGGATGAGCATTCGTAGGTGTGCATGTGCTTCCTCTTCTGTCGGTTGGCGCGATGACACTTGGGACGGTACTCCACCCGCGTCGATTCCCATGTGACTCGACGAGCCATCGATGCCCGTTGGCGTCGCCTCCGGATCGACGAAGCTCTCGGCTTCAGGCTGCCTCGCGCAGTGCTTTTCGGGCAGCCAACTCCCGACGGATCTCGGTGACGTGCTGCAAGCCTCGCTCACGGGTGCGAGGGTCGATCGCCAACGGGTTGTCCGGTGACGTCTGCGGCAGCAACGTGAGTTGTCCGAACTCCGGGTGGATGTGTCGTTCGCTCATGTTGCCTGCCTCCTGTTCGGTTTCAGGTGTATCCCAGATGATCGGCAGGGACTCAGCGGGTGACTGGGGCGATCTGTACCCAGTCACCCGGCATGACAAGGTTTTCGCAAGCGTGATTCACGATCCTGCCGGCAGGGCAGCCTCATTCGGAGCGCCCGTTGACCAACAGGGAGATCACGATGACCGAAGCAGCCTGGTTGGAGTTGGGACGGCAGATGTCGGACCGGATGCGCACGAATCAACTCACCTACTTCATCGCGTCAAGTGCACTGACCGCGATCATCGTCTTCGGCACCACGAGTGACTTCGCGCTGATGTTGACCGTCACGGCGATTGGAATCGCCCTGTTCGGCATCCTGAGCTTCGACGCCGCCCAACAGGGCTGGATCAAGATGAGCGAGTCGATGCCGGAAAGCGTCGCGAACAGCCCGGTGGGCGCCTCGATCGCGCCGGTCGGCCAGTACAACTTCTACCGAGCGACGAACGCGCTCTTCACGGCGCTGATCGCGGTGGTGCAGATCATCGCGATCAGCTAGTCGATGACCCGCTCGACGCTCCACCGCTCCCCCATGGACTCCCGAACTTAGACGTCTCGGTGCACCACCACCCGACGCAATGCCCGAACGCCCGCATCAGCGATCTCGGCAACCACGCGGGATCAGTAGGGTCGAGGAATGCGCCGATGCCTCACCCTGCTCGTCGTACCGCTCGCGCTTACCGCATGTGGCAGCACAGACAGCCCCGCCGATGCGGTGACCGCAACCCGCGCCGAGCAACAGCCCGAGGCCGAGGACAGCGCTGAGGACAGCGCCGAGACCCTCGACTCCGAGACGGCCGCCGACAACGACGAGGCGACGCCCGCGGACACCGCCGAGGCGCCCACCGAGGCCGAGGAGCCCGCTTCGGCCGAGCCGGAGCCAACTGAGACCCAGCCCGACGACCCGGTTCCGCTGATCGTCACCCATCCAATCGCGGAGCTCGATGCGATGTGGGCGTCGCAGCCGTTCGCGACGCACGACAACGGCATCGGCATTCAGTTCCACAACGGGGTCGACTACTTCGTCACCGAACCGCAAGTGACCGTGCTGTCAGCGATCTCAGGAACCTTCCAGGACGCCAAAGTGATGGAACGACAGCCCGACGGCGCCTTCCAGGTCAACCTCATGATCATCGCCGACAGCGGCCAGGTCGTGTCATACAGCCTCGAACCCTCAGCGGGTCCCGCCGATGAGGCGAAGATCGCCGAGCAGGCGATCCTCTCTCAGCAGATGCTCGATGCCATGACGGTCGAGCGTGGCGAGCGGGTCGAGATGGGTCAGCCGATCGGCATCCTCCTCGGTCAGGACGAATGGGCACACGTCCACATGACCGTCAAACAGTCCAACAGTCAGCCGGAGATCTGGCTGTGCCCGATGGAGTACATGAGCCCGGACGAACTCAACGACCTCGCCGAACCCACGCAGGTGTGGGCCGACAGGCTCTACCAGGGCGCGAAAACCCCAGAGTTCTGCAACACCTAGACCGCTCTCGCGGCCGATCTCACGCCAGGGCCGCCGACCGCGCGGGATACTCCTGCGCAGCCGACGACCAGCGTGAACCTCACATCACTCGCTGGCAGGGGCCTCGTTCCAATGAGCGACGCAGGATGCGAGAGCGAGAATCGCGAGCACGCCGGCGACCAGCGCAGCAAGCGGGAATGACGCGTCCTCGCCGTAACCACGAGAGCTGAGCGAAACCACCGTTGCGATCTCACTCACGACGAACGTGACCACGAGCGACGCCCCGACCCGCGCTCGGGCAGCACCTTTGGTGAACTGCGTCGCAAGAAGGAGCAGCACCGCGAACGCGAGGATCTTGATGCCCCAGGCCAACTCGATTCCCGTCGCGATGTCGAGTTCACGACCTGACAGACCAGACCACTGGTCGTTCGCCCAGTCCTCAGCGCCAACAATGTTGCCGAGCCCACCAACGACACCCATCACGGCGAACACTCTGAGCCAGAGCCCCGGCTTCAACTTGTTCATCATCCAACATGCTCCTCTCCACTTGATGCCGGCGGTTTCCGGCTATCGACGACGCTCACACGCACAGAAACTTGAGCCTGCCCACGGCGTGACAACAGTCAGCCTGTCAGAACGACTCACCACCCAGGTGGCTTTCCGCCGCGACTCGACGTCGGAAGCACCGGTCACCCGTCCGGGGGCAACCCCACCAGCTTCGTCATCTACCGTACGGGGATGTTCTCGCCGTCACATCCACAGTGGGAGCAACCGGTGCGGGACAGTTTCAGCCGTCAGGGTCTCATGGCCGCGCTCGGTATCCGGCTCCACTCACTCGCCCCCGGCGAGGTCAGGCTGCGTTTCGACTCTGCCGAGAACCTGACGCAACACCACGGGTTCGTGCACGCCGGCGTGATCGGATCGGTGCTCGACTCCGCCTGCGGCTGGGCGTCGCAGACACTCATGCCGGCCGGCACCGAGGTGCTCACCGTCGAATACAAACTCAACCTGTTACGACCAGCCGCAGGAGCAACCTTTGAAGGTGTGGGTGTCGTCACACGTCCCGGTGCGACGATCACCTTCGCCTCCGGTCAACTCGTCGAAGTCAACGACCCCGACCGACCCATCGCGACAATGACCGCCACACTCATCGGGGCACGCCCCGACTGAAACATCCATCACATCGACCCCTGGCATCACCTCCCTGCGGCGAGCACTGACGTCACGAAATGCGCAAGGTCTCGAAGTTCACCTGGCTGTTTGTCGGCGTCTTCGCGCTCTTGTGACGAAAGCGCGCGTCAATCGGGCAGACATCTGACATGTCGGGCACCGCGCAGTCAGAACCCGTCCCGTGAGTGCCAACCACGATCGCCAGCGGACTTCTAGGTTGTCGGCATGCCACTGCGGTCGTCATCCAACGGACCTGCATCCGGCGTAGAGGCCGCAACGCCCGCCGGCGCGGGCCGTCGTCACGACCTTGACGCCCTGCGCGGCTTCGCGATGCTGCTCGGGATCGGCCTCCACGCGTCATTGGCGTTCTTCCCGACCTGGTGGCCTGTGGAGGACGCCAAGGCCGATGTGCACGGCCCCTACGACGAGTTCTTCCACGCCGTGCACGGCTTCCGTATGCCGGTGTTCTTCCTCCTGTCGGGCTTCTTCACCGCCATGCTGTGGCGGCGGCGCGGACGCCGAGCCTGTTCTCAGTAGATCACGCTGGCCTCGTCTGTTCGACCTTGCGTTAGGCTCGAGGCTCCTTCGACGCGATCCACGTCGTCCGCCCGACCTTCGGGCCAGCGCTTCGGCGACGGCGATCGTGCCCAACGACAGCATGATGTCCTTGACATCTGCGGGAATCGCATCGGAATCGAGCGGTGGGACCGCCAGTGCGACCACTCCCCAGACGCGGTGGATAGCCACGGTGAGCGCTGCTCCGAAAGCCCGGATGGCCCATCGCTGGTGGCTTCTGATCTGGCGGCGGCGGATCATGACCAGGGCCATCACCGCCGTTGCCGCAAGCCATCCGCCGAAGGCCCAGTTGCTGAGGTAGTTCAGCGTGGTGTACCGAGTGGGGTTGATGACAGTGATCATGATTGCCGTGACCCCGGCACCGATCGCTGCTGGGAAGAAGGTGTAGCCGAGCCGCCGGTGGGCGCTCGGCCAACGTCGCCGGACAACACTGTCGAACTGGAACGGGCCAACGAGGTTCATGAGTCCGCTCAACACGATGTGAACCGGTAGCAGTACTCGGGGGATGATGCCGTCACTCGAGAAGAAGCTCGGCAGGAACCCACCGCCGGTTTCAGCCTGACCTGCTTCCTCGTCCTCGTCGCCCCGGTCCCCGCTCTCGTCCTCGTCTTCCTCCTCATCGCCCCCGTCCTCGTCACTCATCTCGAATTCGGCAGCCCGTTCGGCGTCTTCCTCGGCGGCGGCGTCAGGCTCCGCCAGCCGGAAACCAACCGGCAGCGAAGCGAGAACGAACAACAGCGCCGTCACCAGCCATGGGCCGACGGATCGACCGAGCCCAGCCGGCCGGGGCAACGTTTGCGACTGAGGTTTCGTCGAGGTACTCATGTGGTGAGCATGGCATCGGCGATGTTTGGAGAACGTTTGGTCGATGCGTGCGCCGCGGGTGGTGCCCGCGAGCTCGACAAGGCTCAGCCGTGACCGGACGAGAACTCTGGTGCCGGGAAGTGAACCGACGCCCGGAACCTCTCGTCTTTCAGTTGCTCGATCGACAGCGTGGCATTGTGGGCCGAGGCGACGGTTTGGATGATCGTCAGACCAAGCCCGTGCCCGTGGCCACGTTCGGTGTGACGACCGCGGCGGTACGGGTCGGTGAGGCTCGCGAGATCGTCATCGAGCCCATCGGCTTCGTTGCAGACGGTCATGGTCACGGTGTCATCGGTTTCAGACATCACGGACACTTCGACATTCGTGTCTGGCCGGGAGTGGCTGAGCGCGTTGTCGATCAGATTGAGGGCCATGACGTCGAGTAGAGCAGCGTCACCATCGACCTGGACTGTGTCCCCCTCGCCAAGATCCAGTTCGATCTGGAGGCTGGCGCTCGTGAACGCCACGATCCGTCGTTGAACGACATCGCCAACGATCTCGCCGAGATCGACAGTTTCCAATCGGCCGATGCCGGCCTCGGCCTTCCCCAACTGCAACAGCGCCGTGACCAGCCCTTCCGCTCGGGCGGTGGCGCGGTCGATGACTTCGGCAAACGCGAGCTGTTCTGGCGAAGCGGACGAGGTCGACCGTACGGCATCGAGCTCGGCTCGTATGACGGCCAAGGGTGTGCGGAGTTCGTGAGCAGCATTCGCGGAGAACTGACTCTGCCGCTCAAAGGACACCTCAAGTTGCTCGAGCATGTCATCGAAGGTGTCAGCGAGACGTCTGAGTTCATCGTCAGGGCCATCGAGGCGGATCCGCTGGCTCAGATCACCAACGGCTGCGTCTGCCGCCGCCAGCGACAGCCGCTCCACGGGGCCGAGCAGCCGATTCATCAGCGTCCACGCGACGGCGCCTGCCGCCAGGGTTCCGGCAATCGCCACGCCTACAGCGATCTGAGCAAACAAGACGACTGTTGCATCGAACTGCTTCTCCTCCGCCCGGTCCAATGCCTCATCGAGCAATGCGTACTGAGCAGTATCAAGCTGGCCATCGCTCGGGACGTCGTCCAGCGAGACGGGTGCGTCGTCGAGTGCCAAGTCCAGAAGAGGAGCAATGTCGGTGGCGTCCACACCTCGCTCGGCCCTGAGTTCCCGCAGCGCCTCTGTCAGGTACTCGCCGTCGCCGCCAGCCTGGAGTCCACCGGTGAGCAATGCCCCCGCCGCGGCGAGGGAGACAACGATCGCAACCGCACAACTCGCCGCGAAACCAACCGCAGCTCGACCCCGGAGGCCTAGTCGAGCCATCACCTCGCCGCTACCCGATAGCCGACCGACTTGACGGTCTCGACAAACGGCGGCGCACCAAGCTTGCGGCGCAACGTCACCATAGTGACCCGCACTGCGTTGGTAAACGGATCTGCGTGCTCATCCCAGACCTTTTCCAGGAGCAGTTCCGCACTCACCGGAGCCGGGCTCTGCTTCATCAACACCTCCAACACCCCGAACTCCTTCGGCGTAAGGCCGATCACTCGGTTGGCCCGATGGACCACGCGTTGGTGCGGGTCGAGGCGACAATCGCCGACCTCGAGCACCGGCGCTGCGCTTTGCGCCGGCCGGCGACCCAACGCGTGGATTCTCGCCACGAGCTCTCGGAGATGAAACGGTTTGACCAAATAGTCGTCAGCCCCCAGGCCGAACCCCGCCACCCGGTCGTCGAGAGAGTCGAACGCGGTCAGCATCAAAATCCGGGCTGACCCAGCCGCGATCGACCGGCACACATCATCGCCGTGCATGCCCGGCAGGTCGCGGTCGAGCACGACAACGTCATACTCAGTCACTCCCGTCTTCGCGACGGCATCTTCGCCGCAATCAGCGACATCTACGGCGAACCCGGAGTTCCGCAGCCCCCGAGCCGTGGCAGCCGAAAGCTGAAGATCGTCCTCGACGAGCAAGATGCGCACAGCACCAGTATCGCAGCGCGGAGATTCAGCCAACGTAAGATCAGCAGGTCAACGCGCCTGACCCCAGGGACTGGGCGACCAAGGACCCACGCGCAGGGATCAACAATTAGCGAACAACTTTCGAGGTCGGAGGGACAGTTGGCCCTCCAACTCCAGGGGCTGAGAGCGAGTTGTTCGGGATACAAACAGCCGCTTGCCCAGGTGACGTGTCGCCTTGGGCTCCGCCGATCCAGCGGCGCGTGACGATCGCGACGCCGCATGATATCGTTAGATATCACCGGAGGTGGCCATGACTGACATTCTGATCCGAGACGTCCCCGACGAAGTGCTCGCGGCAATCGATGCCAAGGCGAAGCGAGTCGGCCTCTCCCGAACCCAGTACCTCCGCCGAGCGCTAGAGCGCGAACGCGTCGTCGACGCTGGCCCGGTCAGCCTCGATCAGCTCAGGAGGGTCGCAGCACTCGCCGAAGATCTCGACGACCCTGCCGTCATGTCCGGCGCGTGGTCGTGACGACCTGGCTCATCGACAAATCCGCGATCGGGCGCCTTCACCTCGCGACGAAAGCGACCGAGTGGGCCGAACGCATCGAGCGAGGCCTTGTCCACATCTGCACCGTCACCCGACTAGAACTCGGCTACTCAGCGCGTTCCCCAGCGGACCACCGCACCCTCGTTTCCCAACCACCAGTCGCATCCATGCCCGTGGAGTACCTCACGCCCAGAATCGAAGACCGTGCCCTCGAGATCCAGTCGACACTCGCTGACCGCGGCCAACACCGAGCACCATCGATCCCCGACCTCCTGATCGCCGCAACAGCGGAGCTCGCCGAGCTCACTGTGCTCCACCTCGACAAGCACTTCGAACTGATCGCAGAGATCACCGGCCAGCCAGTCGAGCGACTGAACCTCGACTGACACCCAGGTGGGGCCGACCTCGGCCCACTCGCCACCAGAGCGAGTGCACCCGGACCTACAGCGTGTACTAACGCTTGTGTCGGAGGGGGGACTTGAACCCCCACGCCCATTAGTAGGGCACTAGCACCTCAAGCTAGCGCGTCTGCCATTCCGCCACTCCGACGTGGTGCGTGCGAACGATATCGGTTGTCAGTAGCGAACCATCAAGAAGCTCAGCGACAGCAGGGAGAAGATCCAGACCAGCACGAACACGAAGGTGATCCGGTTCAGGTTCCTCTCCGCGGCCGTCGAACCGAGCGCCGCTCCCCCACCACCACCGAACATGTCGGACAGGCCGCCACCACGTCCACTGTGCAGCAGCACACCGGAAATGACGGCGATCATCGACAAGATGTTGATGACCAGCATGATGTACATGACGATGTCGCGCACGGCCGAGAAGCCTACCGGCGACCGTCAGCCGAGCATCGTGACGACCGGATCACCCTCGATCATCGGCGACGGCATGAATCCGCTTGAATCCGAGCTCTCCCAGAGGCCGGGCACCACGAGCGCGCCGATGGTGCTGCGATACCAGAGGTCGCTTCCGCACGCCGAGGTCGGCGACGAGCAAGAGGGCCACTTCTCCACACCGATCACGATCTGGCCATCGCCGTCGAGGTCATCGAGGGCCATGAGGGCCTCCAGCGACAGGTAGCCCGCAGATCGAACATCGCGAAGCACCGACTCTGGTCCAAGTTTGTCGGGGCGCCACGCCACCGCCGACGGGAGCCGGACCATCGGAAGGAGCTGCCGCGTCTCGGCGAGCCGGCGGTGCACCCCGGCGAGCGCTTCGGCGATCTCATCGGTATCGGTCGACGACGACACCACCTTGAGCAGGGCCGTCGCCTCTTGGTCGCACCAACCTCCGAAGTTTCGCCCGAGCACCGCCCCAGGCACCTCGGCGCAGGTGAACCGCCGAAGCGAGGGTCCAACCCCCGGGGGGTCGGCCGTGGTCACGAACGCCATGTCGTAGTCGAGCGCCCCGAGGCGCTCGTCAAAGACGCACTCTCCCCGACATTCGACGACTTCGATACGGAATCCGAGCAGCGCCAGAGAGGGCTCGAGCACCTCGAGTAGTCGGTTCTGACGTCCATGGCCCGGATCGACGAGCCAACGGATCGACACCTCTCCGCCGGTCGGGTCCTGCCAGAAACCATCACCGTCGAAGCGCCAACCGGCATCGGTGAGCAACTGCGCGGCCGCACCCGGATCGAAGGTCGCGTCGAACTCTCCCCCGTCGACGCACCACTCCTCGTTGACCGTCGGGCCACACGACAGCAGCGAGATACCCGACCGGATCGGGTCGTAGACATTCTCAAGGAGCAGATCACGATCGATCGACATCCAGAACGCCGATCGGAACGCCTCATCGGAGAACACTCCCGCCGTCAGTGGCGCCACCGAGCTCTGCAACACGAGGGACTCCACCCTCGAGCCCGCCTGTAACTCAAAGGCCAAATTGGGATCGTCGAGGCGCTCGCTCAATCCCTCCTCGAGGTCAGGGAAGATGAGATCGACCTCGCCTGAGCGCAGCACCTCGGCCTCGAGCGCCACCTCTCGAATCGGAACCAACACCACCCGGTTGACATCAACAAGTCCCTCCTCGCGGGCCCACTCACTCGGCTCGAGGATCATCTGGACGGCGTTCCAGACCTCGATCCGAAACGGGCCGGACCCTGTCGGCGGCTCAGCGGCATCACCCGACACGTCGGAGCAATCCTCGTGATCGGCGGCGCGGATGATGCGATCGAACAACAGATGGTGCCCGGCGACCACGGCATCGAAATAGATCTCGACCGAACCGTCAGCCGTGTCGCGGACCTCGATGACCGATTCATACGCACGACCATCGGCTGAGTCGGGAGTGCCCCGGAGCGCGTCGAGGGTGCAACGGAGATCATCGGCCGCGAGCCTCTCGCCGTCGTCCCACCGAGCGAGATCGGAGAACCGAAACGACACCATCATCACCGCCGCCTCCGGTGCCACCACCGGGGCGAGCGTGGTCGAAGGCACCGCTGGTCCGGCCGGCTCCGCCGGATCATCGAGTTCGACCTCGGGCTCAGTGACCGTGGTGGTCGTCTCTGCCGTGACCACCGAGGGCTCGGTGGCGGCAGATGGTTCGTCGTTGGCGGAGCACGAAGCGATCAAGCCACATGCGACAAGGGCGCTGAGGGTACGACGCAGCCCCGCTCGTGAGGAGAAGCGGAGTCGCTGCCGAATGTGCATCGCTGGCGTGACCGTACCAGCGGGTTGCGCCACCGAGCGGTCAGGACGCCGCGAGTCGGATGATCTGCGCGAACTCGTCCGGATCGAGGCTCGCCCCACCGACGAGGGCGCCGTCAACATCGGCGCAGGCCATGAGCTCCTCGGTGGTTCCGGCCTTCACCGACCCTCCGTACTGGATCCGGATCGCAGCGGCGGTCGCCGCATCGAACCGCGCCGCAAGCGCCGACCGGATCGCCGAGCACACCGCCTGTGCGTCAGCCGCCGTGGCGGTGCGACCCGTGCCGATCGCCCACACCGGCTCGTAGGCGATCACCATCGATGCGGCCTGCTCGGCCTTCACGCCCTCGAGACCAGCGGACACCTGTGACAGGACCCGGATCTCGGTCTCACCCGCCTCGCGCTCAGCGAGGGTCTCGCCGACGCACAGGATCGGCGTCATCGAATGCTTCAGGATCGCGCGCACCTTGGTGTTCACCGTCGCGTCGTCCTCGCCGAAGAGCTGGCGGCGCTCGCTATGACCAGCGATCACCATCTTCACATCGAGCTTGGCGAGAAAGGCCGGTGACACCTCGCCGGTGAACGCGCCCGAGTCCTCGTGATGGCAGTGCTGGGCGCCAAGGATCAACTCCATCGAGTCGCCCTGGATCACGGTCTGGACACTGCGGATGTCGGTAAAGGGCGGATGGATGCTCACATCGACCGACTCGTACACGTCCTTCGGGAGCAACCAATGCAGTTTCTGCACCGCCTGGATGGCCTCGAAGTGATTCAGATTCATCTTCCAGTTGCCGCTGATCAGCGGACGACGGGAGTCAGGCATTCGGTGCTCCTCTCAAAGCGGCGAGACCGGGAAGGTCGCCGAGTTCCAGAAGTTCGAGGCTCGCTCCTCCACCGGTGGAGACATGATCGACCTCGTCGTCGAGCCGGAACTGGGCGAGGGCGGCGGCCGAGTCGCCACCGCCGACCACGGTGAAACCCCGGCAGGCGGCGACCGCCTCGGCGACGGTGCGGGTACCAGCCGCGAACCGCTCATCCTCAAACATGCCCATCGGCCCGTTCCAGAACACCGTCCGAGCTTCTGCGATCTCGTCGCTGAACGCGGCTGCCGAGCCGGGGCCGATATCGAACCCCTTCGCGCCATCGGGGAGGCGCGTGCCGAACGTGGCGTAGGCGCCGGTCGAGTCGACCCCGACGACGTCCTCAGGGAGCACGATCCGGTCGCCGTGCCGGTCGAGCAGACCTCGACAAGTGTCGACATGCTCGGGCTCGAAAAGCGAGTCGCCGATCGGCTTGCCCTGCGCGGCGAAGAAGGTGAAGCACATCGCCCCGCCGATCACCAACCGGTCAACCACCCCGAGCAGGGCGTCGACCACGCCGAGTTTGTCGGAGATCTTCGCGCCGCCGAGCACCGCAACAAATGGGTGCTTCGGTCGGTCACGCAGACCAAGCAGCACCTCCACCTCGCGCTGCAGCAGCAGACCCATGGCCGAGGGCAGCTGGGCTGGTGGACCAACGATCGACGCGTGGGCGCGGTGCGAGGCCCCGAACGCGTCGTTGACGTACGCGTCGATGCCCTCAATCAACTCGGCGACGTAGGCCGGATCATTCGCTGTCTCCCCCGGGTTGAAGCGCACGTTCTCGATCAGCTCGACCCCGGGAGCCAACTCCGCGAGACGTTCGCGAACCGGCCCGAGCGAGAACGCCGGATCAGGACTCCCCTTCGGCCGCCCCAGATGACTGGCGCACACCACGTTCGCCCCACGAGAGGTGAGCCACTCGATGGTTGGTAGCGCGGCGCGAATACGGAAGTCGTCGGTGATGACGGGCCGCTCGCCCGAGCGGTCGAGTGGGACGTTGAAGTCGCACCGGACGAGCACACGACGTCCGGCGACGTCGCCGACATCGTCGAGACGGGGGATCCCGTCGGAGGCCATCGTCAGGCGACGTGCTTGACGAGGTCGACGAGACGATTCGAATAACCCCACTCGTTGTCGTACCAAGAGCAGACCTTGACCATCTTGCCCATCGACATCGTCATGCCGGAGTCGAAAATCGACGAATGCGGATCACCGACGATGTCACTGGAGACGATGGGGTCATCGGTGTACTTGAGGATGCCCTTCAAGGCGCCCTTGGCGGCTGCCGAGCGGAACGCCGCGTTGATCTCCTCGACCGACGCCGACGTCTTCAAGTTGGCGGTGAAATCGGTGATCGACCCGGTTGGCACCGGCACCCGGAGCGCCGTGCCGTCGAGCTTGCCCTTCATCGACGCCATGACGAGGCTCGTCGCGCGGGCCGCACCCGTGGAGGTCGGGATGATGTTGATCGCGGCGCCGCGCGCACGCCGCAGGTCGCTGTGGGGGCCGTCGACGAGTGATTGATCACCCGTGTATGCGTGCACCGTCGTCATGAGACCGTTCACCACGCCGAAGGCGTCGTCGAGCACCTTCACCAGCGGCACGAAACAGTTGGTGGTACACGAGGCGTTCGAGATCACCTTGTGGTCGCGGCGGCGGAAGTCACGATGGTTGACGCCATAGACGACGGTGAGGTCGGCACCGTTCGACGGCGCCGAGACAATCACGAGTGGCGCTCCGCCCTCGAGATGCATTGCGGCCTTCGCGCGGTCGGTGAAGATGCCGGTCGACTCGACCACGACATCCACCCCGAGATCGCCCCAAGGGAGTTCGGCCGGATTGCGCTCCGAGAGCACCCTGATCGTGTGATCACCGACGCGGATACCGCCCTTGACCGCGCGGACATCGGCATCAAGTCGACCCATGACCGAGTCGTACTTGAGCAGGTGCGCCATCTGGTCAAGCGAACCGAGATCGTTGACCGCGACGAACTCGACATCGGCCTCCTGGGCCGCGACAGCGCGGAAGAAGTTGCGGCCGATCCGGCCGAAGCCGTTGACACCTACACGAACGGTCATGAGCAGTCCTTTCTGGCCGCCCGAACGGCGGTGAACGCGGGGGCGGACAGCGGTCAGGCTACCCGCTCGGCCAAGGAGGGCCCGGGAGTCAGATCGGCTGGTGGAGATCGCGGTGGGTGGTGCGCGCCGCGACACCATGCTCACCGAGACGGCGTGCCAACTCGTTGGCGACCGCTACCGATCGATGGCGCCCCCCGGTGCATCCGACCGCGATCGTGAGGTAGGTGCGACCCTCGCCCTGATAGCTCGGCAGCAACTCGACCAGCAACGATTCGAAGCGATCGAGGAAGCGCGAGGTGACCGCTCGCTCGAGGACGTAGTCGCGAACCGCCGGGTCGTGCCCGGTCAGCGGGCGAAGCGCTTCCTCCCAATGCGGATTCGGCAGAAAGCGGACATCCATCACGATGTCGGCATCGATCGGGAGCCCGTGCTTATATCCGAAGCTCTCCACCGCCACCTGCAGCCGCCGGCTCTCCACATCATCGAAGGCCGTCACGATCCGGTCCTTCAACTGGTGGACATTGAGGTCGCTGGTGTCGATGATGAGGTCCGCCTGCTCCTTCACGCGATCGAGGGCGAGGCGCTCCCGTTCGATCGCGTCGCGGACCCCCGATGCATCATCAGCGAAGGGGTGCCGTCGACGGGTCGCGTCGTATCGCTGCGTCAGGCTCGCCGTGCTCGCGTCGAGGAAGAGCACCGTCACATGGTGTCCGTCACCGCGCAACTGGGCGACATGGGGCAGCAGATCATCGTGGTTGCGGCCCGACACGAGCGCGAGACGGTCGATGCCTCCGACGGGCTTCGAGGCGAGTTCAACAATGGTCGGCACCAAGGAGGTGGGCAGGTTGTCGACGACGTACCAGCCGATGTCCTCGAGCACAGCGGCCGCACCCGATCTGCCGGCCCCCGAGAGCCCGGTGATCACGACAATCTCAGCCACATCGTCAATCTAGATCGGAGCGGCGAAGCCGTCGCCGCACACCTCAACGACGCGTAAGGCGCAAGTGCAGGAGTCGCGGAACACTCGCCGCGTCGAAGTACTCCGGAGCCTGCGCGAGAAACCGCTCCGGGGGTGCCGGCTCGTCCATGTGATCGAGCACCAACCCTGCTTCAGCGAGCGCATTCAGGTAGCGCGACAGTGGACGATGCAGGAACCGGATGTGCACCCCGAGCTCGACCTGTTCGATCGTCTCCGCCTCCTCGAGATACGGTCCGATGCGCCAGTACTGCTCGGGTGGGTCGACCATGTGATCGTCGATCCACCCGCTTCCCGGTGTCTGCAGGAGCGGATGGTTCAACATGAAGGTGAACCGTCCGCCAGGCCGGAGCACGCGGGCCACCTCGGCGATGGCCTCGTCGACGTCGTCGATGTGTTCGAACACCAGACAGGCGATCACGCCGTCGAAACTCGCATCCGGGAACGGGAGCCCCGATGCGCCCGCCTGGGCGAACACCGGCCCACCAGCACGCGCCGAGGCAACATCGATCTGGTTAGTCGTCGGGTCGACCCCAACCACTGAGACTCCCGTTCGCGCGATCGCGCGGGCGATCTGGCCGTCGCCGCACCCGAGGTCGAGCACACGCTGATGGCCCGACTGCTCGCCGACCGCGAGCGGGATGATCTGGTCGACGTACTCGGGATCAGCCCCTTCGGTGAACCCCTCGATCCACCATGAGGCGTGCTCCTCCCAGAGTCGCCGCGACAGGTCCCCCTCCCCCGCTGACATCATCTCAGGCTACGTTCGCCCCGTGGACTTCTCCGTGTGGCCGAACATGTCGTACCCAGTCGACGAACTGCTCGATCTCGCCCGATGGCTCGACGCCGGGGAGTGGCACGGGTTCTGGTTCGCCGACCACTACATGGGAAACACCGGCACCACCGAGGTCTCCGACACCCCCGGACACGAATGTTGGGCGATCCTTCCGGCGGTCGCCGCCGTCACCTGCCGCATGAGACTCGGACCTCTGGTTGCCCCGACCTCGATCCACCATCCCGCCCTCCTCGCTAACCGAGCGGCGACCATCGACCACCTCTCGAACGGGCGCTTCGTGCTTGGTCTCGGCGCCGGTTGGCAGATCAACGAGCACCACGCCTACGGGATCGAGCTCGAGGCGCCCGGCCGACGGGTGACCCGCTTCGAGGAGTCCATCCAGATCATCCGTTCCCTCCTCGACGAGCGGCGCACCGACTTCGACGGCGAGATCCACACGATCCGCGGCGCCCCCTGCGAACCCAAGCCCGTGCAGGAACGCCTGCCGATCCTCGTCGGCACCGGCGGTGACCGCATGTTGCGAATCACCGCCCGCCACGCCGACGAATGGAACACCTGGGGTCGACCCGACGGAGCCGCCGAGCGGATGGCCGCCATGCGCGAGGCCTGCGAACGGGTCGGTCGCGACCCGGGGACCCTTCGCTGCTCGGTCCAGTCGATCGTCGTCGTCACCGATGACGACGAGGCGACCAAGCGCGTGCTGGACGGGCCCGGTGGCGAACGCGCCATCGCCGGCCGACCCACCGAACTCGTCGAGATGCTCGGCGCCTACCGGGAGATCGGCTTCGACGAGTTCATCGTCCCCGACTGGTTCATGGGCCCGACCGCTAGCGCGCGCCGCGAGATGCTCGAGCGGTTCATGACCGAGGTCGTGTCCGCCCTCAACTGAGCGGTTACCCCTCCTCGGGGTGGAAGTGGGCGTGCACCGCCTCGGCCACCGCATCCGGGAGGAACGGCAGCGACCGCAACGTCTCGAGGTCGGCCGCCTTCACGGCGCGCACGCCCCCGAGGGCCTTCACCAGACGCTCGCGGCGGGCCGGACCGAGCCCGGGGATGCCGTCAAGCGATGACCGGGTCATCGACTTCGAGCGTCGCTCCCGGTGGAACGAGTTCGCGAACCGGTGCGCCTCGTCGCGGATGCGCTGCAACATGAACAGCCCGTCGCTGCCGCGGGGCACCCCGACCGGCTCGGCGCGACCCGGGAGGTAGACCTCCTCGAATCGCTTCGCCAGCGCGGCTACCGGGATCTCGTCCTCGAGGCCGAGCGAGGCCACCACCCGCTCGGCCACGGCCAACTGACCCTTGCCGCCGTCGACGAGCAGCAGCTGCGGCGGATAAGCGAACCGCCCCGGTTTCTCCCCCCGCTCCTCGACCGGCTGGTCTCGCTCCTCCAGATAGGCCGAGAGTCGCCGCGTGAGCACCTCCTCCATCGCCGCGTAGTCGTCGTTGCCATCGATGTGCACCTTGAATCGCCGGTATTGGCGCTTATCCGGCAGGCCGTCGGTGAGCACCACCATCGATCCGACGTAGTCGGTTCCCTGCAGGTGCGCCATGTCGTAGCACTCGATCCGCAGCGGAGCCTCGGGCAGACCGAGCTGATCCTGCAACTCGGTCAGCGCCCGCGACCTCGTGTTGTGATCGCTGGCTCGGCGCATGCGGTGCCGAACGAACTCCTCTCGGGCGTTCTCATGCACGGTCTCCATCAACCGACGGCGATCACCGCGCTGAGGCACCCGTATCTCGACACGACCCTCGCGATCCAGTGCCAACCACTCCTCGAGGAGACCCCCGATCGACGGCTCGCGCGGCACGAGAATGGTGCGCGGCACGCCGTTGGGCGGCGTCTCGGCGTAGAAGCTCTCCACGACGCGGTCAATGAGCGCCCCTCCCTCAACGTCCTCCACCTTGTCGACGATGAAGCCCTTCCGACCGACCACACGACCTCGGCGAACGTGGAACACCTGCACCGAGGCCTCGAGTTCGTCATCGGCGATCCCGAAGACATCGAGGTCCTCATCGCGAGCAGCGACCATCTGCTGCTTCTCGACCGCCTTGGTGACCGAATCGAGACGGTCTCGGAGACGAGCGGCCCGCTCAAACTCGAGTTCCGATGAGGCCCCGCGCATCTCGGCGTCGAGAGCCCGCACAACATCCTCAGTGTCACCGCCGAGGAAGCGGCAGAGCCCGTCGACCATCTCGGAGTAGTCCTCTGCTGTCACCTCCCCCACACAGGGCCCGGCGCACTTCTCGATGTGGAAGAGCAGACAGGGCCGACCGAGTCGCTCGTGCTGCCGGAACTTTCCCGGCGAGCAGGTGCGCACCGGGAACGAACGGAGCAGCAAGTCAAGCGTCTCGCGGATGGCGTACGCATGGGCGTAGGGCCCGAAGTAGCGAACCCCGCGGCGCCGTCGCCCCCGGACGACGACCGCCCGGGGCCACTGCTCGTCGGTGGTCACCGCGAGCAGCGGGTAGCTCTTGTCGTCGCGGAGGCGCACGTTGAAGCGCGGGTGATGCCGCTTGATGAGCGAGTACTCGAGCATCAGCGCTTCGACCTCGTTGCGCACGATCGTCCACTCGACCCGCTCGGCCGTCTCCACCATCTGGCGGGTGCGCGGATGGAGCCGATCCGGGGCTTGGAAGTAACTGGAGAGGCGCGACCGGAGACTCGACGCCTTGCCGACGTAGATCACCTGGCCGTGTCGATCGATGAACTGATACGAGCCCGGGGCGTCGGGAATGGTGCCGGCCGGCGGGCGTTCGACCATGGCGTCAGGCTAGGTCCGCTCCAGAGAGGCCGCTGTCCCCGCGAACGTGTCGGCACGCCGGGTGCTCCGACCGGTACCGTGTTCGTGTGGCGCAACGTTTCCAGTTCGGCCTGCCCGAACCCCGCCGTCGCGATGGATGGTTTCGGGTCGGCAATGTCGACGTGACCACCACGGCGTTCCTCGTCGGACTCGGCGCCATCATGCTGATCGTCTACGCCGTCAGCCCCGGATCGGCCAGCCGACTCGTCTTCTTCCCCGACCTCGTCCGCTCCGGCGAGGTGTGGCGGCTCGTCACCTGGCCGATCGTCAGCGCGCCCAGTTTCTGGGTGCTCATCTCGATGTTCTTCTTCTGGTATTTCGGCCACATCGTCGAGGAGATGGTCGGACGCGTCCGTTTCACGCGTCTGATCGCCGCGATCGTCATCGCGCCGACGCTCTTCGTGAGCATCGTCGACCTGCCGACGGCACCGGAGGCCGGCCTCAACCTGCTCGGCAGCATCATGCTCGTCGTGTTCGCTGCCGAGAACCCGAACGCACCGTTCTTCTTCAATATCCCTGCGTGGATCATCGCCTCGGTGTTCATCGGGATCGACATCCTCGGCTATGTCGGCAACCGCTGGTGGGGCACGCTCCTCGTGCTCCTCATGGCGCTCGGTATCGCCCTCGTCACCATCCGGCAGTGGGGCTTCGCCGAGCGGCTCGACATGATCCCGCGCTTCGCCCGATCCGGCCGACATGGCAAGCCCACCCGGAGCTCCTCCGGTCGGGCCCGCCGACCGGCACCGCGCCGCACTGGGCGCGCGGGCCGCACCGAGGTGGTCAAGGGGCCCTGGGCTCCTCCGTCAGTCGACGGGGCCGCACGGGAGAGCATGCAGGCCGAGCTCGATGGCCTCCTCGACAAGATCTCCGCTCAGGGACTCGACGCCCTGACCGGCGACGAGAAGAAGCGACTCAACGAACTGTCGAAACTGCTGCGCTGAACCGCGCGCCCGTGTACCACCCGTAGAGCAACATCCCTCCGGCGAGCACCGTCGCGAGATCAGCGAGGATGTGGAACTCGAAGGCCTGCTTCACGAAACCCGAACCGAGCGCGGCAGCCGCCCCGCACAGGCTGAGGGTCAGGTCACCCGTTCCCTGCGCCTCCACCCGGGCCTCCTCCGGCACCGAGGCGGTAAGCAAGGTCGTGCCGGCGATCAGACCAAGGTTCCAGCCGAGCCCGAGCAGGAACAGGCCAACGAACACCAGCACCGGCACGTAGCCCGCTATCTGAACCACGATCGTGCTCACCCCGAGCAGCGCCGCACCGATCTGGATGGCGCGGATCGTGCCCACCCGATCGACGAACCGGCCCACCAATGGCGCCAGGCCAAACATCCCGACGATGTGCAGGGCGATCACCATCGACGACAGATCGGCATGGCCGTGATCATCCATGTGCGGGGGTGTCATCGTCATGACCCCCACCATCGACGCCTGCGATCCGGCCATCGCCACCAGCCCGAGCATCGCCCCGCGCGAGGAGCGGATGACCGCGAACGAGCGGCGAGCCTGCTGGATCGGTCGCACCCGAGCAGCGTTCGGGTCGACGCCACCGGCGAGCACCAGCGGATCGGGTCGAAGCAACGTCAGATAGATGACGGCGCCGAGAAGCAACAACGCCGCCGCGAAGAGATAGGGCCCGACGTACTCATCGAGTCCGATCGCCATACCGAACCGCTTCTCGAGCGGAGTGAAGACGGGTCCGAACACCGCTCCGAGCGTTCCGATCCACACCACGGCGCCGATCGCGGTGGCTCGCTCGTCGGGTGTGGCGAGGTCGGCTGCCGCGTATCGGGTCTGCAGCGTCGCCGACTGCCCGGAACCGAAGAGGAACATCCCAACGATGAACAGCCAGAACCACCGGGTCTGCCCTCCCGATGCCGCGACGAGCGCGCCGACCGCGCCGATTGAGAACGCGAGAGCGAGGCCCGGGCGACGACCGCGGCGGCGCATGAACGCGGCCAGCGGGATCGCCGTGACGGCGGCGCCGAGGGTAAACGCCGCTGACCCGAGCCCAGCGAGACGATCGCTGCCGAGCATGTCCTTGGCGAGGAGCGACACCACCGCGACCGTGCCGGCCACCGCCGCCTGACCGGGCACCACAGCCAGCCGCAGAACACCGATCGTTCGCCGCTGAGTGGCCGCGCGGTCGGTGATCGCAGGGCCTTCGGTCGGTGTCACGCGAGCAACTGTCGCAGATAGCGCCCGGTGTGGGACGCATCAACGGACGCCACCGATTCGGGTGTCCCCTCGGCCACCAGTCGACCCCCGCCGACTCCGCCCTCGGGACCGAGATCGATCAACCAGTCGGCCGTCTTGATCACGTCGAGGTTGTGCTCGATGACCAGCACGGTGTTGCCCTGATCGACCAGCCTCGAGAGGACGGTCAACAGTCGCCGGACGTCTTCGAAGTGCAGGCCGGTGGTCGGCTCGTCGAGCAAATAGATCGTGTGACCGGTCGATCGTTTCGCCAACTCCGTGGCGAGCTTGACGCGTTGCGCCTCCCCGCCGGAGAGGGTCGGCGCCGACTGGCCGAGGCGCACATAGCCGAGGCCGACATCCATCAACGTCTGGAGGTGTCGGGCGATCGGTGGCTGGTTGGCGAAGAACTCCACCGCCTCGGCGATCGGCATGTCGAGGACGTCGGCGATGTTGCGGCCCTTGAACTCAATATCGAGGGTGTCGCGGTTGTAGCGCGCTCCCTTGCACACCTCGCAGGGGACGTACACGTCGGGGAGGAAGTGCATCTCGATCTTGATCGTTCCGTCACCCGAGCAGGCCTCGCATCGGCCACCCTTCACGTTGAAGGAGAAACGGCCGGGCAGATAGCCGCGCACCTTCGCCTCGTTGGTGGTCGCGAAGAGCTTCCGGATGTGATCGAACACACCGGTGTAGGTCGCCGGATTCGACCGAGGGGTGCGCCCAATCGGCGACTGGTCCATGTCGATCACCTTGTCGAGATGCTCGATGCCGTCGATTCGCTTGTGCCGACCGGCCGGGGTCTTCGACTTGTAGATGCGTTGCATCAGCACCGGCAGGAGGATGTCGCGCACCAGTGTCGACTTGCCTGAACCCGACACGCCGGTGACCGCCACGAAACAACCGAGAGGGATCTCGACCGTGAGATCGTCGAGGTTGTGCTCGCGAGCGCCCCGCACCACGAGTCGCTCGGCCTTGGGCGGGCGTCGCTCCCCCGGCACCGGGATCGAGCGTCGGCCCGAGAGATAGTCACCCGTCACCGAGTCGGCCACGCCGTCGAGACCCGGGACCGGCCCGGAGTAGACCACCTGACCACCGTGCTCGCCGGCTCCAGGGCCGATGTCGACGATCCAGTCGCTCTCGCGAATCGTCTCCTCATCGTGCTCGACCACGAGCACGGTGTTGCCGAGATCGCGCAGTCGGGTGAGCGTGTCGATCAATCGGCGGTTGTCGCGCTGGTGCAGGCCGATCGAGGGCTCGTCGAGCACGTACAGCGTGCCGACGAGGCCTGATCCGATCTGGCTTGCGAGACGGATGCGCTGCGCCTCACCACCGGCGAGGGTTCCCGCCGATCGGGCCAACGTCAGGTAGTCGAGTCCGACGTCGAGGAGGAAGCCGAGGCGGGCGTTGATCTCCTTGGTCACCCGCTCGGCGATCATGCGGTCGCGTTCGCCGAGCTGGAGGCCAGCGAGGAACTTCGCCGAATCACCGATCGACATCTCGCACACCTCGGAGATGTTCTTGCCGTTGACGGTCACCGCGAGGGTGAACGGCCGAAGCCGCGCTCCCCCGCACGCCGAGCACGGCACCTCGCGCATGTACCCCTCGAACTGCTCCCGAGTCCAGTCGCTGTCGGCCTGCTCGTGGCGTCGCTTGATCCACGGGATCACACCCTCGTATTCGGTGCTGTACGAGCGCTGGCGTCCGTAACGGTTGCGATAGCGCACGGTCAACTGGCCGCCGGTGCCATGGAGGAGGATCCGCTGCTGCTTGGCCGGCAGGCTCGACCAAGGAACGTCGAGGTCGATCTCGTTCGCGTCGGCCACCGACTCGAGCATTCTCACGAAGTACTGCGTGTGCGCGCTCCGCCACGGAGCGATCGCCCCGTCGTGCACCGAGAGATCGACGTCGGGGACAACGAGCTCCGGATCGACCTCGAAGGTCGTCCCGAGCCCGTCGCAGGTCTCGCAGGCTCCGTACGGCGAGTTGAAGGAGAAATTCCGGGGGGCGGGCTCGGGGTGGCTCGCCCCACAGGTCGGGCAGGCGAGGTGTTGGCTGAAGGTCAGCGTCTCGTCCTCGCCTCCCTCCCCAGCACCGACGAGTTCAATCTGCGCGACGCCATCAGCGAGGGTGAGGGCTGACTCGAGCGAGTCGGTGAGTCGCCGCTCGATTCCCTCACGCAGAACGAGACGGTCCACGACGACCTCGATGTCGTGCTGCTCGTAGCGGGCGAGCTTCTCCTCACGGGCGAGGAACTCGTCGATCTGCACCGTCTCGCCATCGACGCGCGCTCGCACATATCCCTGTCCGGACAGATCCTCGAGCAGCGACTCGTACTCACCCTTGCGGCCACGGACGACCGGCGCGAGCACTTGAAAACGGGTGCCCTCGGGCAACTCGAGCACCCGGTCCACGATCTGCTGGGGGGTCTGACGCTGGAGTCGGGTGCCATCATCGGGGCAGTGCTGTACGCCGATGCGGGCGTAGAGCAGGCGGAGGTAGTCGTAGACCTCGGTGATCGTCCCCACCGTCGACCGGGGGTTGCGGCTAGCCGATTTCTGGTCGATGGAGATCGCCGGGGACAGCCCCTCGATGACATCGACATCGGGTTTGTCCATCTGCCCGAGGAACTGCCTCGCGTACGAGGAGAGCGACTCGACGTAGCGACGCTGCCCCTCGGCGTAGATGGTGTCGAAGGCGAGGCTCGATTTGCCCGAACCCGAGAGGCCGGTAAGCACCACGAGCCGATCGCGCGGGATCTCAACGTTCACATTGCGGAGGTTGTGCTCCCTCGCCCCGCGCACCGAGATCACGGGCGGACCGTCAGACGAGAGCGGTGCCGGCGACGTTCCCTCGGGCGCCCGCTTCGCAGCTGCCTTCTTCACGGCGGGTTTCTTTGCAGCGGATTTCTTTGCAGCGGATTTCTTTGCAGCGGATTTCTTCGCAGCGGATTTCTTCGCAGCCTCCCGCTTTGCTGGCGACGTCTTCGCGGTCGTCGTGGTTCGGGGGGCCATCGTCGGCGAGGCTAACGGTGCCTGGCTCAGCGGGCGTCACGCAGTTCGCGACGAAGTTCGTTGATCTCGTCACGCAGGCGGGCGGCGTACTCGAAGCGGAGATCGACAGCCGCCTCGTGCATCTCCTCCTCGAGAGTCTGGATCAACCGGGCGATCTCCCCCTCGGGCAGGGAGGCCAGCTCGCGCTGGACCCGATCGCGCTCCTTCTGGCGCCGACGGTCCTTCCCCGGAACTGGAGCGGTCGCCGCCTCCGGTCGCAACATCGAGAGGATGTCACCAACCGCTTTACGGATGGTCTGCGGATCGATGCCATGTTTCTCGTTGTGAGCCAGCTGCAGCGCGCGTCGTCGCTGGGTCTCACCGATCGCGCGCTTCATCGAGTCGGTGATGCGGTCCGCATACATCACCACCTCCCCCTCGACGTTTCTCGCGGCTCGACCAATCATCTGAATGAGGGAGGTCTCGCTACGGAGGAACCCCTCCTTGTCGGCGTCGAGGATGCACACCAACGACACCTCGGGCAGGTCGAGCCCCTCGCGGAGCAGATTGATCCCGACCAGCACATCGAACTCGCCGAGCCGGAGCGCCCTCAGGATCTCGATTCGCTGGATCGTGTCGATATTCGAGTGGAGATACCTGACTCGCAGCCCTTGCTCGAGCAGGTACTCCGTGAGGTCCTCAGCCATCTTCTTCGTCAACGTGGTGACGAGCACGCGGTCGCCGCGGGTGACCCGGCCCTCGACCATCGTCATCAGGTCGTCGATCTGCCCCTTCGTCGGGCGGACCAGCACCTCCGGATCGACGAGACCGGTCGGGCGAACGATCTGCTCGACGACCCGGTCGGAGACGCCGATCTCGTAGTTGCTCGGTGTGGCCGACAGGAACACGCACTGGTTGACGCGCTCAAGCACCTCTTCGAACCGGAGCGGCCGGTTGTCACGCGCGCTTGGCAGACGAAACCCGTGCTCGACGAGCACGTCCTTGCGGCTTCGGTCACCGGCGTACTGACCGTGCAGCTGCGGCACGGCCACATGGCTCTCATCGATAACCAGCAAATAGTCGTCGGGGAAGTAGTCGAGCAGGGTGAACGGCGGTTCGTCGGGCGACCGTCCGTCGATGTGCATCGAGTAGTTCTCGATCCCATTGCAGTAGCCGACCTCGGCCATCATCTCGAGGTCGTACTGGGTCCGCATCCTGAGCCGCTGCGCCTCGAGGAGCTTTCCCCCCTGCTCGAACTCGGCGAGACGGGCCTGCAGCTCGGCCTCGATGCCCTGGATGGCTCGGGCCATGCGCTCGACGCCGGCCACATAGTGGGTGGCCGGGAAGACGTGAGTTCGCGACATCTCCTCGAGGGTCTCGCCGGTCACTGGGTCGATCCGAGTGAGCCGATCGACCGTGTCGCCGAAGAGTTCGATCCGTAGCACCGACTCCTCGTAGGAGGGATGCACCTCAATGGTGTCGCCGCGAACTCTGAACTTTCCGCGACCGAGAGTCATGTCGTTGCGGTCGTACTGCATGTCGACGAGACGCCGGAGGATCGAGCGCATGTCGTAGTCGACGCCGACGCTGAGGTCGATCAGCTGACCCCGGTACTCCTCTGGTGACCCCATGCCGTAGATGCACGAGACCGAGGCGACGACGATGGTGTCCCTCCGGGTCAGCAGCGCAGCCGTCGCCGAGTGGCGGAGGCGGTCGATCTCGTCGTTGATCGACGCGTCCTTCTCGATGAAGGTGTCACTCGACGGGATGTAGGCCTCGGGCTGGTAGTAGTCGTAGTAGGAGACGAAGTACTCGACCCGGTTCTCGGGGAAGAACTCCCGCATCTCCTGAGCGAGCTGCGCCGCGAGGCTCTTGTTGGGCGCGAGGATCAACGTCGGTCGCTGCACCTGCTCGATCGTCCAGGCGATCGTCGCCGACTTGCCCGAGCCGGTGATGCCGAGGAGGGTTTGGAACCGCTCACCCGCGTCGAGCCCCTCGGCGAGCGAGGCGATCGCCGTCGGCTGGTCACCCGCCGGTTCGAACTCCGAGACGACCCGGAATCGATCCTCGGTGACCGGGGTGGGGGTCGCGCTCATCGTCCCGCGCGGTTCGCGTCGACCACCGGCACATCCGGGGGTGGTGTGGTGGCCCGGTACCGGTCGCCCTCGCCGGGCAGCAAGGCGTCGAACGCGCCGTCGACGAGATCCCAGTAGCGGCGCTCGATGCCAGCGCGTCCCCGATCGCGGCCATCGAGGTAGATGTCGAGGGCGACTTGTCGGGGCACGTAGGTGACGATCCGCCCGATCTCTGGACCCTCCTCGAGGAGCCGCACCCCCTCGGTCACGTCCACTCGGTCGTAGTTGCGCTCACGGGCGTCGAGGCGAACGAGTTCATCAGGATGGACCAGCGTGACGATGCCGTTCATACAGGCCCCGTCGACCGCGGTGATGCCGAGCGCGACCACCACGTCGACTCGATCGACGTCCGGCCCCACGAGGTCGCCGTCTGCTACCGCCATGCCGTAGTTCCACCGGCGTTCCCAGCCGTCGCACTCGGCGGCGAGGAAATCGACCCCGCGGATGGGATCCCGGTGGAGTGTCCCGCCGAGCGAGGACGGGCTGACCAGCGAGCCGTACCCGAAGACCCAGACGCTCTCGCTCACGGAGCTGACGCTACCCCTCGGCCCTCAGCCGCAGGAGGTCGTCCCACACCTCACCGACCCGTCGGTCGAGCTCTGCCTCGTCAGCGGAGTTGTCGATCACGTGGGTGGCGATGGCGCGACGCGCCGCGCGGTCGATTTGGCTCGCGATGCGCCGCTGGGCGTCGTCGGCGTCCATTCCTCGAAAGGCGACGAGCCGTTCAACGGCGATGTCGGGATCAACATCGACGACGATCGTGGCGTCGAGATCATCGCGAGGGTTCTCGGCGAGAAGGGGGAAGTCGAGGATGACGATCCGGTCGGTGTCGCTCAGCGCCTCGATGCGCGAGCGGATCTCACGTTGGAGGGCCGGATGGACGATTCCGTTCAGATCCGCCCTTGCCGCCCGCGCCTCCTCGGAGTCGCCAAACACCACCGCTGCGACCGCTGCTCGGTCGAGCGAACCGTCATCGAGGATCACGTGCGCGCCGAAGCGCTCAGCCATCTGCGCGAGAACGGGAGAGCCCGGCTCCTGCAGCTCTCGCACGATGGCGTCAGCGTCGATGATCTCCGCGCCGTGGCCGGCGAGGAGAGCCGACACGGTGGACTTGCCGGCTCCGATACCGCCCGTCAGTCCGACGAGCAGCACGATTCAGTCGTCCGACTCGGCTTCGGCTGGGGTCTCCGGGGCGGCGACCGCCTCAGGCGCGGCTTCCGCGCTCGACTCCGAACCGCTCTCATATTCGGCCCAGGCCGCCTCGACCTCGTCGTCGCTGTGCGTCCAGTTGCCCTCGGAGTCAACGTCGAAGTGCTCGCGGTACTCGGCAGCGAGCTCGCCACCCTCCGCGGCCTGCTTGATCGACAGGCTGATACGGCGGCGCGGCAGATCGAGATCGATGATCTTGACCCACAGCTCCTCACCGGGCGTGACGATGTCGGCGGGATTCTCGACGTGGTGCGCGGACATCTCCGAGATGTGCACCAGACCCTCGATGCCGTCACCCACCTGCACGAACGCGCCGAACTGGACGAGCTTGGTCACCCGGCCGTAGACGAGCTGGCCAACGGAATGACCCTCGGCGAACTCGGCCCAAGGATCCTGCTGGGTGGCCTTGAGCGAGAGGCTGATGCGCTCTCGGCTGAAGTCGACATCGAGCACCTGCACCGTCACCGGATCGCCAACCGCGACCACAGAACCCGGATGGTCGACGTGCTTCCACGAGAGTTCGCTCACGTGGATCAGGCCGTCCATTCCGCCGAGGTCGACGAAGGCGCCGAAGCTGACCACCGAGGAGATGGTTCCCGAGCGGACCTCGCCCACCTTGAGGTTGGTGAGGAAGTTGTCGCGCGTCTCCTTCTGGTTCTCCTCGAGGTAAGCGCGACGCGAAAGCACGACGTTGTTGCGGTTCTTGTCGAGTTCGATGATCTTGGCCTGAACGACGGTGCCGACGTAGGGCTGCAGATCGCGGACTCGACGAAGTTCGACGAGCGAAGCGGGGAGGAACCCACGCAGCCCGATGTCGACGATGAGACCGCCCTTGACGACCTCGATGACCGGACCCTCGACGACGGCGTCGGCTTCCTTCTTCGCCTCGATATCGCCCCAGGCGCGCTCGTATTGGGCGCGCTTCTTGGAGAGGACCAGGCGACCCTCCTTGTCCTCCTTGGTGAGCACCAACGCCTCGACCTGCTCGCCCATGGAGACGATCTCGGCCGGGTTGACGTCGTTGCGGATGCTCAACTCGCGGGAGGGGATAACGCCCTCGCTCTTGTACCCGATGTCGAGGAGCACCTCGTCGCGGTCGATCTTGACCACGGTGCCGTGGACCAGCTGCCCGTCATCGACTTCGATGATCGAGGCGTCGCCTCCGTCGACGGCGTCGGCGAAACTCATTCCGAGGTCGTTCGAGACGACCTCGCGGGGGGTGTAGTTGCCCTCGTCATCGAAGGTTCCCATCTGGGACGGTGCGGGGGCGGTAGTGGTGTCGGACAAGGTCGGGTACTGCTTTCGGAAACGGATACGGATGGTCGGCGGGTGTGCCCAGAGGGTCACGAAACCGCGGCGGCAGAGCGTATCAGTGGCTCAGAGCGATGCCATCCGGGCGATGAGCAGGTGCTCGGGCAGGTCGACCGAGGGAGGTTTTGCCGAGTAATCCCCCGGTTCGGCGCCGTCGACGGCGACCACCTCCAAGCCGACCAGCTCGCAGAGCAACCGGAGTTCGCGAGGCGTGTAGCCGCCGGTCCATAGATCGACGTACTCGACCCGACCGGCCTCGTCGCGCACTTCGGTGTGCTCGTGGATGATCCCCGTGCCGACATCAAGGCTTGCCTCGTAATCACCCCGCGCGATCGCGGCCGCTGTGAACAGGCTGTTGAACGCCGAGAGCGCCAGCCGACCTCCCGGGGAGAGGGCGGCGGCGATGCCGTCCAGCACAAGTCGATCGCCGTCGACTCCCTCGCGGGCATCCTCCGGACGCATGAGCCCGAACGCTCCCTGACAGAGGCAGATCACCGCGTCAAACGCGCCTCGGAGACGATCGACCGAGGCGAGGTCGCGGGCGTCGAGTCGTTCGAAGGTCGCGCCCTCGGGTGCGGCCTCCACGGCGAGGTCGATGAACCGCTGCGAGATGTCCACGCCGTGAGCCCTGACACCGCGCCGCGCCAGTTCGTGGCTGTGCCGTCCCGGACCGCAACCGACATCGAGCACCCGATCGCCCTCCCGGAGCTCAAGCAACTCCATCAGGCGGTCCACCTCGGCCACCGTGCCCTTCGTGAACGAGTAGCGGAGATACGCCCCTCCGAGATGCTCGGCGACCGGCTCAAACCAGTGGTCGTTGCCCGCTCCGGGGCCCGGCTTCACGACTTCGCCGCGGCCCAGGTGTCGCCCCAGGCCACGTTGACCTCAAGGGGCACGTCGAGCTCAGCGGCCCCGCGCATCAGGTCGACGACGAGCGGTCCCACAACCTCGCACTCGGCCTCGGGCACCTCGACGAGCACCTCGTCATGCACCTGAAGCACCAGCCTCGCCGCGTGATCCGCCGACTCGAGGGCCTCATCGATGCGCACCAGCGCAATCTTGAAGATGTCAGCCGCCAAGCCCTGGATGCCGGCGTTCATCGCCTGCCGCTCACCGGCCTGACGCACCCGCCAGTTCGAGTCGAGGAGTTCTGGCACCGGGCGACGCCGGCCGAACAGCGTCTCCGTGAAGCCCTTGGTGCGGGCCTCAGCGACCGTGCGGTCCATGTAGTCGCGCACGTTCGGGAACGCCTGGAAGTACGCCTCGAGAATCGCGGCCGCCTCGTCGGTGGGGATCGCGAGGCGCTGGCCGAGCCCATAGGCCTCCATGCCGTAGGCGAGACCGTAGGAAACCATCTTCGCCTTCGATCGTTGATCGACGGTCACCTCGTTCGGATCGACCTCGAAGACGCGGGCCGCCGTGGCCTGGTGGATGTCCTCGCCGGCGGTGAACGCTCCAACGAGCCCCGGGTCGGCAGCGAGATGGGCGATGCAGCGCAACTCGATTTGGTTGTAGTCGGCCACCAGCAGGCGATGTCCGGCCGTCGGCCGGAAGGCGGTACGGAACACCCGGCCCTCGTCGGTGCGCACCGGGATGTTGTGCAGGTTCGGCCGATCACTCGAGAGTCGACCAGTGCGAGCAACCGTCTGATGGAAGGTCGCGTGAATGCGCCCATCGGCCGCCACCTCGGCCACGAGACCCTCGCCGTAGGTACCGCGAAGCTTGTCGACCTCGCGATGGCGCAGCAGCGGATTGATGAACTCCGGCCACTGGTCGCGCAACTTCTCGAGCGTCTGCGCGTCAGTCGAGTAGCCGGACTTGGTCTTTCGGACACCAGCCGGGGAGAGCCCACGCTCTTCGTAGAGCAACTGGCGCAACTGCGTGGGCGAGTTGAGATTGAGTTCGGGCTGGCCCGCCTCGTCGCGCAGGCGCGAGGCGAGTTCCTCGACTTCGGACCGGAGTCGGTCACCGATCTCCCGCAACCGCGCGACGTCCACCTCGATGCCGAGATGCTCCATTCGCGCGAGCACCCTCACCAGCGGGGTCTCGATCTCGTCCAACAAGCTCGTGGCATCGACGTCGGAGACGGCGGCGAGTATCGGCGCCGAGCATCGGGCCACCGCGAGGGCGGCATCACCGGCGGATTGGGCCCGGTCCTCGTCGTCACCGCCGAGGTCGAGTTGTCCGGACGGCACGACGCGCCGCTCACCGACGGTGAGCTCGGTGAATCGGGATACGAGATCGGGGATCTCGTAGTCGCCGACGACCGGATCGATGAGATAGGCGGCGATGGCGAGGTCGAGCTCGAGGCCCCGCAGATCGATGCCCAACGGCAACAGCGACCGCATGGCGTCCTTCGCTCGGTGCATCCGGAGACGTGGGTGATCTCCCAGCGCGGCACCAACCTCGGGGTCGGTGAGGACATCCGAGCCCACCCAGAGCACCTCACCGGCGGCCTCATCGGTCACCAGAGCGACACCGGTCACCGGGCTGCGACCCGGCTCGCCATCGAAGTCGACCGCGAGATGGAGCACCTCGACCCCCTGCAGAGCGGCCACGACCACCGAGGGGGCATCGGCTTTCACAACGCTCGCGGAGATCGCCTCGACCGATGTTGCGGGTGGCGCCTCGTCCTCGAAGACACCACCGAGTTCGGCCAGCACCGACTCGAGGCGGCCGAGCAACTGGGAGAACTCGAGCACACCAAAGAGGCGGCGCAACTCGGCGCTGTCGGGAGTGAGCGCGAGTGTCTCCGGCGACAGGTCTCCGATCGGCGCGTCGGTGCGCAGCACCATCAGTTCGTGGTTGTGACGGGCCCGCTCCTCATTCGCGGCGAGGTTTTCTCGGAGCTTCGGCGTCTGCGCGTCGAGCGCGGCGAAGATCCCGTCGAGACCACCGTGAGCAGTGATGAGCTTCGCTGCCGTCTTCTCCCCCACACCCGGCACACCGGGCAGGTTGTCGCTCGGGTCGCCCCTCAACGCCGCGTACTGCGGGTAGAGCGCGGGGGTGACCCCCGTGCGCTCGAGGATCCCTGCCTCGTCGTAGAGGGCGTAGTCGCTCACCCCGCGCTTGTTGTAGAGCACGCGAACGTGCGGGTCGCGCACGAGCTGGTAACTGTCGCGATCACCGGTCACGATGATCACATCGTCGCCGCGGGCTGCGAGACGGTCAGCCGCCGTCGCGAGCAGGTCGTCGGCCTCCCAGCCGGCCGCCTCCACCTGATGCACACCGGCCACAGCGAGCACCTCGCGGACCACCGGAAGTTGCTGCCGGAGGGTGTCGGGGGTGGACTCGCGCTGCGCCTTGTACTCCGGCTCCGCTTCGTGACGGAATGTCGGCTCAGGGCGATCGAACGCCACGAGCACCCCGTCGGGATGCTGATCACGGAGCACGTTCACCAACATCGAGACCAGCCCGAACACGGCGTTCGTCGGCTGCCCGGTGCTCGTCGCCATGTCCTCGGGAAGGGCGAAATACGCCCGGTAGGTCAGTGAGTTCCCGTCGATGAGGAGATAACGAGCCACGGGAGGATCGACCTCAGCCGGGGCGAAGTGAGCCGTCGAGGATGCGGTCGGCCACGTCGCGCATGCGGATCCGCTCCGACATGGCGGTGCGCTGGATGAAGGCGAAGGCGTCGGACTCCGACATGCCGACCTCATCGATGAGCAGCCCCTTGGCGCGATCGACGAGCTTGCGCGCCTCGAGTTGCTCGCCGAGAGCGTCGATCTCGCCGGTCAGGTCGCGAAGCTCGCGGAACCTCCCGATGGCGACCTCGATCGCGGGCACGAGATCGCTCCGCTGGAACGGCTTCACGAGAAAGGCGAGGGCACCGGCATCCCGGGCTTGCTCGATCACCTCGCGCTGGCTGAACGCCGTGAGCATGAGCACCGCGCAGAGCTTCTCTGAAGTGATCACCCCGGCCGCTTGCAGACCGTCCATCCCGGGCATCTTGACGTCGAGGATCGCCAGATCCGGAGCGAGATCGCGGACCAGGCCGACCACCTCATCACCCCGGCCCGTCTCGGCGACCACCTCGTAGCCCTCCTCCTCGAGGGTCTCGCGGAGGTCCATTCGGATAATCGCCTCATCCTCCGCGATCACCACGCGGATGGCCATCAGCGAGCACCTCTGAGGCAAGCGTTCATCGGGTGGCCGCGGCAATCCGGTCGAGCAACTCGTCCTGACGACGCTCGAGTTCGACGATCTCATCGACGAGGTGGAGACGATGACGATCGAGGGCGGAAGCGTGCCGACGGGCGTCGGCGGCCTCGAACTCAGCAAGCGGCGTCTCCGAGACAAGCGCCCTGAGCGCGTGGTCATCGGCCTCCGACGCAAACACCGCGCACTGCTCCTCGATCTGGGCGAGCTCGTGCCGCAACTCCGCGAGGCGCGCGCCGTTCTGCGCCAGCCGTCGTTCCGCGAGCCAAGTGGCCATCTGGACATGCTAGGCCGACCTCCCGCCGACCCACCGGAGTTGAGCGGCGCGACCGGCGACCGGTCGGTTGGGCAGTGCCCCGAGTCGGATTCGAACCGACACTGGACGGTGTTTGAGACCGCTGCCTCTGCCGTTGGGCTACCGGGGCGACACGGGGAGCCTACCGGCCATACAACTGCGCCTACCGAGCGGTAGCCGACGGCCGGCGGAGCCTCGGTCTAGCCTCTCCGACGTGCTCGCCTTCACCTTCCCCGGGCAGGGGTCGCAACGCCCGGGAATGGGCCGTCCCTGGGTCGATCACGACAGCTGGGAGCTCGTCAACGAGGCCAGTGAGGTCGCCGGCCGTGACGTCGCCCGCCTTCTCCTCGACGCCGAGGCCGACGAGCTCCGCGACACGAGGAACGCTCAACTCACCACCTTCGTCTCGAGCCTCATGGTGCTCGACGCGGTGGAGCGCCTCGGCGTCGACGCCGATGTCTACGCCGGGCACTCCCTTGGGGAGTACACCGCACTCGCGGCCTCTGGAGCGCTCGGCTTTCCCGAGGGGGTCGCCCTCGTCGGTGCTCGGGCCGAGGCCATGCACGACGCCGGCCTCGAACGACCGGGAACCATGGCCGCCGTGCTCGGACTCGACGACGACAAGGTCGAGGTCGCCTGCAACCTCGCCGACGACGAGGTGTGGGTAGCGAACTTCAACGCTCCCGGCCAGGTCGTGATCGCCGGATCCCCCGAGGGCGTCGCCTCGGCCAGCGCCCACGCGAAAGAACTCGGAGCCAAAAAGGTCATGCCGCTGCAGGTGTCCGGCGCCTTCCACACGCCGTTTATGGGATCGGCGCGCGACCGCCTCCGCGACGCCATCGCCACGGCCACCATCCGCAGCAGCGACCTGCCCATCGTGTCGAACGTCGATTCGCAGGCGCACGACTCGGCCGACGACTGGACCAGCCTGCTCTCGGCCCAACTCACCAGCCCGGTGCGCTGGAAACATGGCCTTCTCGCCATGTCGCAGATGGGGGTCACCTCCTTCGCCGAGCTCGGCCCGGGCGGAGTGCTCACCGGAATGGCGAAACGCACCCTCGACGACATCCACACGATCGCGGTCGCCACCCCGGACGACCTCGACCGCTTTGTCGAGTGGATCGCGGGCACCGCGCCACCGGCACCCGCCGCCGACCACGAGGGCGAGCATCTCCATCTCGCGGAGCGCTTCGTGGTCAGCCCGTCCGCAGGGGTGTTCTCCTCGGCCGGACTGGCCGAGGGCAGCCTCATCGAGGTCGGTGCCATCCTTGGTCGGGTCGGCGACGACGAGGTGCGTTCCCCCTTCGCTGGGGTGTTCCAGAGCTACATCGCCGCTGATACCGAACGCGTCGCACCGCGACAGCCGATCGCGTGGCTCCGCACCTCGTAAGGATCGCCATCTAAGGTGAAGTGACCTGTCGACCCCTTCTGGGTCGTTGAGGAGGACCACATGCCCGCAACACGCCCAGGCGCCACCGGCGCGGTCATCTCCGGTTGGGGAACCGCGCTACCTGAGAAGGTCGTCACCAACCACGACCTCGAGAAGACCCTCGACACCAGCGACGAGTGGATTGTCGCTCGAACGGGCATCTCCGAGCGCCGCATCGGTGGCTCCACCGCCTCGCTCTCGGTCGAATCGGGTCGCGCGGCGATGGAGATGGCCGGGCTCACCCCGGAGCGCATCGACGCGCTCGTGGTGGCCACCACCACACCCGACCGTCAATGGGGAACCGCACCCATCATCCAACGCGACCTCGGACTCTCCTGCGGCGCGTTCGAGCTCAACGCGGCCTGCTCGGGCTTCGTCTACGGCCTCGTCAACGCCCATGGCCTCATCGCCATGGGCGCCGAGCGGGTGCTCCTCATCGGTACCGACACTCTCTCGCGGATCACCGACTGGAACGATCGCGGCACCGCGCCGCTCTTCGCCGACGGTTCCGGGGCCGTCGTCCTCGAATCCACGCCCCACGGCAGCCAACTGCTCGGCTGGGATTTCGACGCCGACGGCTCCGCCAGCGAACTGCTCTGGGCCGAGGTCGGAGGCACCGTCAACATGGACGGCAAAGAGGTCTTCCGGCGCGCCGTGCGCATCATGGTCGACTCCGCGGAGAAGTCGATGCGCCACGCCGGAGTCACCGGCGACGACATCTCCATGATCGTCCCGCATCAGGCGAATATCCGGATCATCCAGGCCGCCTGCGAACGACTCGACGTGCCGCTCGAGCGGGCTTCGGTGGTCATCGATCGAACGGGCAACACCTCATCGGCTTCCATCCCTCTCGCCCTCGCGGCAGCCCTCGAGGACGGCCGGATCGACCACGGTGACCTCGTGCTCCTCGTCGGATTCGGAGGAGGCATGACCGCGGCGAGCGCCGTCCTGCGATGGGGCGGCGAGAAGGGAGCATCAGCGTGAGCGACAACGGGAGGATCGTCCTCGTCACCGGAGGGTCCCGGGGAATCGGCCTCGCCGTCGCACGGCGGTTCGCCGCCTCGGGCGATCGGGTCGCCGTGACCTACAACTCGTCGCCGCCCCCCGATGGACTGTTCGGGGTGCGCTGTGACGTCACCTCCACCGACGACGTCGACCGCGCCTTCACCGAAGTGGAGGAGCACTTCGGCGGCGCCGTGCAGGTACTGGTCTCGAACGCCGGCATCACGCGCGATGGCCTCCTCCTGCGCATGGGCGAGGACGACTTCACCGCCGTCATCGACGCCAATCTCACGGCCGCCTACCGGGTCACGAAGCGAGCGGTCCAGCAAATGCTCCGCGCGCGCTCGGGCCGGATCATTCTCGTCTCCTCAGTGGTCGGCCTCCTCGGCGCCGCGGGTCAGGCCAACTACGCCTCCTCAAAGGCCGGACTCGTCGGTCTCGCCCGATCTCTCGCCCGAGAGCTCGGCTCCCGGTCGATCACCGTGAACGTCGTGGCTCCGGGCCCTGTCGCCACCGACATGACCGCCGCTCTCGGAGAGGATCGACTCGCCGAGATCACCTCCTCGGTTCCCCTTGCCCGCATGGCCGACGCCGACGAGATCGCCGGGGTGGTCGAGTTCCTCGCCTCTCCCGATGCCGGCTACATCACCGGAGCGGTCATCCCGGTCGACGGCGGCCTCGGTATGGGACACTGAGCGTCCCGTCACAGACACCCGCCGCTCCCTACACTTGGCGGCGATAATGCGATCGCGGTACCCGCGACACGACAAGGAGACGACATGGATCAGGAACTGTTCGCCCGCTTCAAGAAGTGCGCCGTCGAGGTGCTCTCGGTCTCGGATGACCAGGTCACCGAGGACGCGAAGTTCGGTGATGACCTCGACGCCGACAGCCTCGACCTCGTCGAGCTCGTGATGGCCCTCGAGGAGGAGTTCGGCATCGAGGTGCCCGAGGAAGACCTCGAGGGCATCGAGACCGTCGGCCAGGCCTTCGCTCTCGTCACCAACAAGCTCTGAGATGATCGGCGCCGGACGGCGGGTCGCCGTCACGGGTCTCGGTGTCGTCGCCCCCTGCGGGGTCGGCCGCGACGCCTTCTGGAAGGGTCTGCTCGGCCCCGGACTCGTCGACGTCGGACGCCTCACGACCATCGAGGACTGGGACCCGAGCCCCTGGTACGACTCACCCAAAGACGCCCGCCGGGCTGACCGGAGCGAGCAGTACGCGATCGCGGCCGCAACCGAGGCCCTCGAGCAGTCGGGGCGTCCCGATGCGGACCCCTCCCGCATCGGAACCATCTTCGGGACCGGTGTGGGCGGCATCCACACTCTCGAGGAGCAGATCGTGGTGCGGCTCGACAAGGGCGAGCGCCGGGTCTCCCCGTTTCTGGTGCCGATGATGATGGCCAACGCGCCCGGAGCCAACGTGTCGATGCGCTTCGATCTGCGCGGCCCGAACGAGACACTGTCCACCGCCTGCGCCGCCGGGACCCACGCCCTCGGCTACGCGGCTCGCCTCATCGCCTGGGGCCTCGCCGACGCCGTGGTCGCCGGCGGTACGGAGTACGCGGGTACCCCGACCGCGCTCGCCAGCTTCGGGAACATGACCGCGCTGTCGTCCACGGGCACCAGCCGACCGTTCGATGCCGAGCGTGACGGGTTCGTGATGGGCGAGGGTGCGGCCGTCATGGTGCTTGAGGAATGGGAATCAGCGGTCGCGCGAGGGGCTCACGTCATCGGTGAGATCCTCGGCGCGGCATCGAACGCCGACGCTCACCACATCACCGCGCCATCACCCGGCGGCGTCGGAGCGATCCAATGCATGCGGCTCGCCCTCGCCGATGCCGGCCTCGAACCGGCCGACATTCGCCAGATCAACGCCCACGGCACCTCCACCCCGCTGAACGACGCAGCAGAGGCCGCCGCGGTCTCGGAGGTCTTCGGAGCGGGCGCCGTCCCAGTGGTCTCCACCAAGGGAGTCACCGGTCACGCCCTCGGCGCAGCTGGCGCCCTTGAGGCCGCCGCGGTGCTGCTCTCCATGGAACACCGGCTCATCCCGCCCACGGCGAACACCTCGACCGTCGACCCCGAGATGACCGTCGACGTGGTCACCGGCGAGGCGCGCCCCTGGGAGCCCGGCCCCACCATGTCGAACAACTTCGGCTTCGGCGGCCACAACGGCTCGATCATCATCGGACCAGGCTGAACCGGCTCTCTCAGGCAATCACAAACATCAGGTCGCACTCGGTCGCGACTTCCCCACCCACGAGCGCCCGACCAGAGCCCCGACCAGCCCGCGCGGCGAGCTTCGTCATAGAGCACTCGAGCACCAGTTCATCGCCGGGCACAACCTGACGGCGGAACCTCGCCTTGTCGATCCCGCCGAAGAGCGGCAGTCGGCCGGCGAACCTCTCGTCGGAGAGCACCGCGAGCGCCCCAACCTGAGCGATCGCCTCGCACATCAGCACACCCGGGAGCGTCGGGCGCCCCGGGAAATGCCCCGGAAAGAACCACTCGTCCCCGGTCAGTCTCCAGACCCCGCGCGCGGAGTCCCCCGGCACGATCTCCAGGATCTCATCGACGAACAGGAAAGGGGCTCGGTGCGGAAGTAGGTCCTCGGGGCTCACGCGGCGACCCTAGCCAGCCGCGGTCAGGCGTCGATGGCCGCCCGGACCTCAGCGACGTAGCGCCCAACCTCATCGGGCCCCGACTCGATAAGCCGGCGCACCATCGACGCCCCCTGGATGACCCCGTCGGCCACCCGGCAGGCCGTTGCCGCCTGCTCGGCGTTCGACACCCCGACCCCGACGAGCACCGGGAGGTCGGTGAGAGGTATCAACCGCTCGGCGAGGGCGGTCGCAGTGGCCGCTAGAGAGTCCCGCTCACCCGTGACGCCGAGGAGTCCGACGGAGTACACGAAGCCCCGCGACCGAGAGACGATGCGGGGAAGCCGTTCGTCCGGAGCGGTTGGCGCCGCGAGCATCACCGTGGCGACACCCGCGGAATCAGCGGCCTCACACCACTCTTCAGACTCCTCGAGCGGCAGATCGGGGAGGATGCAGCCCGTCACCCCGGCGCCGGCGAGCCGGTTCGCGAAGCGGACCGGACCGTCGTGGTGGACGACGTTGAAATAGGTCATGACCGCGAGCGGGATGTCGACATCGAGATGCGGCACCTCCTCGAGCACCGACTGCGGCGTGGTGCCGGCCTCGAGGGCCGCCTGTGAGGCCCGCTGGATGACCGGTCCGTCCATCACCGGATCAGAGAAGGGGATCCCGATCTCGATGGCATCGGCGCCGTTCGCGGCGCATGCCCTGATGGCATCCTGCCATCCCGGGTAGCCGCCGGTGATGTAGGGAACGAGGATCTTGCGACCCGACTCCTTGCACCCCCGCAGATAAGACTCGAGACCCATCACTCAGCCGAGCTGATCCTTCAGCACATCCATCATCTGGCCGACGTCCTTGTCGCCGCGGCCGCTCATGTTGACGAGGACGGTCTGACCCCTCAGCTCGGCAGCCTCTCGCGCAACCCAGGCGATCGCGTGAGCCGGCTCGAGCGCCGGGATGATCCCCTCGGTGCGACTGAGCAGCTGGAACGCCTCGATCACCTCGGAGTCGGTCACGTTCGGGTACTCAGCGCGCCCGATCGAGGCGAGGTGGGAGTGCTCGGGCCCAACGCCCGGGTAGTCGAGCCCGGCCGAAATCGAATGCGCCTCCTCGACTTGGCCGTACTCGTCCTGCATGAGGTAGCTGCGCATCCCGTGCACCACACCGGGCGCGCCCCGCGAGACCGCGGCACCGCCGGCTGGCTCGACGCCGACGAGTCGACTGGTGGTGTCGACGAACCCCGAGAAGATCCCGATCGCGTTCGATCCACCGCCCACGCAGGCGACGACGAGGTCGGGATCGTCACCGACGAGCGCCAGGAACTGGGTGCGGGCCTCCTCGCCGATCACCCGATGGAACTGGCGAACCATGAACGGATAGGGATGGGGACCCATCACCGATCCCAAGCAGTAGTGCGTGTCGCCGACGGTCCCCACCCAGTCGCGCATCGCCTCGTTGACCGCGTCCTTCAGGGTGCGACTGCCGCTATGGACCGCCTCAACTTCCGCTCCGAGGAGCCGCATCCGAAAGACGTTGAGCGCCTGGCGCTCGACATCGACCGCTCCCATGTAGACCTTGCACTCCATCCCGAGCAGCGCGGCCGCGGTGGCGCTCGCCACGCCGTGCTGGCCAGCACCGGTCTCGGCGACGAGCCGGGTCTTGCCCATCCGCTTAGCGAGGAGCGCCTGACCAATCACGTTGTTGATCTTGTGCGAACCGGTGTGGTTGAGATCCTCGCGCTTCAGGAACAGGCGCAGACCGAGTTCCTCACCGAGGCGGTGGCACTCGGTCAAGCCCGACGGACGACCGGCGTAGTCGCGGAGCACCGAGGCGAGCTCCTCGCGCCACACCGGGTCGTTCCAGGCCTCGTGGAAGGCCCGCTCGAGCTCCTGGCAGGCCGGCACCAGTGTCTCGGGGACAAACCTCCCGCCGAACTCGCCGAAACGACCCGAATCGTCGGGCTCTCCCATGAGGGACCTGGTCTCCGCCGTGATCGTCATTCGTCCTCCCAGTCGTAGGGCACATCCTCGAGCGGTGGGAGATCGGACATCTCGTCCGGGGGGGCCGCCGCTCGCGCGTTCGAGATGAATCTTCTCACCTTCACGGGATCCTTGCGACCTGGAGCGGCCTCAACTCCGGAGGACACATCGACCCCCCACGGACGGACCGCCCGGATGCCATCGGCGACATTGTCGGGGTTCAGACCGCCCGCGAGGATGAGGCGAACCGAGTCGGGCACCTCCGAGGCGAGGTGCCAGTCGAACACCTTGCCGCTCCCGGGTGCCGGGGCATCCACCAAGACGAGGTCAGTGTGGAAACGATCGGCCCGCGACAGGTGATCGGAGTCGGCACCGAACGCCTTGATCACCTTCCTGATGCCGTGGCCGGGCCCCTTCTCGACCACCTCTCGCACCTGCTCCGGCGTCTCGGAGCCATGCAACTGAACGGCTCGCACCCCCGCGCTGTCGGCGATCGAGAGCACCCGCGCTGGGAGCTCGTCCCGAAAGACGCCGACCGTCAACACATCGGAGGGCAGTCGGCGCGTGATGTCGTAGACGTGCTTCGCCACCACCTGACGTGGCGATGGCGCGAAGATGAACCCGATCGCGTCCGCGCCCATGGCGACCGCGAGCAGCGCGTCCTCCTCATTCGTGATCCCGCAGATCTTGACGAACATCGTGGCTGAACCTACTCGCGAGCAGTCCGCCCCGACCGCTCAACCATGGCGCATCGCGCGGAGGGCAGCGACCGGGTCACCTGAGGTGACCAACGTCTCGCCCACCAGCACCGCCGCGTACCCCGCCCCAGCGAGCGCGAGCGCATCGGTGCGCCCCCGCACTCCCGATTCGGCGACACCGATCACACCCTCCGGGATCACCGAGGCCATACGAATGGCGCGCTCATGATCCACCTCGAAGGTGACGAGGTCACGCTGGTTCACCCCGACAAGATCCGCACCCGCTGCCACGGCGTGATCCAGTTCGGTCTCGTCGTGGATCTCAACCAGCACGTCCAGCCCGACCTCTCGGGCGAGACCATGCAGATCGACGAGTTCGTCCACCCCGAGCGCGGCGGCGATCAGCAGAACGCAGTCCGCTCCCATCAATCGCGCGTCGAGCACATCGTTGGCGGCGACGGTGAAGTCCTTCCTCAGCACGGGCAGAGACACGGCGGATCGAGCAGCGATGAGATCCTCAGGTGATCCCCCGAAAAACTCGGCATCGGTGAGCACCGACAGGCAGGTCGCACCGCCGTCCGCGTAGTCGCGAGCGAGGGTCGCCGGATCGAGATCGGACGCGAGCACGCCCTTCGACGGCGAACGCCGCTTGACCTCGGCGATCACTCCGACCCCATCGCTCGCCGAGTCGACCGATGCGAGCGCCTGACGGAAACCGCGGGTCGAGGGAAGTTCGTCGCAACGCCGGCGGAGTTCTGCGACCGAGCGCGCGTCAGTTGCCGCCCCGGCGCGGTGCGCCTCGAGGATTCGGTCGAGGTAGGTCGCCATCGATCCGGATCCTCGGATCAGATCCCGAGACGCGTCGAGAGTTCCGACATGAGCGAGTCGATCGGCACGCGAACCTGCTCCATCGAGTCGCGATCGCGGACGGTGACCGCGGAGTCCTCCAATGAGTCGAAGTCGACCGTCACGCACAGCGGCGTTCCGATCTCATCCTGACGGCGGTAGCGACGTCCGATCGCCTGGGTCTCGTCGTAGTCGACCATGTAGCGCTCCCCGATCATCGCCCGGATCTCCTTCGCCAAGGGGGTAAGCGTGTCCTTCTTCGAGAGCGGGAGCACCGCCACCTTGTACGGGGCGAGACGCGGATGGAGACGAAGCACGGTGCGCGTCTCCCCGTTGACCTCCTCTTCGTCGTAGGCGGCGAGCAGGAAAGCAGCCATCGTGCGCGTGGCACCGGCGGCAGGCTCGATCACGTAGGGCACATAGCGCTCATCGGACGCCTGGTCGAAGAAGTCGAGGCGCTCCCCGGAGTGGGCGGCGTGCTGAGTGAGGTCGTAGTCGGTGCGTTGCGCGATTCCCTCCAACTCGTCCCAACCCCATGGGAAGAGGAACTCCACGTCCGAGGTACCCGTCGAGTAGTGCGACAGTTCGTCGTCGGCGTGGGGACGAAGTCTGAGCATCGAGTCAGGGATGCCGAGGTCGCGGTACCACTCCATCCGGTGTTCGCACCAGTACTCGTACCAAGAGGCGCCGTCCGCCGGCGGCACGAAGAACTCGAGCTCCATTTGCTCGAACTCGCGGGTGCGGAAGATCCAGTTCTGCGGTGTGATCTCGTTGCGGAACGACTTTCCGACCTGCGCGATGCCGAACGGGGGGCGCTTCCGACTGGTCTGAAGCACATTCGAGAAGTTGGTGAACATGCCTTGCGCGGTCTCGGGGCGCAAATAGGCATCGGCACCGGCATCGGCCACTGGGCCGGCCTGGGTCTTGAACATCAGATTGAACTGGCGGGCTTCCGTGAACGTTCCACTCCCACCACAACTCGGGCACACGTTTGGATCGTCGAGCTTGTCGAGGCGGAAGCGATTGCGACACACCGTGCAGTCGACGAGCGGGTCGCTGAAGTTACTGAGGTGCCCCGAGGCCTCCCAAACCTGCGGAGGGCCGAGCACGGCGGCGTCGATGAGTACGACGTCATCGCGTTGCTGCACCATGGAACGCACCCAGGCGTCCTTCACGTTGCGGAGCATCAGCGACCCGAGCGGCCCGTAGTCGTAGGTCGACCGGAAACCGCCGTAGATCTCCGCCGACGGGTACACGAACCCGCGGCGTTTGCAGAGATTGACGATCTGATCGAGTTCGGTCGCTGCCACGACCCCACAGGCTAGGGAGGCTCAGTGGCGTTCGAACAGCGCGATCGTCTTGAGGCGTCGCTCAAGGTGGTGCTCCATCGCTCGCGTCGCGAGCAGCCCGACCTCGTGGGTGGCGGGGCTCTCCGGAGCGGCCAGCGCCTCGTTGAGCCGACCGCCGAGCACCGCTCGCAGCAGCGAGAGCGCCGCCGGCGACACCGACACCCCGGAACGACAGTTGCGGCAGAGCACGCCGCCCTCGTTGAGATCGAAGGCGACGATCTCCACCCCGTCACCCGACTCCTCGCAGCGAACGCAAACATCGAGCACCGGGCTGAGGCCCTCAGCGGCCAGCAACTTCCAATAGAACGCCGGCACGTTCATCGGCGAGGGATGCTCGGCGATCGTTCGGAGCACCCCGACCGTCGACCGGAACAACTGGGGGGTCGGTTCGCGATCGAGTGCGAGTTGCTCCACCGCCTCGATCGCCGCCATCCCCTGGGAGGTTCGGTCGAGGGAAGAGAGCATCGGCCCGAGCCGATCGACCGACTCGACCTGGGTGACCGTGTCGAGCTCGCGTCCTCGACGTAGCTGCACCATGACATGGCTCATCGGTTCGAGTCGACCCCCGAACTTCGAGGTCGTCCTCCGGACGCCGTGCGCCACCGCCCGGACCTTCCCGTGCTCCTTCGTGAGCAGCACGACGATCCGGTCGGACTCCCTTAGGCGGTAGGTGCGCAACACCACCGCCTCGTCGCGATAGAGCTCCTTCACGCGTCGAGTCCGCCGAAGCGGCGCCGGCGGCCCGCGTATTCGGCGACGGCGTCAGCCAGGTGATTCGGCTCGAGATCACCCCATGCGACCTCGGCGAACACGAGCTCGGCGTAGGCGAGTTCCCAGACCAATGAAGGTGGGAGTCTTGTGGCGGGTCCGAGCACGAGCACGAGGTCGGGTTCGCAGTCGGCCGGCTCGTAGAGCGCGCCCGCCACCGAGGCCTCGTTCACCGGGTCGTCACCGAGCGACCGCATGGCCCCGGCGAACCGCTCGCGTCCATCGGCGGCTGGGTCGACGATCACCGTGCAGCACCCAACCGTCTCGACGGTGAGGGTGACCGGCGAACGGTCATCCGCCTGCTCGACCCGGCCAGCGAGCCCGGCCACGCCGTTCGCCGAATACGGGCGGATCGTCAACCACTCCACACCGAGTCGCTCCGCCACCTCACCGAGACCGCATCGTCTCGCCGCCCAAGCGGAACTTCCAAGCGAATCCCAGTCATCGGTCGAGCCGCCGACGACGAGAACATGGGCCGGCCCGATCTGATCGCGAGCCTCCGCTCCAACCGCCTCCGTAACACCAGACGTCACCGGCCCATTCTCGCACGGGGCCATCGCTAACGTGGAGCTCCCGTGGCGACCTCCCCAACACCTCGCGAGCACCCCAGGCTCGATCGGCCGCTCCACGTCGCCTGCATCATGGACGGCAACGGCCGCTGGGCGGAGCAACGGTCACTGCCCCGCACGGCCGGTCATACCGCTGGTGAAGAGAACCTCGCTGAGATCGTGCGCGCCTCCGTCGCGCGCGGGGTCGGCTGGCTCACCGTGTTCGGATTCTCCACCGAGAACTGGGTGCGACCAAGGGCCGAGGTTCGGCACATCCTCGGACTTCACGAGCGGCTCTTCGGTCGCCTCGAGGAACTCAACGAGAACAACGTGCGCGTGCGATGGATCGGGCGCCCCTTCGACGGCCCAGAGGCCCGCACACCGAAGTACGTCCAACGCGCTATTCGTCGGGCCATCAATGACACCTCGTCGAACACGGGGATGACCCTCACCGTCGCCTTCGACTACGGCGGGCGGGCCGAGTTGATGGCCGCGGTTCGACGACTGAGGTCGGACACCGGCACCGTCGATGCCAGCCAGCTCTCGGACTACCTCTACGACCCTGAGCTCCCCGACGTCGACGTGCTCGTGCGCACGAGCGGTGAGATCCGCGTCTCGAACTTCCTGCTCTGGCAGGCAGCCGGAGCTGCCATCCACTTCACCGACGCGGCCTGGCCCGACTTCGACGCCGCGGACCTCGACCGCGCACTGGACCTCGTGCGTTGAACGAGGCTCCGCTCGGCGTCGGCGAACTTCTCGACATCGCGACCTCGGCGTTACCGGCGGCCGAGCGGCGACCAGGACAGCGCGAGATGGCCGACGCCGTCGACCGGGCGATATCGGACGGTCGGCATCTCGTGGTGCAGGCCGGGACGGGAACCGGCAAGACCCTCGCCTATCTGGTTCCAGCCATGCGCGCCGGCCGCACCGTGGTCGTGGCCACCGCGACGAAGGCCCTGCAGGACCAGCTCGCCACCAAGGACCTCCCTTTTCTCGCCGAGCACCTCCGCGAACCACTCGGCCGAGACCTGGAGTGGGCCGTACTGAAGGGACGCTCCAACTACCTCTGTCGCCAACGACTGGCCGAGGTGTCCTCCGGAGACGACCAACTGGCCCTCGAGGGGCTCGGCGACGGTCGACGTGACGAAATCACGGCGCTCGCCGGCTGGGCCGAATCGAGCGACACCGGAGACCAGGCGGAACTCGACCGACTCCCCGACCCCGCCGTGTGGCGTGCAGTGAGCGTCACCTCCGATGAGTGTCCGGGAGCCAACCGGTGCCCGCTCGGTGCGACCTGTTTCGCTGAGGTCGCCCGAGATCGCGCCGCCACCGCGGACGTCGTCGTCGTGAACACCCACCTGTACGGCCTGAACGTCGGTGCCGATGACGCGATCCTGCCCGAGCACGACATCGTCGTCTTCGACGAGGCGCACGTCCTCGAGGACGTCATGAGCGACACCGTCGGCGTCGACCTCTCCCCCGGCCGATTCACGACCGTCGCCTCGACCGTGCGCCGGATCATCGACGACCCCGCCCTCATCGCCTCCATCGCCGATGCCGGCGTCGCCTTCGGCGAGGTGATCGACGGGCGCCGCGGCGAGCGCCTCGAGATCCCGCTGCCTTCCGATGTCACCTCCGCCCTGGTCACCGCCCGCGGAGCCCTCGAGCGCGCCTCAGCGGTCGTCAACGCCATCGAGACCGACGTCGAGGATGCCCGACAACGCCGGCTCCGCGCGCAGGTGATCCTCACCCGGTCCACCGAGATGATCGACCGGACGCTCTCGCCGTCGGCTGACACCGTCGCCTTCGTCTCCGGCCCGCCGGGCTCACCCTCGCTCGAGATCGCCCCGCTCGACGTCGGCCCCACGATGGCCGCCGGTGTCTGGTCACGACGCACCGCGATCCTCACCTCGGCAACGGTGCCCCGGTCGCTCCCCGAGCGCATCGGGCTACCAGATCCGGAGGTGATCGACGTCGGAAGCCCCTTCGATTACGGGGAGAACTCCCTGCTGTACTGCGCGATGCACCTGCCGGCCCCGAACGACCCGGCCTTCAGAGCAGCCACCCACGAGGAACTCGCTGCGCTCATCACCGCCGCCGGCGGACGAACCCTCGCGCTCTTCACCAGTTGGGCGGCAATGGACGAAGCGGCAGCCGCCCTCACCGGGCAGATACCGCACACGATCCTGACCCAACGCGACCTCCCGAAGCCGGCCCTCGTCGCGGCCTTCGCCGAGGACGAGTCCACCTGTCTCTTCGCCACCGCCGGACTCTTCCAAGGGGTGGACGTGCCCGGCCGCACGCTCTCGCTCGTCGTCATCGATCGGATCCCGTTCCCGCGTCCCGATGACCCATTGCTGTCGGCGCGGCGCGACCGGCTCGGCCGCGCCGCCTTCGGCCAGATCGACCTTCCGCGCGCAGCGACCATGCTCGCTCAGGCGAGTGGACGCCTCATCCGCAATGACGCCGATCGAGGCGTCGTCGCCGTGCTCGACCGCCGCCTCGGCACGGCCGGCTACCGATGGGATCTCATCGGTGCCCTGCCACCGATGAGACGCACCCGCGACCGGGCCGAGGCGGAACGCTTCCTCCGCGCGATCACCGACTGACCGACCATCCTCGGATCCGTCTACCGTGCGCTCATGGCGAACGACACGGCGAACAACATGACAATGCTGCGCCTCGACATCGACCGGGAAGTCGCGACGATCACCCTCGACTCCCAGCACAACCGCAACGCCCTCTCGCGCCAACTGCTGGAGGAGTTGCACCGCGCACTCGACCGAGCCGAAGAGGTCGAAGCGAGAGCGATCGTGCTTACCCACGCTGGACCCGCGTTTTGCTCAGGAGCCGACCTGCGCGAACGATCCTCCGGCCCACCCGACTCCGGACCGATGGTCGCCGCCCTCGAACGACTCATGGACACCGAACGACCGACGATCGCCGCTGTCCGAGGTGCCGTCCGAGCGGGTGGGATCGGCCTCATGGCCTCCTGCGACCTCGTGGTCGTCGACGCATCGGTCGACTTCGCGCTCACCGAGGTGCGCATCGGTGTCGCGCCCGCGATCATCGCCGTGCCGATCCTGCGACGCGTGGCGCCTGGACGCATCGCCGCCGCCATGCTCACCGGTGAGCGCTTCGATGCCGCCCAGGCCCGAGACATCGGCTTGGTCACTCACGTGACCTCCGATGTTGTGGAGACCGTCGACGAGATCTGCCACGGTGTGCGCCGGGGCGCGCCTGAGGCGGTGGCCGCCACCAAACGACTCCTCGCCTCGGTGCCCGGCACCGATCGCGCCACCGCCTTCTCCGAGATGCGCGCGCTGAGCGAGCGCCTCTTCTCCTCCGACGACGCCGCCGAGGGCATGGCAGCCTTCGCCGAGCGACGCGCGCCCCGCTGGTCGCCCGAGGCGAACTAAGAGTCAGGCCATCAGTCGGTAGCCGAGACCACGCACCGTCACGATCAACCGCGGATCGTCCGGGGTGTCCTCGACCTTGAGACGCAGGCGACGCACATGCGCGTCGACCAACCTCGAATCACCCAGGTACTCGTATCCCCAGACCCGCTCGAGCAGCTGGTCCCGGCTGAGCACCGCCCCGACGTGATCGGCGAACTCGCAGAGGAGCCGATACTCCGTCCGGGTCACCGAGATCTCCACATCGTTTCTCTCGACCACCTGCCGCTCCCGGTCGAGCGTGATGTTCCCGAAGCGCTCCACCCCCGAGCGCCCCGCGTCCTCGGGAGCAGGCGAGAGTTTCGCCCGTCGAAGGAGCGCCCGGATTCGGGCGGCCAACTCCTTCGGCACGACCGGCTTGGTGACGTAGTCATCGGCACCTGCCTCCAGTCCCGCTACCAGATCCTGGGTCTCGGTCTGGGCGGTGATGATGATGATCGGAACCGTCGAGGTCGCCCGGAGCGCACGACAGACCTCAAAACCCGACAGGTCGGGAAGGCGAAGGTCGAGGAGGACGAGGTCGGGATGGTGTTGACCGAACTGGACGAGACCGGACGCCCCATCAGATGCCTCGTGCACCTCGTAGCCCTCATCCTCAAGGGCGAGGCGGAGCGCGAGCCGGATCGCGTCGTCGTCCTCCACGAAGAGCAGCGAATCCACGAGAGCAAGTGTGCCACGCGGCCCCGTCCGGGCAGAGGTCGCGTTTTGTTACACAAATCGCACAGAACGGGCATCACCGCGTCACACGACGAGTGCACCATGACACCTGTTCACGCTGCCCCGGTGAGGTACCTCCCTCCCCCTGGTGCCTCACCGGCAGCGGCGGAACCTTGGTGGTTGCGTCAAGCAGCGCCGATCCCGCGTCCACGACCCCTTTCCCCGTGCGCAACACTGTCCCGATGGCCCGTCTGCGATCACCGCGACTCAGCACACGGGTCGCGCTGTTCTTCGGGCTCATCGGACTCCTCGCCGGGCTCGGCCTGACCACCGCCACCTACTCGATCGCCCGAGACTCGCTGCTTGACCAGCGCGTGTCAGCGGCTCGCTCCTCAGCCTTCGACAACGCTCTCGCCGTCAAGAACGCCTTCGACCAGGCGCGTCTCCCCGATGGCGGCCTCGACAGCAAAGTCATCTCGGACTCGTTCCTCACCCTCGACGTCGAACCTGGCGGCTTCAGCATGCTGACCCGCCCCTACATCCCGCTCTACCTGCAGTACCCAGCCTCCGCTTTCCCGACCGACCTTCTCGACTCCGTGGAGCGAACCCAGTCGGGCCAGCAGCAGTTCGTGCACGATGGCGAGCCCTACCTCGGGATCGGCGTGCACATCGCCGCCTATGACACCTCCTACGTGGAGGCGTTCCCACTGGGATCAACCGAGCGAACGCTCCGAATCATCGTCACGGCGCTCCTTATCGGGTCGGCACTGGCCGCGCTCTTCGCCACGTTCTTCGGCTTCACCACCAGCCGCGGGCTGCTCAAGCCGCTGACCCGGGTGGCCGACGCCGCCGGAGAGATCGCCCAGGGCGCCCTCGACGCCCGCCTCGACACCTCCGACGACCCCGAACTCGACCGACTCGTCCGCTCCTTCAACGACATGGCCGACGCCGTGCAGGCGAGAATCGAGCGCGAGGCCCGATTCGCGTCTGACGTCAGCCACGAGTTGCGATCGCCGATCACCGCGATGACCGCGGCGGTGGAGGTGCTCGCCGCGCGACGCGACGAACTCGGCGACCGGTCGCGTCAGGCCCTCGACCTTCTCGTGGAGCAGGTGCGCAGATTCGACTCGATGGTCATCGACCTCCTCGAGCTGTCGCGCCTCGACGCCGGCGCCGTCGACGGTCACGCCGAGGAGCTCGACCTTGCCGAGTGGGCACAGCGCGTTGCCTCCCGCTCGGCAACTCCCGACGTGCCGATCGACGTGGAACGAGGTGCTCCTCGTCGAGCCGTTGTCGACAAGGTCCGTCTCGAGCGGATCCTCGGCAACCTGCTCGAGAACGCCGCCCACCACGCCGGAGGAGCGACCCGCGTCTCGATCGAACCCGGTGACCGCGTCGGCACGCTGCTCCTCGCCGTCGAGGACAACGGCCCGGGGGTCGCGGCGAGTGAGCGAGATCGGATCTTCGAGCGGTTCGCCCGAGGCAGCGCCGCGCGACACCGCGTTGGCACGGGTCTCGGTCTCGCGCTCGTCGCCGAGCACGCCGCGGCCATGGGGGGCGATGCCTGGGTGGATGACCGCCCCTACGGAGGGTCGCGTTTCGTCGTTCGGCTCCCCCGCGATCGATCGGAGATGACGCCGTGAACCCATCGCAGCGGCGAGGGATCCGTGGGCTGGTTGTCGCGGGTCTTCTCACGGGGTGCGGGCTGCCGATCGACGAGCGCGTCCAGACCTTCGACGAGGTCCCCTTCGATCTGGCTACCCCGACGACGACGTCGACAACCACGACCACCACCGAACCTGCGACACCCATCGGTGAGCCCGAGGAGCCCGAACCGGTCGAGGAGACGACCACGACGATCGTGCGGACCACCGCCGTGGAACTCTTCTACGTGCTCGGCGCGCGGGGTGACCTCCAGCAGATCACCTCCTCACTCCCGACACCGGTCTCCGACGCCGTGCTCATCGACCAACTCGAGAACGCGCCTTCGGGAACGGGCGCGCCGCTGCGCTCGGCGGTCGCCCGGAACCTCATCAACGGATTCACCGTCGACCGGGGTCGCGCGGTCGTCGACCTCGATCGCGGGGTGCTCTCGAGGACCAACAGTTCAGAGCAGCGACGGGCCATTGCCCAGATCGCGCTGACGCTGACGCTGTTCACCACCCCCGACGGCGGTATCGGCCAGGTCTCATTCACGGTCGAGGGTGACGCGATCAGCGTCTTCGTTCCGGCTCGCGGCGCCAACAGCGAGCCTGGGGAGCCGCTCGCTCACTCCGACTTCACCTCGCTCGTCTCCGGCGCGCCACCCACCACGACCGCCCCATCGACATCGACGTCATCAACGACACCACCAACCACGACGACCCCACCGACATCGAGTTCGTCGACCACCACGACCCCGCAACCATCACCGAGCACGACCACGACGATCGCCCCCGCCGAGTCGTGACCCGGGACGAGGTTCAGTAACCGAGTCGCTCGACCCGGTCGGGTCGTCGCTGCCAATCTCGGTCGACCCTCACCCGCAGTTCGAGATGCGCGCCAGGTGGCATCTGCTCGCGGACACGCTGGCCGACCTCTTTCAGCACTGCGCCGCCACGGCCGATCACCATGCCCTTCTGGCTCTCGCGTTCCACGAGGATCTCGCAACGCACCCGCGGCCACTCCCACTCGGTGACCCGAGTCGCGATCGAGTAGGGCAACTCATCGCGCACCACAGCGAGCAACTGCTCGCGTACCAACTCGGCGATCCAGAGTTCATCGTCGGGCAGGTCGGTCCCCTCCGGATAAAGCGCCGGCCCCTCGGGCAGACGATCGAGGAGATGGGTCACCAGGGCATCGAGCCCCTCGCCGGTCCTCGCCGACACCGGAAAGTAGGCCTCCGCGTCGAGATCGGCAGCCGCGGAGAGCGCAGCGAGCACCTCCTCGGGGCGGGCCCGATCACACTTGTTCACCACCACAACCGTCGACGGCAGGTGCAACCGCTCGGCGACCCATCGATCGCCGCGACCGAACGGCACCGTCGCATCGATCACCAGACACTGAACATCGACGTCCCCGGCGCTCTCAAGCGCCGTTGAGTTGACCCGCTCACCGAGGGCGCTCACCGGCTTGTGCAGCCCGGGCGTGTCGACGAACACCAATTGCGCGCCCGGCGAGTTGGCGACCCCGACCACCCGATGCCGGGTGGTCTGCGGCTTGTCCGAGACGATGCTCACCTTGCGACCGCACACCGCGTTCACGATCGACGACTTCCCGACGTTCGGTCGCCCGACGAGCGCGACGAGCCCGCAGCAGTGCTCCTCAGATGAACCGGCCACACGCCATTCGTACCAGAGCGCAGGCCCTGATCAAGGGCCTCCGGCCGAGTGCGGGACCCGAGACCTCCCCTGTCATGATGGAGCGATGAGCACACGCACCATCAACGGCATCGACGAAATGAAGGCGCTTATCGGCGAGCACCTCGGCTACAGCCCCTATGTCGAGATCACCCAGGAGCAGGTCAACCTCTTCGCGGACGCGACAGGCGACCACCAGTGGATCCACATCGATGTCGAGCGCGCCAAGGCCGGCCCCTTCGGAGGGCCCATCGCTCACGGGTATCTCACCCTCAGCCTCGGCCCGAGCCTCTACGCCCAGATCGCGCAGTTCACCGGCTTCTCGATGGGGGTCAACTACGGCACCAACAAAGTGCGCTTCCCGAGCCCCGTGCCCGTCGGTTCGCGACTCCGCCTCGGCGCCCGACTCCTGAGCGTCGACGACATCGCTGGAGGCGTCCAAGCCACCGTCGAATTCACCTTCGAGGTCGAAGACGCTGCCAAGCCGAGCTGCGTCGCCGAGGTCGTGTTCCGAAACTACGTCTGACCGGCGGCGACTATGGAGCCCGGTTCGGTCGCGATCGTCGACATCCTCCGGGCGATCGCGCGAGACCGTCCCGAAGCCGAGCACACCGTCGCGGGCGACCGTCGTCTGACCTGGGGGGAGGCCGACGAACGATCCGATCGACTCGCCGGCGTGCTCGCCACCGCTGGATTCGGTTGCTTCGCGGAGCGCGACGGGCTCCCCCGACATCGATCAGGTCAGCACCATCTCGGGATTCTGACCCACAACCGCTTGGAGTACCTCGAGTCGATGATCGGCTCGTGGAAAGCCCGAGTCGCGCCCTTCAACATCAACTACCGCTATGGGCCGAGCGAGCTCGAGCACCTGCTCGCCCTGGCCTCCACCTCCGCCCTCGTGGTGCAAGGGTGCCTGGCTGAGCGGGTCGCAGAGATCATCGACCGCCTCCCTGATCTTCGACTGATCCTCCAGATCGATGACGGATCCGGGTCGAAACTGATTCCCGGGGCGATCGACTACGAGGAGGCGATCCGCTCATCGTCGGGGCCTCCGACCGACCGCCAACCGTCGCCGGACGACCTGTACCTGCTGTTCACCGGCGGCACCACGGGTCTCCCGAAGGGGGTCATGTGGCGCAACGGTGACGCCGTCACCGAGTGCTTCAACGGTTCACGCCGAGCGCGCGACGTGGGCGACTTCGTCGCGGCGGCCGACACCGGGCTACGAAGCCTCCCCGCCGCGCCGTTCATGCACGGCGCCGGGCATTGGTCGGCGATCCGAGCTCTGCTCGGGGGCGGCACCGTCATCGTCCCGCACCACGACGGCCGTCTCGAGCCAGACGCCGTCTGGACGACGGTCGACCGAGAACAGGTGAACCTGATGCTCATCGTCGGTGACGCCTTCGCCCGACCTCTGATCGAAGCCTTCGATCGCGGCCACCACGACGGATCCAGCCTCAACGTGCTCGTCACCGGTGGCGCCGCGCTCTCACCCGGTGTCGCGCGACAGCTCCTCGATCGCCTCCCGACCCTCATGATCGTCGACGGGTTCGGCTCATCGGAGGCCGGCGGCCAGATGACCCGGGTCACCACCTCGGGCAATCCCGACACCCCCGGGTTCACCACCAACGACCGAACCTTCGTGCTCTCCGAGGACCGCTCACGGCTACTCGCGCCCGGTGACCCGGAGGACGGCTGGCTCGCCCGCTCGGGCCGCTTGCCCCTCGGCTACCTCGACGATTCGGAGGCCACCGAGCGCACCTACCCGACCATCGATGGCGAACGGCTCGTCGTGCCGGGCGACCGGGCCCGGGTGCTCGTCGACGGCACCGTGCACCTGCTCGGGCGTGAATCGGGGTGCATCAACACCGGAGGCGAGAAGGTCTTCGCTCAAGAGGTGGAACTCGCCATCGTCGGTCTTCCCGGTGTCGCCGACTGCCTTGTGGTCGGTACCCCCGATGAGCGGTGGGGTCGAATCGTGACCGCCATCGTCGAACCGCTTCCCTCGGCGTCGATCGACCTCGCCGAGGTGCGACGGGGACTCGACGGGGTCATCGCCGACTACAAGATGCCCCGCCGACTTATCGCCGTGGAGCGCGTCGAGCGCGGGGCGAATGGCAAGGCCGATTATCGATGGGCAGAGCAGGTAGCCGGCGCCTGAGACCCGACGATCTCAGATGGGTAGCGCGCCGGTGGCCGCCCGCGTCGTACCCGAATCGTTGAAGGCTGCGATCGTCCGCTGAGCGATCCTCATCTGATGGATCTCGTCGGCGCCGTCGGCGAACCGAGCCCACCGCGCCTGCTGGAGCATGTGAGCGAGCGGAGTGTCGGTTGAGTAGCCGAGGGCGCCGTGAACCTGGATCGCCCGATCGATGATCCTCCAGAGACTGTTGGCGACGAAGTGCTTCGCCATCGACACGACCGCTACAAAGTCCATCCCGTGCTCGATCTGATAGGCGGCGTGCAACACCATGAGCTTGCACTGGTACAGCTCGACGGCTGAGTCGGAGATGAGCCACTGGATGCCCTGCTTTTCTGCAAGGAGCGACCCGTGGGAGTAACGCTCCATCGCGCGAGCCACCATCATGTCGAGGGCTGTCTCGGCCTGACCGATCCACCGCATGCAGTGCGCTAGCCGAGCAGGGCCCAAGCGGTATTGGCCGAGCAGATGCCCCTGGCCGGGGCCACCGAGCATGTTGGCATCGGGCACTCGGAGGTCCTCGATGAGGATCTCACAGTGGTTGTGGGAGCCCGACATGGTCTGCACGTCGCGCACCACGTTCCATCCCTCGCTCGGCAGATCGACGATGAAACAGGAATTGGCCGCCTGAGGGATCTCAGGGTCCTCCTCGGTCCTCGCGACGAGCAGGGCGAAGCCCGCCCCGCGCGCGCCGGAGATGAACCACTTGTGCCCATTGATGACCCACTCGTCGCCATCGCGGTAGGCGGTCGTGCGGATGAGGGTCGGATCGCTTCCCGCCACCTCGGGTTCGGTCATGGCGAAACACGACCGCACTGTTCCTTCGCACAGCGGCCGGAGGTAGCGCTCGTGCTGCTCGGGCGTCCCCCAGTGGAGCAGCGTGTGCTGGTTGCCCTCATCGGGTGCTTGGGCGTTCAGAACGAATGGGCCGATCGACACCTTGGCCGCCTCCGCCGATACCGCGGCCATGGCCGTCGGCCCGAGCCCCATGCCACCCCATTCCTCGGGCATGTGCGGCAGCCAGAGGCCGCGCTCCTCACGGGCCTCGCGACGGAGGCGCACGATGCAGCCCACCACCTCGGAACGCTCCGACTGATCGATCGCCTCCCACTCCGGGCGAACACGCTCATCCATGAACGCGCGGACACGAAGGCGGATCTCGTCGACCTCGGGCGGCAGTGAGAAATCGATCATGGCCCATTGTCATCGCTATGGGGTGGGCGCTGCGAACCGGGTCGGCCTAGCCTTCCGACGTGTCGAAATCTCGCCGATCCCCCGACGGCTCGGCGCTCTGGGACCGAGACACGCTCCCTGAGGGCGCCGAGAAACAGCGCGCGGTCCGCGAGATGTTCGACGCGATCGCGCCGCGCTACGACCTGGTCAATCGGATCATGACCTTCCGCCTCGACGTCAGGTGGCGTCGTCGGGCCGTACGCGATCTCGCCCTTCCGACCGGGGCCACCGTGCTCGATCTCGCCTCGGGCACAGGGGATCTCTGCATCGATCTCGCCGAGTTCGGGCTTCGTCCTGTCTCGATGGATCTCAGCTACGGCATGCTCGCCGCTGACCGCTCCGGATCGCCGCGCGCCCAAGCCGACATCCTCAAGCTTCCTGTCGGCACCGCGTCCGTCGACGGCCTCACCTGCGGTTTCGCCCTTCGCAATCTGGTCGACCTCGGAGCGTTCTTCTCCGAGGCGGCCCGGGTCGTCCGGCCGGGCGGTCGAATCGCCCTCCTCGACGTCGGTGTTCCCCACAACCCTCTCGTGCGCTTCGGCAACTCGATCTACTTCGGGCGGGTCGTCCCGCTCATCGGCCGGCTGCTCTCCGATGGGGCCGCCTACCGCTACCTGCCGCGGAGCGTCGCCTACCTCCCCCCTCGGGAGGAACTCGTTGCGATGCTCCGAGAACGGGGATTCTCCGATGCCATCCACCACCAGTTGAGTGGCGGTCTCACGCAGTTGATGACCGCCACCCGGGACTGACCGTGGATCGGTTGCGCTCCGTCACGTTCGATCTCAGCGAGGGCGACGCAGCGACCGCTTCCCTCGTCGACATCGCCGGAGAGGATGGCTTCCTCTTCGTCCGCGACGGTCGAGGCTTCGCGGGTTGGGGCACGGCCGACCGCGTCGACGTCGATTCGGCCGTCGAGCGGCTCGCCGCGATCCCCCATGAGGATCGAAGCGCAGGCTGCGCCGGACCGCTCGCCTTCGGAGCGCTGCCGTTCTCCCCCGGAGCGTCCGCCGACCTCGTCGTGCCCGCGGTGTTGATTCGCGACGACGGCAACGGGCGCCGAACGGTGACCGTGACCGGAACCGACGAGGTGGACGAGCCACCACACATTCCGGTGCATCGTGCTCCAGCGCCGACCGCCGCTTCGTTCGAGGTCGCGCCGGACGGTCGGGTCGACCGGTATCTGAACGCGGTCGAACGGGCCGCCGAAGCGGTGCGTGAGGGGCGACTCGCTAAGGCGGTCATCGCCCGCCCGGTCCGGATTCGCAGCGACTCCGCCATCCGGGTGCACTCCGTTCTGCGACGCCTCGAGTCGATGTTCGCCTCGACCTACCGATTCTCCTTCGATGGGCTCATCGGCGCGTCACCGGAATTGCTCGTCGAGGTCGATGGGGTCACTGTTCGGGCGAACCCGCTGGCCGGGACCACACGGACGACGGGAGACCCGGACCGGGATGCCAGCCTCGCCGAGGCGCTGTTGCGAAGCGAGAAGAACCAGATCGAGCATCGAGCGGCGATCGAGATGGTCCGGGACACCCTGCTCCCCCACTGCTCCTATCTCGACTGGACCCCTGAGCCATCGATCGTGAAGGTGGCCAACGTGCAACATCTCGGCTCTCTCGCCGAGGGTCGCCTGTCGACCCCACCCGCCACGGTGACCGAGCTCGTGCGCGCGCTCCAGCCGACACCAGCGGTCGGTGGGCACCCGAGGGATGTCGCCCTGCGACTCATCGCCGAACTCGAGGACTTCGAACGCGGCCGATACGGCGGAGCGATCGGCTGGGTCGACGGTCAAGGCGACGGAACCTGGGCCGTAACGCTTCGCTGCGCCGAGCTCTCCGAGGATCGCCATGAAGCCCGCTTGGTCGCCGGTGGCGGAATCGTCGCCGACAGCATCGCCGATGACGAGCTTGCCGAGACCCAGGCCAAGTTGCAGGCGATGCTCAGCGCGATCATGCGCCCCTGATCT
>JAURCL010000079.1 GCA_030828465.1 Acidimicrobiales bacterium | reverse complement strand
CGTCAACGCCGAGTCGCCGAAAGGTGGCGACCGCCGCAACGTTGGACGTGAGAATGCCGACGCGGTTCGAACCGTTGGCGGCATTGCCCGGCACTCCGGCGAGCACGAGCAGCGGCACGGTGAGCATCGATCCGCCACCGGCGACCGTGTTGATCGCGCCGGCGAACAGTCCACCGACGACGAGGAACAGCGCCTCCCACCAAGCCATCAGCGGCTCCTGAGCGTGATCACGGTTCCATCACGACCCAGCCGCGCCGCTGCAACTCGGCGGCGAGCGCCTCAGTCGACACGGCGCGCAAGGCTCGCTCCTCAGCCGTGAGCGACACCACCGTTTCTCCAGCCGTGCCGGATTCGAGTTGCTCAATCAACTCATCGGCCTCATCGCGGGTGAACTTGCCGTTGGATTGGCGCTGAGTCAGGCCGAGCGGGCCGCGCGCATCTCGAAAGTCCTCATGTCCAGCCGCGATCACGAGGTCGAGCAGCCGATCGAGCTGGCGCTTGGAGGCCGGCGGGCCCTGTGGTTGGCCGAATGCCATGGCGACAGGGTCGCACACGAGTGTCACGAATTCACCCACCGTTCACTCAATCCATGTTGAACTATCGATCGCGCCCTGATCGACTGGGGGAATGGATCGCGAACCCAATGACTCCCTTGGCCACCGCGCTGCCGTGCACGCCGCGCTCGGCGAACCGATTCGTCTCGCCATCGTCGATGAATTAGTGGCGTGCGACCGGTCGCCGCGAGAGCTCGGCGAACGACTTGAGATCTCGGCGAGCCTCCTTGCGCACCACATCGACGTGCTCGCCGATGCCGGCCTCGTGGTGCGGGGCCGCTCCCATGCCGATCGACGTCGCCGCTACATGCGCCTCACCGAAGCGGCCCGAGCCTTCGCCCGGCCCGTCGATGTTGATGTCAACCGTCCCGTGGTGTTCCTCTGCACCCATAACTCGGCGCGCTCCCAATTGGCCGCGGCGATCTGGACACGGCGAGTCGGGGGCCCAGCCTCCTCGGCGGGCACTGCCCCCGCGCGACGAGTTCATCCCGAGGCGGTCGCGGCTGGACAGCGAGCCGGCCTCGACCTCTCCGACTGCCGACCCCGAATGATCGAGCGACTCGATACTGCGAGCCGCGTGGTGACCGTGTGCGACTCGGTTCACGAGGCCCTGCCGATTCGCGACGACTGGTGGCACTGGTCGATTGCCGACCCAATCGTCGCGGAGACACCCGAAGCGTTCGACGCTGTCGTCGACCAGATCCATGACCGGATCGATCACCTCATCGGAGGAGCATCATGACCACCGTTGGCATCAATGGTTTCGGCCGCATCGGGCGGCTCGCCGTGCGGGCGCTGCGCCACCACCCCGAACTCCAACTCGTCCACATCAACGAGGTGGCCGGAGGCGCCGAGACGGCCGCCCATCTGCTTGAGTTCGATTCGGTTCACGGCCGCTACCCCGGCGTCGTCGATGCGAACGGCAACTCGCTTACCATCGACGGCGAGCGAGTGACGTTCAGCGATGAGCGCTATCCGGGTGCGATCGAATGGGATCGCCACGGCGTCGACATCGTCATTGAGGCCTCCGGCAAGTTCAAAGACACCGAGTCGCTCAAACCGCACCTCGACAACGGCGCCTCCTCGGTGGTGGTGGCCGCGCCGGTGAAGAGCCCGGGAGTGCTGAACGTGGTCATGGGCTGCAACGACGACCTCTATGACCCTGAGGCCCACCCGATCGTGACCGCGGCCTCGTGCACCACGAACTGCATCGCGCCGGTTATCAAGGTGCTCCACGACGGCATCGGCATCGCCCGCGGGGCGATCACCACCGTCCATGACGTGACCAACACCCAGGTCGTTGTCGACGCCCCGCACAAGGATCTGCGTCGCGCCCGCTCAGCGCTCAACAGCCTGATCCCGACGTCCACCGGTTCGGCGACCGCCGTCACCATGATCATCCCCGAGCTCGCGGGCCGCCTGAATGGTCTTGCGGTGCGCGTGCCGTTGCTGAACGCATCGCTCAGCGATCTGGTGCTCGAGATGGAGCGTGAGACGACCGTTGAGGAGGTCAACTCGTTGCTCACCGCCGCAGCAACGGGGCCGATGGCCGGGGTGCTCGGTGTTGAGGAACGCCCCCTCGTGTCGGTCGACTTCGTCAACGACACGCGCTCGGGCATCGTCGATCTGCCGTCGACCATGCTGATCGACTCGACGATGGTGAAAGTGCTCGTCTGGTACGACAACGAGTTCGGCTACGCGCACCGTCTCGTTGATCTCGTCGCGCTCGTGGCGCGCGGAGGTCACGCGTGAACCTGCGCAATTACGCGCTGGTGACCGCCGGCTACTGGGTGTTCACCGTCACCGACGGCGCCCTCCGGATGCTGGTGCTCTTGCACTTCAACGACCTCGGCTACTCGGCCGTCCAGATCGCGTTCTTGTTCCTCGCCTACGAGTTCATGGGCATCGTCACCAACCTGCTCGGGGGTTGGGCCGGATCGCGCAAGGGGCTCAACCGAACGCTGGTGTGGGGGTTGATGCTCCAGATCGTCGCGCTGTCGACCTTGACCCTGCTATCTAACGACTGGGAGACCTGGTTCGCGGTCACGTTCGTTATGGGTCTGCAAGCCCTCTCGGGCGTCGCGAAGGATCTCACCAAGATGTCGTCGAAAAGCGCGGTAAAAGCCATTGCCGGCGACGGCGGCCTGTTCCGCCTGGTGGCGATCCTCACCGGCTCAAAGAACGCCCTGAAGGGCGTCGGATTCTTCGTCGGCGGGGCACTGCTGTCATGGCTCGGTTTCGATGGCGCGCTGTGGACCATGGTCGCGGCGCTCGCGATCACCGTGGTGGCGTTGATCGTCTTCCTCAACGAGGACATCGGTCGCTCAAAGCGCAAAGCGAAGCTCTCGTCGCTGATGTCGAAATCCACCGAGATCAACCGGCTCTCAGCCGCCCGGTTCTTCTTATTCGGGTCCCGCGACATCTGGTTCGTGGTGGCTCTCCCAGTGTTCCTGGCTGACACCCTCGGCTGGAGCCATGAGGGGGTCGGAGCGTTCCTGGCCGCCTGGGTGATCGGCTACGGCATCGTGCAGTCGTCCGCTCCGCAGCTGCTGATCATGACCGGCAGCGCCGGCGATGAGGTTGGGGCGACTCGGCGATGGGCTCTGATCCTCGGCGTGAT
>JAURCL010000078.1 GCA_030828465.1 Acidimicrobiales bacterium | reverse complement strand
AAGCCGTGGACTGGTGTTCAGTCAAGCGGTTCTCCTAGCGCTCGTGTCGGCTGGAATGACCCGCGACGATGCCTACCGCGTGGTGCAGAGAAATGCCATGCGCTGTTGGGATGAAGGGGTGGAGTTCAGAGAACTCATTGAGGATGATCCCGAGGTGCGTGACGTCGCGGATCGAGTCGATCTCGATGCGGCGTTCGATCTCAAGAGAGCGCTCGGCAACGCGACGTTGGTGTTCGACCGCCTTGCCGAGTTCTCTGCGTAGACGTCAAAAGGGGCCGCTGCTGGTGCAGCGACCCCTTTTGCTAGCGGTTGTTCGTCGCCCGGAGGCTTGGGTTGGCTCAGAGTGAGCGCGGGATTCCGGCGCGCTTCAGCACCGCGGCATCGACGCCGATCTCGCGCCAGGTGGCGTAAGAGATGTGGCGACGCTCGCTGTACGACTTGGCGATCGAGACGAATGCGTTCTCAGCGGCGCTGAGGTCGGAACCGGAGTCGAGGTTCTCGAACTCGTCCTGCAGATCTCGCCGCTCCTGAACCAACAGGAGTTCACTGAGTGGGTCGGCCGTCGTGAGTTCGGCCTCGATCTTCGCGAGGCGCTTCTGGATGGTCTCCGCGGAGCGCTTGCGTCCACGCTTCGGCTTTGAGTTGCGAAGGGCCTCGAGATACTCGCGCACGACCTTGCTCTCGAGACGGCCCTGAGCGAGCGCTGCCTTGTGATCAGCGCTCATCGCGCCTTTGGGTGAATTTGACTTCTTCGTTGCCATAAACGTCGAGCATATCAAATGAATACATTTCGACAATTACGTCTTGATGTCTTTGGGTATTTCGCGCTTACCCCCTGACAAATTCTTGACGACCGATACATTTCAGTCATTCCGAACTCCGACGACATGTTCGAACTGACCCCCCACGGTGCTGACATCTGGGTCGGCACTGGACCCCGCTACCCCTGGGGAGGTCTTTACGGTGGCCAGGTCGTGGCCCAGGCGCTCCGCGCGGCGGCGATGAGCACCGACGATGGTTTTGTTCCCCACTCGATCCGCGCGTATTTCATCCGGCCGGGTGATCACACCGAACCAGTGCGTTACGAGGTTGATCGCATCCGCAATGGTCGGTCGTTTCTGACCCGACGGGTGGTCGCCCGTCAGGCCATTGGCGCGATCCTCAATGCCGAGTGCTCATTCCAACGGCCCGCGAAGTCGGTTGACGTGCAGACGCTCTCTCCGGCGGCGGTGCCTGGCCCAGAGACCCTTGAACAAACGTCGTTCTCCAAGGAGTTCGATCGCTGCTTCATCCCGTCGGAGGTGCTGGTGTCTTCTGATCGTCCCGATGACGGTCGTGTGGCCGCTTGGATTCGGGTCAATCGGCAACTCTCGGCTCCCGCGGAGGACCCGCTCATTCACTGGTATTGGCTCGCTTACACCTCGGATGATCTCGCGACCGACACGGTTCGCGAGGCGGCCGTGGTCCGCGGCGGCCTTGAGCGCGAGCACGTCTACGGCGTCAGCCTCGACCACACGATCTGGTTCCATCGGCCGTTGCGCTCCGATGAGTGGCATCTCCACGACTTCAGCTGCCACCACGTGACGGGATCCCGTGGGCTCGCCCTTGGTCACATTTTCACCGCGGAGGGTGAACACGTCGCCACCGTCGCTCAAGAGGTGCTCATCAGGGATCGGAGGGTGCGACCCCGGTAATTCGGGGCGCGTTCAGCCTTCGAGCACCTCGCTGGCGATGAGGTCGAGGTGGTCGAGGTCGGACAGGTCGAGGACCTGGAGGTAGATCCGCTCCGCGCCTGCCGCTCGCCAGCGATCGACCACCGCGGCGGCTTGTGAGGGAGTGCCCGCGACCCCGTTGGCGCGCAGCTCATCGGGCTCCCGCCCGATCGCTGAGGCCCGGCGAGCGAAGGTCGACTCATCCTCCCCGACGCACACCACGAGCGCACAGGAGACGCGCAGGGTTGAGGGGTCGCGACCGATCGACTCGCAGGCCCGGCGAACATTCGCCACCTGCGCGGTGAACGTCTCGAGGTCGCAGAACGGCATGTTGAACTCGGTCGCGTGGGCCGCGGTGAGCGCCGGAGTTCGTCGTGCTCCGCGACCGCCGATCACGATCGGAGGACCGCTGGCCTGTCGCGGCTTCGGAAGGGCCGGTGAATCGGAGAGTCGGTAGTGCTCACCCGAGTAGTCGAAGGTGGCGCCATCGGGTGTTCCCCACAGGCCGGTGATCACATCGAGTTGCTCGCTCAGCCGGTCGAAACGCTCGCCGAGCGGTGGGAACGGGATGCCGTAAGCGGTGTGCTCGGCCTCGAACCAGCCGGCGCCGATCCCGAGTTCGACGCGACCCCCGGACATGTCGTCGACGTTCGCGACCGCGATCGCGAGCGGTCCCGGATGTCGGAACGTCGCCGCGGTGACGAGGGTGCCGAGCCTGATCCGCGTGGTGTCCCGCGCGAGACCGGCGAGGGTGATCCAGGCGTCGGACGGTCCCGGCAGACCCGATACCGAACCCATTTTGAGGAAGTGGTCGCTCCTGAAGAAAGCACCGAAGCCGAGGCGCTCGGCACGGAGGGCGACGGCGAGCAGATCGTCGTAACCCGCGCCCTGCTGGGGTTCGGCGAAGATACGGAACGGCGTGAGGCCCGACTCCGTTTCGCATAGCTCGAAGTTCCTCGACATCTGGGGGACGGCGCTCATGTGGGGAGGCTACGCACGGGATTCGGCGGGCGGAGCATCATCGGTACTCTCGAGCAAGTGAGCGATCTCCCCGAACTCCCCTCCGTGCTCGACACTCTCCGCGACCACGTGCTGCGGCATTCCGTCAAGCGAGGGGAGTTCACTCTGAAGTCGGGCGCGACCAGTTCTTGGTTTCTCGACACCAAGCAGACTGCGTGTCGGGCCGATGGCATTCTCGCGGTAGCCGACGCGTTGCTCGAGGTCATGCCACTCGAGGCCGACGCGATCGGTGGGCTCACCATGGGCGCCGATCCGGTGGCGTTCGGGGTGGCCGCGGTCGCGGCGACGCGCGGTCGGCACCTCAGGAGTTTCAGCGTCCGCAAGGAGGCGAAGGACCATGGGGTCACCGGGCGACTCGCTGGGGCCCTGCTGCCCTCCGATCGCGTCGTCGTGGTCGAGGACACGACCACCCGCGGGACGTCGCTGCTCGAAGCTGTCGAGGTGGTCAGGGCGCTCGG
>JAURCL010000077.1 GCA_030828465.1 Acidimicrobiales bacterium | reverse complement strand
CGACCACCGACGTCGCCTCCCTCGTCGCGGGCCTTCTTGGGGAGTCCCTTGAGCAGGCCGATCGCGACACGGTCAATGCAACCCTCCGAGCGGTCCACGCCGTGCGCACCTGGCTCGATGCCGTCGAGATCCGCGCCGCGCGCCGAGTGCGCCAACTCCACGACGCAGGCCGAGCCGACTCCCCGGTCACCACACTGATCGACAACAACGGCTGCTCCGGGCGCGACGCCCGCAACACCCTCGATCGCGAAGGGCTCTGCGCCGACATGCCCCTGTTCGAGACGGCACTCGGTGGAGGCCGCGTCGGTGGTGCTCACCTCGACGCGATGACGCGAGCCACCAGCGGGCTCTCGCCCGATGCCAAGGCCGCCTTTGCCGCCCATCAGGAGCGACTGCTCGCTCTCGCCTCCCAGATCAGCCCCGATTCCTTCGAGCGTCGTTGCCGCGATCTCGCACGGTCCATTCGCGCCCAACTCGATGCCGCGGCCGAAGCCGACCGTGTCGCCCGGCAGCGCTCCGCCTCATCCGTGCGCCAGTGGATTGATCGCACCACCGGCATGGGCCACACCCATATCGAGCTCGACCCCGAGCGGCACGCCGCCCTGTGGACCTCGATCGAGGCCCACCTCGCCTCGGTGCGCCAGCGCGATGGCAATTCGGGTCGACCCTTCGCAGAGCTGCAGGTCGAGACGGTCGTTGAGTTGGTGTCGTCGGGCGGGTCAGTGTCCGCCACGCGTCGAGTCCCCGAGATCGAGGTCCTCATCGACTGGTCCACGCTCATCGATGGTCTCCACCCCACCACGGTCTGCGAGACCGTCGATGGCGTCCCGCTCCCGATCCAGACCGTCCAGCGGCTCTGCTGCGAGGCCGACGTGCTTCCGGTGGTGCTTCGCTCAACCGGTGAGGTGCTGCATGTCGGGCGCACCGCTCGGGTCGCCACCCGCGCCCAGCGACGGGCACTCGCTGCGCTCCACCGCACCTGCGCTCATCCGCACTGCTCAGCCGCCTTCAGCCGATGCCAGATTCACCACGTCATCCCGTGGGAGCAGGGCGGTCGAACCGACCTCGACAATCTCATTCCCCTGTGCACCGAGCATCACCACCTGGTGCACGAGGGAGGCTGGTCGCTCCAACTCCACGACGACCGCACCATCACGCTCACCCGGCCGGACGGCACGCGATCGTTCTCCGGCCGCACCACCGATCGACTGCTCGAGCGAAGTCACTGAATCGCGGATCGCGAGGCCGCGGGTTCAACCCGAGACGCGACGGCGGATATCCGCCAGCCAGTCATCCGCATTGCGCCAACGCTCGTCGGCGTGCGTACGCGCGTCGTGCACCTGACCGTCGGCACGCGGCCACGATCCGAACCACTTCACCGACCCCTGTTTCGCATGCAGCGCTCGCATCGCGTCGGCTAGCAGGTCGTCAGCGACGTGACCCTCGGCGAGGATGATGAAGCAGTACTCCCCGAGACCGCCGTCCTTGATGGGCCGCGAGATCAGGTGGGTCAGGTTGATGCGTCGAGCGGCGAACTCCTGAAGGATCGAGATCAGTGAACCCGGCTCGTCGGCACGCTGGAACACGACCAGTCCGGTGCGGTCGTGGCCGGAGGCCTCCGGGGCGCCGTCGCGACTGACGAGCACGAAGCGGGTCTGGTTGCCCTCTTCGTCCTCGATGTCCTCGGCCAGCACTTCGAGGCCGTAGAGGTCGGCGGCAACTCGGGGAGCGATCGCGCCGAATCCGGCTCGGGGATCGTCCGCGATCAGCTTGGCGGCCCCGGCAGTCGACGGCGCGGCCCGCATGGTGACCTCAGGAAGGTACTCACGCAGGTATCGGTGGCACTGGGCGGTGGCCACCGGAATCGAGAGCACGTCAGTCAGCGACTCGAGCGTGGTGCCCGGGGCCGCAGCGAGACACAGGTGAATGTCGAGCACGACCTCGCGAGTCACGACGAGTTCGTGGTCGAACGCGAGTGCGTCGAGCGTGAAGTTGACCATCCCCTCGATCGAGTTCTCGATCGGGACGAAGCCATAGTCGACGGTTCCAGCGCTGACGGCGTCGAGCACATCGGGCACGGTGCGCATCGGGGTCAGTTCCCCGTCGGCAAGATCGGTCTGCGACCGCAGAGCCTGCTCGGTGAAGGTGCCGAACGGACCGAGGAACGCGACCGACGGAGCGTCGGGGCGGCCTGCGGGAGTCTGGTCGTTCTTCACGGCCCGCAGGCTACGGGCGCCTCGCAGCGTGTTCACCTGTTGTGCGCCGACGTCGCCGGTAGTCCCCCGTGGTCACTCACTGTCTGACCAGTCGCGTCCCGTGGCACGATGTGTCGCGTGACCTTCGACCCCGATGGCCTGCGTGACCTGTTGTCCGGCGTTCGCGACGGCACCGTCTCGCTCGATGCCGCGGTTGAACATCTCAGCCGCCTGCCGTTCGCCGAGGTTGGCGAGGCCCTCGTCGATCATCATCGGGCACTCCGTCAGGGCATGCCCGAAGCCGTCTACGGGCCCGGCAAGTCGCCCGAGCAGTGCGTCGCGATTGTCGGCGAACTGCTCCGCCACGGCGATGGGCCGGTGCTACTCACCCGAGCGACTGACGCTCAGGCCAAGGCCGTGATCGCCGCCCATGTCGACGACTACGGCGAGCCGCGAATGGTCACAACCCGTCGGACAGCTGGGCTAGATGCCGGCTCGAGCGATCTCGTGCTTCAGTCGCTGCTGTGGCGCCAGCCGGAGCCGGGTTCGCATCCGCGGGCTGATGCCCGGGTGCTCGTCGTCACCGCCGGCACGGCCGACACCGCGGTCGCCGATGAGGCCGACCTCACCCTCGCTGCCCACGGCATCAGCGCTGACCGGCTCCATGACGTGGGCGTCGCCGGGCTGCACCGACTGCTCGGTCACCTCGATCGAGTCACCTCGGCCGATGCCGTGATCGTTGCTGCCGGCATGGAGGGTGCGCTCGCCAGCGTGGTTGGTGGACTCACCGCCGCACCGGTGGTCGCCATCCCTACCTCGGTCGGATACGGCTCCGGCCTCGACGGAGTGACCGCCCTTCTCGCGATGCACGCCTCGTGCGCCAGCGGGGTGACCGTGGTCGGTGTCGACAATGGGTTCGGCGCCGCGGTCGCCGTGGTCCGAATGCTGACGCTGGGCCAGTGAGCGCGACCGTGAGCAACACCGTGTGGTTCCAGTGCTCGGCCGGT
>JAURCL010000076.1 GCA_030828465.1 Acidimicrobiales bacterium | reverse complement strand
CCCCGTCGGCGTGACGGTCAGCACGCCGTCGGCGAGCGCTCCGGCCCCGTCGACGACGATCGAGTAGTCGGATCGCTCCCCCGAACCCCCCGGAGGGAACACGACCACAGGCGAGGTCCCAGCCGAGATGTTGCGGGCCGCGCGACCGTCGCCGACCCCGAGGGTCATCACACCGCCCGCAGACCACTCGACGCCAAGCGACACCACATGGGCATGATCAGCGTCTGGCGACGACGTCACGAGGAAGGCCCAGCGCCGACCGGCAGCCGCTTCCTCCAGATCATCAGCGCTGATCGGAATGCTCACCGGCGCGACCATAGCGGTGGCAACGGCGACGACCCGACGGCAAACTGTCAGCGTGAGCACCCCCACCACCACCGCAGCAGCCGGCGCCGTCGAAGCGCTCAAGGTCTACGGCAGCGGCGACGCCGCCGTCACCGCCCTCGACCGCGTCACGATCTCATTCATCCCCGGTCGGTTTACCGCAATCATGGGCCCCTCGGGCTCGGGTAAGTCGACCCTGATGCACTGCTTGGCCGGGCTCGACGACCTCACCTCCGGAGACGTCTTCATCGGTGACACCCACCTCGCCGACCTGAACGACCGCCAACTCACCGAGCTCCGACGCACCAAGGTTGGGTTCATCTTCCAGGCCTTCAACCTCATCCCGACACTGACAGCCAAGGAGAACATCCTCCTCCCGCTCACCCTCGGCGGTCGCGAGGTCGACGAGGCATGGTTCGACGAGGTGGTCACCACGGTCGGGCTCGCCGACCGGCTCACCCACCGCCCGAGCGAGCTCTCCGGCGGTCAGCAACAGCGCGTCGCCGTCGCCCGAGCCCTCGCCAGCCGGCCCGACATCATCTTCGCCGACGAACCGACCGGGAACCTCGACTCCAACTCCGGAGGCGAGATCCTCCGATTCATGCGGCACGCTGTCGACGCACTGTCGCAGACCATCGTGATGGTCACCCACGATGCCAACGCCGCCGCCTACGCCGACCGCGTCGTCTTCCTCGCCGACGGCCGGGTGGTCGCCGACATGGACGAGCCCACCGCGGACCGCGTCCTCGACACCATCAAGTCGCTCGGCGACTGAGTTCGCGATGTTCCGACTCGTTATCCGCGGGATCCGCTCGCACCTCGGGCGTCTCATCCTCACCCTCATCTCGGTCGTCCTCGGCGTCGCCTTCGTCTCCGGGTCGTTCGTACTCGCCGACAGCCTGCGGACGATCTTCGACCAAGTATCCGAGGACGCCTTCGCGGGGGTCGACGCCCAGGTGCGCGTCGCCGAAGGCGATCTCAACTCATCCCAGGGGGACAACCTCAAGTTCTCTGACAGCGTTATCACCACCGTTCAGGCCCTCCCCGAGGTCGAAGTGGCCGAGGGCGGCATCTTCGCCTTCGAGAAGACCTACACGATCGACGCTTCCGGTGAGATCGTGCGCCCCCTCGGGCCCCCCGTGTTCACCACCTCGTGGGACGGCCCGAGCGCCGTCTCGTCGTTCCGGAACATCGAGGGCGGCCCGCCCGTCGGCCAGCAGGTCGTGCTCGACGCCACCCAGGCGACCGCGGGCGGATTCTCGATCGGCGATGAGATCACCATCAGCCTCCCGACCGGTGAGCCCGAGCTCTTCACCCTCGTCGGCACCCTCGACTTCGGCGAGGGCGGCACCGGAGGCGCCTACTTCATCGCCTTCGACCTCCCGACGACGCAGCGGGTGCTCGGCGCCGACGGACTCATCGACTCGATCGTGGTGAACGCGGCCGACGGTGTCAGCCCCGAGCAACTCGTCGCAGCCATCTCCGAGGTGCTCCCTGAGGGCCTCGAGTCCGTGACCGGAGAGGTCGTCATCGGCGAGCAGCAGGCCGACTTCGGCGCCTTCATCAACATCTTCGGGAACGTGTTGCTTGGATTCGCGGTCGTCGTGCTCTTCGTGAGCACCTTCATCATCCACAACACCTTCGCCACCCTCGTCGGCCAGCGCACCCGTCAATACGGGCTCTTGCGCTCCATTGGGGCGAGCGCCAAGCAGATCCGCGGCATGGTCATGCTCGAGGCCGGCTTCGTCGGGGTGCTCGCATCGATCCTCGGCCTGCTCGGCGGCCTCGGTGTCGCGAGCCTGCTCAAACGACTCTTCTCCTCGGGAGGCGCCGAGTTCCCTGACGGCCCCCTCGAGATCCGCACGCGAACGATCGTCGTAGTGGTCATCGTCGGCATGGTGGTGACACTCGTGTCGGCGTTGCTCCCCGCCCTCAAGGCCTCCCGCGTAGCCCCGCTGGAAGCCTTCCGCAACGGGGGTGCCCGTCAAAGAAGCCTTCGCTTCCGACTCACCGTCGGGGCCGCGGTCACCGTGCCAGGCGCGGTGCTGCTCGGGCTCGGCATGTTCGGCGACGCCGGGAGCACCTCGGCCACCCTCGCTCTCGTCGGCCTGGGCGGTGCCCTCACCTTCATCGGGGTATCGATGCTGAGCGCACTGTTCGCCGGGCCGGTCACATCGGGCCTCGGACTCCCCGTGGCCAAGGTGAAGGGCGTCACCGGCCAGTTGGCGCGCGGCAACGCGAGCCGAAACCCGCAACGAACGAGCGCCACCGCCACAGCGCTCATGATCGGACTCGCGCTCATCTCAGGTGTGGCGGTGCTCACCCAGTCGATCCTCGACACCTTCAACGAGATCCTCGAGGACTCGATCTCGGCCGACCTCTTCGTGTTCGAGTCGAACCAGGGCCTCGAGTTCTCCGCTGCTCTCGTCGACCAACTGCAGCCGCTACCGGAGGTGGCCGACGTCTCCGGCTTCTCCACCGTGCAGGTTCGAATCGATGGTGAAGTCCGATCCGCCACCGGCTTCGACTCGGGCGTCGGCACCTCAGTGGTCGACTTCGGTGTCGTCGAAGGCATCGCCGAGATCGGCATGGACGGACTCGGCGTGCTCGACGACGCGGCCGAAGAGACGGGTCTGCGTCTCGGCGATGTGGTGCCCGTTGAGTTCGAAGACGGATTCATCACCGACGTCGAGGTGAAGGCGATCTTCGACGATGCCTCCGTCCTCGACGGTCGTCAATGGCTGCTGGATCGCTCCCTGACCAGAGAGCACGTCACCGTGGACGATGTGTCGTTCATCGGCCTCACTTACACCGAGGGTGTCGACCCGATCTTCGCGCGCTCGGTCGTCGAAGAGGTCACCGCGGCGTTCCCGCAGCTCTCCGTGCAGG
>JAURCL010000075.1 GCA_030828465.1 Acidimicrobiales bacterium | reverse complement strand
ACTCGCGCTCGCCCATCGCGTTCGGCGCGACGGCCATCACGAGGAGCCAGTCACCATCCTCGGTCTGCACACCCGTTGGATCGAGATACGACATGTCGAGCGGTGAGATCGGCGTCGGGTCGATTGTCCACTCGATCCCGTCGGGCGACGTGCCGACATGAATCGCCTGTGGATTGGCCGGCAGGTTCTCCGGCGAGGTCGACATCACGGCCAACCAGTCACCGTCGACCGCTTGGAGCACCTCGAAGTCGACGTATCCACCGGTGGCGCGGAACCCCTCATCGCGCACGAACTCGGTGCCGGTGCCATCGGTGGAGGTGGCGCTCACCAATCGTTCGCTCGCGCGGCTCTCTCCGGCCTCCACCCAGTAGAGGCGCACCAAGCCCTCGGGGGTGACCACCGAGTCGGGCACTCCCCACGCCATCATCCCCTCGCTCGAGATGCCGAGTGAGGTCTGACCCGTGATGGTCAGTCCGTCATCGGAGATCAGCCCGGTGTAGATCACCTTGTCCTTGGTCTGGGGGTCGAGTTCGACGAAGTAGACCCGTCGCTCACCGGCGGGGGTGTCGACGATGGTCACGTCGGACACCCGTTGAAGCGCGCCTTGGCGTTCGCAGACAAGGTCGGCCGAGCACAGATCGACCGCGGTGCCACCCGCTTCCATAGACGAGTAGAAGAGTCGGAGCGAGCCGTCGTCGAGCCGCTCCATATGCGGGCTGACACCAGCGATCCCGAGATCGGTGATCGCGTCGAGCGAGGCTCGGGGCGCCTCGGTCGTGGTGGGTGCCGGCTCGGGTTCCGGTTCTGGCGCGGGTTCTGGCGCGGGTTCCGGCTCCGGGGCTGGCTCATCCTCGGGCTCGGCGGCGGGCCCGGCAGCCGGTTGCGGCGCCTCGGTCGCCTCAGGAGCAGCCTCGGGGGCGGGTTCGGGAGCGGGGTCGTTCGACGAGCAGGCCGCGAGGACCAACCCGGAGATGGCGAACGGAATGAGCACTCGACGCATGACCCAATCATGACAGATCATCCATTTAGGTCGACGAACGCCAACGCGGGGCCGGCGTCGGCTCACCGAGCGCTCCGCGAAAAGCCGAACAGGTCGCTCCGAGGAGCGACCTGTCGAGCGCGCCCGTAGGGATTCGAACCCCAAACCTTCTGATCCGTAGTCAGATGCTCTATCCGTTGAGCTACGGGCGCTTCGACCAGAAGTGTAGGCGCATCCTCGCTCAACGGCACACGGTCGCCGAGAGGCGTCACGCCCACGGGTTACGGTCGAGGCATGCCATTGATCACGTATTGGAAGCGCGCCGTCCTCGAGAACTACGTCAACTTCTCGGGCCGGTCGAACCGCCCCGAGTTCTGGTGGTTCATCCTCACCGTCCTGCTCGTCAACCTTGCGCTGTCGCCCATCCCGATCATCTCCAACATCTGGGGTATCGGAATGCTGCTCCCGCAGTTCGCGGCGTCCTTCCGTCGACTGCACGACACCGGACGGTCGGGTTGGTGGCTCCTGCTCTGGCTGGTGCCGATCATCGGATGGATCATCCTCATCGTGTGGCACGCCAGACCCGGAGACGGTGGCCCCAACAAATACGGCTCACCTTCGGGTGCGCCGACGGCGCCGAGCGGCAGCCCGCTACCGCCGCCTCCCCCGCCGCCGGCCTGACTCCGCCGATCAGAGTTGCCAAGGGCCCCAGCCGCCCGCCCGCTGATAGAGGGCGTAGGCGGCGCGGGTGTTGGTGCGCGCGTCAAAGAGTTGGTTGCGGTCGGTCACGCCGATGTCGGCCAACCAGCCACGGTGGACGTTCCAATAGATCTGGAACAGACCGAGGCAGCACCAGTTCTCGACTGTGGCGATGTGGTTGCTCTCCCGCCAGGCGATGCGCACGGCCTCATCCTCGAGATCATCGGGCCAGATCTCGCGGATGATCGCTTCGGCCTCCGTGCGACTCGGCGCGGGTGGCTTGGCAACCGTGGTGGTCGGCGGCGGAGTTGTCGTGGCTGGCACCGAGATGCGGGCCCCGGGCGGCAAGCAGATCTCCTCACCCGGATGGATGAGCGTCGACGAGTTCGCACCGTTGGCCGCGAGCAGAGCACCTGTGGTCACCGACGCGCGGTCAGCGATGAGACTCCAAGCGTCCCCTGAGCGAACCGTGTAGGCATCGCCGCAACGCGGCGTGGCGACCGCTGGCGACGAGGGGGCCGGGGTGGTGGCGCCGACGGGCAGGCAGATCTCGTCACCGGGGTGGATGATCGAGTCGGAGGTCGCGGCGTTCACGTTCAGCAGCGCGCGGGTCGACACCGAGGCACGGTCGGCGATGAGGCTCCATGCATCCCCCGAGCGAACGGTGTACGACTCGCCGCAGTCGGGCGTGTTGATCACCGTCGGCGCTTCGTTCGCCACCACGCCACTTGCCGTCTGCGAGCTCTCCGGCACCGTCGCGATCGGCAACGACGTCGGGTCGATGGTGGGGGTCGTTGCCACCTCGATGATGGCCGGAGGAACATCGGCCTCGGGTGCCTCCGGGACGGACTCGGCGATCTCCTCCACCAGTCCAGCGGCCTCGGCGATCGGGGCGGGTGACTCGTCGGCATCATCGCGGGAGGCCCACACGACGGGAACGATCAGCAGTCCGATGAGCACGATCGCAGCGACCCTGGTCACGAAGGGGTCGAGGGCACCGAACCCGAGTCGCTCGGAGAGGCTCGCCATCGCATCGGTGTCGTCGTCGTGGAATCGCGGCTCAGCGGGGGTGCGGTCAGCGGCCGGTTCGAGTTCGGGCCACTCTCCGAGATCTCCCCAGAACTCATCCTGAAGCGGGTCGTCCTCAGGGCGCCTCGCGCCACGCGACTCCGTGGTGTCCTCCGACGGGAGCCCGTGCTCTCGACGACGCGGAGTCGGTCGGCGTCCGGAACCGGGCCGCATGCGCCCAGTTTCGTCGTGTCGTCATCATTTCGCAACAATTGCCGAGCGAGTCACCCCTCCACCGAAGTTGGGCCATCCGGGAACGTCTCACGCCGGAACGCGATCGTGCCGGACCCGAGGGCCCGGCACGTCGACTGGCGGAGAGGGTGGGATTTGAACCCACGGATCATTTGCATGATCAACGCCTTAGCAGGGCGCCCCATTCGGCCGCTCTGGCACCTCTCCAGCACGGGCGAGTGTACCGGTCATGGCGAGTTGGCCATCCGGGCCCTCCGACACGGGCGCGGGTCACCGGTAGGTTGGGGGACGGAACGGTGGCAGAGCGGA
>JAURCL010000074.1 GCA_030828465.1 Acidimicrobiales bacterium | reverse complement strand
GACCCAGACCGGCGCCACCTGGGGCATTGACCGCATCGATCAGGTGTCGCTCCCGCTCGACGGCTCCTACACCGATCGCAGTGACGGCACCGGGGTGACCGCGTACATCATCGACACCGGCGTCGCCGCCCACTCCGAGTTCGGAGCGCGGCTCGCTTCCGGAATCGACACCTACGACAACGACGCTGATGCGACCGACTGCCACGGCCACGGCACCCATGTAGCGGGCACCGTCGGCGGCGCCACCTACGGGGTTGCTGACGGCACCACCATCGTGCCCGTCAAGGTGTTCGGCTGCAGCGGCAGCACATCGACCTCAGTCATCGTCGCCGGCATCAACTGGGTGCTCACGCAGCACACCCCAGGCGCTCCCGCCGTCGCCAACCTCTCGCTCGGCGGAGGCGCGTCGTCGTCGATGGACGCCGGCGTGAGAAGCCTCGTGAACGCCGGAATCATCACCGCGGTCGCCGCCGGTAACTCGAGCAACAACGCCTGCTACTACAGCCCGGCCCGAGAGCCGAGCGTCATCACCGTCGGCTCCACCACCAACACCGACACCCGTTCAGGGTTCTCCAACTACGGGTCGTGCCTCGACATCTTCGCGCCCGGCTCGTCGATCACCTCGGCCTGGTACACGGGAGGCACCAACACCATCAGCGGCACTTCGATGGCATCCCCACATGTCGCTGGGGCCGCTGCTGCCATTTGGGGAGCCGACACGACGGCGACCTACTCCGAGGTCGAGAACGCGCTGCTCTCGTCGTTCACCGCGGGCCTCCTCACCGACCGTGGCCCCGACTCCCCCGACGCCCTCCTCTACATCAACCCAGGCGACGGTGGCGACAGTGACGCGACGGCCCCCGACGCGCCGACCGGTGTCACCGCAACCCTGTCAGACACCACGGCAACGATCGCGTGGACCGCACCAGCCGATGACGGCGGGGCGACGATCACTCGCTACGTCGCCTCAGCGGTCGAGGACGACTCGTTCACCTGCGTGTGGACCTCCGGTCCGCTCCAGTGCGACATCTCATCGCTCGCGCCGGGCGCCTTCACCTTCACCGTTCTGGCGTCGAACTCGGCGGGAGTCTCGGCAGCCTCGGCGGCGAGCAACGCGGTGACAGTCTCGGCCGGAACCAACAACGACTATTTCGTTGCCTCCATGGAGCTGTCGGGGAACTCGGGTTCGGTCAGCGACTCGAGCGCTGACGCCACCTTCGAATCGGGAGAGCCGTCGATCGACGTCGGTTCGGGCCGCGCCACCATCTGGTTCTCATGGACGGCTCCCGACTCGGGCCGTCTCACAGTCGACACCTTCGGTTCGAACTTCGACACCGTGCTCGCGGTGTATTCGGGTGCCTCACTCCCCTCGCTGACGCGACTCATCTACAACGATGACTCCCGCCAGACGGGCACCTATTTCCAGAGCACGGTGACCCTCGATGTCACCTCGGGCACGGAGTACCACTTCCGCGTCAATCAGTTCGGCCAAACCGGCGGGGACGTGACCCTCAACTGGGAGTTCGCGACGGTCGGCGCTCCGGCCGCGCCAACCGATGTGGAGGGGCTGGCAGTTGCCGATGGCGAGGTGCAAGTGCGCTGGGTGGGAAGCGAGGCGGTCCCGGCGGTCACCGGTTACACCGTCACCTCGAACCCCGACGGTCTCACCTGCACCTGGTCAGCGGGTCCGAAGCTCTGCACGGTGACCGGGCTGACCTCCGGCACCTCGTACACCTTCTCCGTGACCGCGACGAACTCCTCGGGCACCTCAGCACCATCCTCGGCCTCCGCGGCGGTGGTCGCCTCCAATCCGGGATCCGACCGCAGTTGGATCAACTCGTGGGGGCAGGACCGCGTCGATCAGGCCTCCAACTCCCTCGATGGCGTGCTGTCCACCCGGGGCGACTCCTCGGTCACCAACGGCGACGCCGACCGGGGGTCGGGATCGGTGATCTTCGTGGTCGACACCGGAGTCAGCACCCACGACGACTTCGGGGCCCGCCTCACCACCGGTCGCGACATCGTCGACAGCGACAACGACGCCTCCGACTGCGAGGGGCACGGCACGCACGTCGCCTCCACCGCAGCCGGCACCAACTACGGCATCGCGACCCGGGCGACGATCGTGCCGGTGCGCGTACTCGACTGCTGGGGCTCAGGCACCACCTCAGGTGTGGTCGAAGGTCTCGAATGGGTGGCCGACTACGACCTCGCTGGCAAGCAGGGCGTCGTCAACATGAGCCTCGGTGGCGGAGCCTCCGATGCGCTCGACGCCGCCGTGGAGAATCTGGTCGACGCCGGGTTCGTCGTGGTGGTTGCCGCCGGCAACTCAAACGATGACGCCTGCTACTACAGCCCGGCGCGTGAGCCGACCGCGATCACCGTCGGAGCGACCTCGTCGGACGATCAGCGCTCCTACTTCTCCAACATCGGCTCCTGCGTCGACATCTTCGCTCCGGGTTCGTCGATCGAGGCGGCCTCGATCACGGGAACGTCCGACACGGACACGCTGAGTGGCACTTCGATGGCGGCCCCGCACGTGGCAGGCGCGGCTGCGCTGGTTCGTACCCAGTACCCGAGCGCGAGCGCCCACGATGTCGCCGCGATGCTGATCGCCGATGGGCGCACGGGAGTCGTCGGCAACAGGGGTTCCGACTCCCCCGATCGATTCCTCAACGTCGAGACCACCATCTACGACCTGACGGCCGCTCCGGCGACCACGGTGACCGGTGTGACCGCGACGGCCGGGGTCAACTCGGTGACCGTCTCGTGGACCGTGGTCTCCCCGAGCGCGACGCCCGCCGCGACGGCTCCCCCGGTCGGCACCTTCACGGTGACCGCCTCTCCGTCGGGTTCGTGCACCGCCGCGTACTACGAGTCGAGCTGCACCATCTCGGGGCTCTCGTCGGGTACGACGTACGCGTTCTCTGTCGCCCCAGCCGGCCTCGGGAAGACCGGTGTCGTCTCCGAATCCGCGACCGCCGTGCCCTCGGCCCCGCCCAGCTCCGGCGGTGGTGGTGGCGGCGGCGGCGGTGGTGGTGGCGGCGGTGGCGGTGGCTCCAGCGGTGGTGGTGGCGGCGGCTCCAGCGGCGGCGGCGGGTCCGACGACTCGCCGGTGTCGACGCTGCAGGCGATCGCTCCCAACCGCCTCTTCGACACCCGCACCGGCCAGGGCGGCATCGCTCCGGGCCGGATCAGCGACGGCCGCGTCCTCGAGATGCCGGTCCTCGGCCGCGGTGGCGTGCCCACCTCGGGTGTGGCCGCAGTCTCGCTCAACGTCACCGCCA
>JAURCL010000073.1 GCA_030828465.1 Acidimicrobiales bacterium | reverse complement strand
CCGCAGCACGGTCACCGGGACGATCCGGTCATCGACCCACCGCTGGGTCATGCCGACCTTCTCGCCGACGATCGCTGTCTGTGCCATGACGGCTTCCTCTTCGTTGATCGAGCCCCGAGGGGCTATCCACTCTGGTCGGACCGCTCCGGGCCATCCGGTTCGGTCCTGTCGCTCAGGGCCGCATGGCCCTTGGTCACGCAAATGCTCCGCTGCCCATCGGGCATGCGGAGCACGCTGTCTGGTTGTCGCCGTGAGGTCCCCGGTCAGACCGGGCTCGCACGGACATCGGTTGCCTTCCGCGCCGGGAAGTCCCCGGACACGAGGAAGGGATGCTATCGGCGCCTCGGCGCCTTCCAACTCTGTGGTCTCAGGCCGGATCTCAGCCGAAGCGGGCCCGGATCCACTCCGTCACGAGGTCCATCGCCTCGGGCCGGTGACCCTCGAAATAGTGCGGGGCACCGGGCAGTTCGTGGAAGGTGAGATCCGTGGCCCCCGAGGAGGCGGCGATCGCGGCGGCCTGGTGCCGCCGGATCTCGGTATCGGCCGTCGGGTGCACCAGCAGGGTCGGCACACTCACCTCGGCCATGGTGTCCGCGAGTCGCGCCCGACTCGAGAGGGCGGACCACGTGCTCAGCCAGCCGCGGGGCGTCATGACTCTGGCGAGACCGCCGCGGCCGTAGTTGGCGTCGAGGGGGTCCGGGAAGGCGAAGAGACTGCCGAGCGGCCGATCGTCGGGGTCGATGGAGGGGTCGAGATAGGCCGGATCAGCGAGCGTCCGATAGATCGTGAGATAGGGCGTGCTCACGGCGCGGCGGCGCGCCCTCCCCCAACCTCCCGCATCGACCCGGCGGTCGATCGCCCGGGACTGAGATTTGGCAAGACCGGCCACCTCGATCGCCTCCCGCGCGCGGGCGTCGATGCGAGCCACGCGCTCCAGTTGCGCCTCGCGATATCGCACGAGCCAGTCGGAGTCGTAGGAGCAGGGCTCCGGCCAAGGTCGCCAGCCGTTCTCGGGGTCGTACATGTCGAGGTCGGGATCGACGGAGAGCGGGTCATCTTCGTCGACCACGGAGGGATCGATGACCTGCCCCATGAACACCCCCTCGCCCGGATGAGCAGCGAGCCCGACCCATGCGTCGCCGATCCCGTGCTCGACATGGGCGAGGGCCATCAGCGAACCACCGCCCGAGTTCCCGAGAAGCACGACCGACTCCGCTCCCCTTCGGATGGCCTCGTCATGCGCGGTGACCACATCGCGGGCCGCGAGCTCATGAAGGCAGTCGGTGTCGTTGTTGAGGTAGCGGGTGTTGAAGGCGATTACCGGGAAGCCCGCGGCCGCGAGCAGTGGCGCCGCGTAGTGCACCGAGAAGTCGCCGCGGGGATGCGCGAGGAGGGTCCAGGTGCGCGAGGCGCGACCATGAGACGGCGTCCAGACGATGCCGGTCACGAGGGCACCGTCGCTCGAGACGAGTCGGATCGGCTCCCGATTGAGCGACACGCGGGGCTCGTCCTCGGGAAGCGGCCAGTAACCCAACCCAAGGGGTCTGGTCGCCCCGTTCATCGCGTCGGCGGCCGCGCCCATCATCTCAACCTAGACGGGCAGGGAGGACCAGAATTCCGAGAGGCCTCAGGAGTCGGGCCGGCTGGCGAGCATCACGCTCAGGTCGATCAACTCATCGTCGCGACGAACGGTCACGACGGTCAGGTCACCCGGTTCGAGATCACGAATCGACGCGATCAGGCCCGCCACCCCTTCCACGGGTGAGCCGTCGATGGCGATGACGATGTCACCCCGTTCGATCCCCGCGGTGTCCGCGGGGGTGTCGGCGCGCACATCGGTGATCAGGGCCCCGAGACCGCCATCGGTGCGGTCGTCGAGTCCGACCCCGAGGAAGCCCTCTTGGCGTGGGGTTCCTCCCGCCTGTTGGCGAAGCGAGCTGAGAATCGGCAGCGCCTCCTCGGCGGAGATCGCGAAGCCGATGTTGGAGGCCGCGGTGGTCGCTGAGCCGCGAGCCACGGCCGTGTTGATGCCGACGACCTGGCCGAGCGCGTTCACCAACGGCCCGCCGGAGTTACCCGATGAGATCGCCGCGTCGGTCTGAACGAGGCCGTCGAGGGCACCGCTCTCGGTCACGATGGTGCGGTTCAGCGCCGACACGATGCCGAGGGTGACGCTTGGCGCTCCGTCGAGATTGAGCGCGAACCCGATCGCCATCACCTCATCTCCAATCCGCACGGAGTCGGGCGCGACGAAGGTCGCCGGGCGGAACCCGTCTCCCTCGATATCGATGATCGCGAGGTCGTTGCCGACGTCGTAGGCGAGCAGCTCGGCGGAGCGGGGTTCGGTCTCACCGGCGAGACGGACCCGAATCTCCGTCGCGCCCTCGACGACGTGGGCGTTGGTGACGATTTCCCCGTCGGACGAGGTGATGATGCCGGTGCCAACTGAGCCACCCGCACCGAAACGGCCGCCACCCAAATCGGCCATGACCGTGGCGACGCTCGGGCCGACGAACTCGGCCACGGCCGCGACGTCAAGACGCGGGAGCGCTTCGGTGCGCTCGGGTCCGACTTCAAACGAGACGGTGTCGGCATCGACCGGCCGTGCGCTCGGGGACTCGTCGGAGCCGGAGAACGCGAGATCGACGGTCGCTCCTCCGGCGAAGGCGAGAACAAAAGCGAGCGCGATCCCGGCGGCGGCACCGGGGCGGCGGCGCCGGGTGGGCTCGGTGGCCACCGGTGGAGGAGGCGGAGGCAACTGGCTCATGGACTGTGTCTAACAAGGAGAATGGCCCGCTGCTTCCCGCAGCGGGCCATTCTCACGTGTTCTTTACCCGTCGCCGGGCAGGTCGGCTTCGGTCAGCCCTTGGCCTCGCTCAGCGCGTCTGAGAACTCGGTCTCGAAGTCACCGGTGTCGGTGATGAACTCGAGCTTGGAGCGATCCGACGGGTAGACGGTCTCGTCGGCGAGGAACTCGGGATCCATGAAAGGCACCGACGCCTCGTTCGGGCTGCCGTAGTAGTTCCACTCGCTCAACTGCGCGCCGTTCTCGGCGTCGAGAATGAAGTTCATGAACGTGTGGGCCGTGCACGGGTGCGGGGCATCGAACGGGATGGCCATGTTGTCGGTCCAGATCGTGCCGCCCTCCTCCGGGACGAAGTAGGTGTAGTTGTCAGGGTTCTCCGCCTCGTCGATTCCGACGACCATGTTGCCGGAGTACCCGTGGGCGATAGCGGTCTCGCCGGTGGCCAGCAACTCGTCGTACTGATCGGAGTCGAAGGCCGCGATGCGGTCGACGGCGTCGGCCACGAGCGCCTTCGCCTTCACCAACGCTTGCGCGTACGTCTTCTGTCCTTGATATTTCAACATCTTCTTCCCATAGTTTGAGAAATTCCTGGACTTTGCGAGGTCTTCGACCAT
>JAURCL010000072.1 GCA_030828465.1 Acidimicrobiales bacterium | reverse complement strand
CTCGATCTATCATGAGCATCCTCGTCAGGGCTCGCTCGGATTCGAGCGAAACGACGGGACAATGCTCCGGTTCAGGGTATTCGGATATCGAACAGTCGGCGGAGTCAATGTCGGGTACGATATGGACGACCCGAGGCCGATGACCAACTATCATCGGGACGACCACGGCTATCTCCTCCCGAATCGCGAGATTAAACGCTACGAGGAGACCGGGCTGATCGCGTGGCCGAGCGAGTTTATTAAGAACTTCAACGCCGCCGCTCCCTCTTCGGTCAGTGGTATCGACGGCGGCTATGTCCAGGTCAGACTCGGCGAGGATGGCGGGCGCCTCCAGCTCCGCCTCCTCCCCTTCGCTAACACGCGGTCCAAGTACCACATTTGGTTTTGGTCTCACCCTTCCGCGGTCCGGTTCGTCGATGCGGGGCTGATCGACTTCCGCTACTGGTCACGCAACGGCTCTCGACCTCCGCTCGGAGAGCGCGAGCTCATGGCGATTCCTATCGACTGGGCGCAACCATCGAGAAGTGATTATCCTCGTCACTACCCACACGATGCGGCTTCACGCGATGCGGAGCTTTACCGGCGCGCGTGGCAGACCGACGAGATCAAACTACAGGCGTACAATGTGCGCGACTATGCGCTCGGCTTCTTCCAACCGAGCGAGAGCCGTCTCCTCATCACCGACCAGCTCCCCGGCATCCCCTCGGTCGCTGGCGCCGACCCATTTCATGTCTCCGTCGTCTCTTACGACCGGCGCCGCGATGACGTGATCCGGCAGACCATCGCGGTGACGCATCAAACCGTTGTCGTCTATGGCGGGGTCGATGTCGGCTACCAGCTCCACGTCGCCGAGCGTCAGCGCCAAGACCTCGTCGAGATAGTCGATTGGGCGTCGCGCGGGAGCGACTCTCGCGCGACTGTCGCGCTCTCCAACCAGTTCGACAACGTCCCCGCGGGCGAGATCCTCCTCCGGCTCCTCGAGTCGGGTGGGGGAGGCCAGATCAATGGGACCTACGACGTCTCCGCTATCGGGCTGAACCTGCCGAGCACGGCGATTGACGAGGAGTCATTTCTCGCGGTCTCCGCCGCGACGCGGCTCTCCGATATGAGCTTCGCGCTCGATGGCGATGACGTCGACATCCTCGACGTCGTCGAGGGCATCCTCAAGAGCCTCGGCGCCGCCATCGTCCTCCGCCGGTCGGGGACCGACAACGAGCGGCTCAAGCTGACCCTCATCCCGGTCGGGATGGAGCAGGTCTCACGAGTACAACAGACCATCGAGGCGGGGGACTGGATCGTTGACCCTCCGCCGTCGTGGGGAGTTCATGAGGCGTCAGTAAATCAGCTCGTGATCAGCTACGACTACGACCCGGTCGAGGCGAAATTCCTCGGCGAGGTGACGGTCAATAACGAGCGCGCGATCCAGAGCTACTCGCAAGAGCGGCTCTCGATGGACCTCGACCTATACGGCGCGACGGCGGAGTCGCTCGGGCAGAATAGCGCCGACCTTTACTCCGCGCTCCGACCGCTCTTCACGCGGATCTTCCGCCTCGCCTCCGACCCGGTGAGGACGTGGCGGGGAAGCGTCGGCTTCGGGAAGGGACACCTCCTCGAGGTCGGAGCGATGGTCCAGGTCTCCTCTCCTCACCTCAAGGGCTACGGGGACGGCTACGGCGTGACGGATGGTCTCGGGCTCGTCCGCTCGGTCCGGCAGTCGCTGACCGGCGAGGGGGTCGACGTGGAGCTCCTCCACTATGGCTTTGACGCTCGAGGTTGGAACGCGAGCGCCGAGGTGGTCGCGGTGATCTCCGTGACTGTCCTCGAGTTCGCGTCTCTCACCTATACGAGAGGCCGGACGCCCGCGGGCGATGCGACCGAGGATCTCGCGCTCTTTGAGGCCGGCGACGTCATCGACTACATCCCTCCAGGCGACGAGGACAACCCGACGACGCTGACGATCCAGAGCGTCGACCTCGCGACTAACCGGGTCACGTTCACCGGGGCTCATGGGGTCGCGTCCGCCGTGGGTCACATCGAGCCGACGATCTACGACAACGCCCCGAGCCGTCATCAGCTCCGGGCATATCTCGCCGACGCTACCGGGACGCTCGGCGCCGCATCAGACGAGGGAGGGAAGTACCTATGAGAGTTACGCTAAAGAGCCTCAAGGCGGACGTGAGCGCGCTCGAGGCAGAGCTCAAGGTGATCAAGCATGAGCTCCGGCACAAGACCCGCGAGCTCGCCGCGTCGCATATCGACCTCCCCCACGATGACGGCCGCGCGGGAGACGCCGACCCGCTCACCGACGCCATCGTCGAGGCGGCGCTCAAGGCGACGAAGAGGGCCGAGGAGGAATGGGAGCTTGACGTGACGGAGCCGGGTCAGGGCGGAGCTCATGACGTCGACCGGATCAATGTCTACATACGGAGCGACGAGGGCTTGAATTGGCCTGACGCAAACATGAAGAAGGACGGCGCCAACCCCTACGAGCGCAACGGGGACTTCGCGTGGTGCGGAGCGTTCGCGGCGTTCTGCTGGAGCTCGGTCAAGCTCGACATCCGGAAGCGCACCTTCCCGAGTACCTATCGTCTTTGGCGTGACTGGCAGAGTCGACGTATCCCGACCGCGGCGATGAGGCCGGGAGACATCGTCGTTGTCTGGAATACCTCAGCAACCCCAGCGGACCGGGAGAAGAAGCCCTATGGACACCATATCACCATCTGCCGACAACCCGGCGCCGGAGGCTATACCACATGGGAGGGGAACGCCAAGGCGAACGGACCCGACGGACGATATCGCGAGGGAGTCGGGACCCGAGAGCGGGACCTCGACACCGTCGCCGTCGTCTACCGTCCCCAGATCGCCGACCTCGCATAAGGTGATCTCTGCTGTCGGGGGGCGCAAAATGGCGGCCTATCTCGTATCGGTTGCCTCTACCGTCCTCCTCGCTATCCTAGACTCTGCAAGTACTGAAGTTTTGCTCAGTATTCAGACCGCTCTCGGGCTTTTGGTCGGGGGCAACGCCGCTGAGCACCGATTTACAGGGAGGTCCTAAATGGCCCGCTATTCAGACACAACCCAACCGGTAAGAACGGCGGGCTATACCGGGACGATTGACACGTCCTCGAACGCCTCGACGGACTGGACTGACGTCACCTCCGCGAACGTCACCGACTCGCGAACTGGCTCTGCGATGCCGGCGGCTCTCGTGTTCACGAGCGTCGCTGTCCAGAACACGAGCACCACGGCGAGCGCCTTCCTCAAGCTCCGCGCTCGCGCTGGCGCTGGCGACGCAACCTCAGGCGAGTTCGAGGTCCCCGCGGGGAGCGCCATCGCCATCGAGTGTGCAGGTCTGGTCGGGGGCTCGCCGTCGACCATCGCCTATAAGAAGGGCGGCGCTTCGGATGAGCTGATCTTCCTCTTCGGCCTC
>JAURCL010000071.1 GCA_030828465.1 Acidimicrobiales bacterium | reverse complement strand
GGCCTTCGACGTCCTTGGCGAGCACCGGCTCTCGGTCGCGCCGGTGATCGGCGACGACGGCCGGTTGCTCGGCGTGATGACCCGTCGCGGCGCGCTCCGGTCATCGATCTACCGCCCGGCGCTCGACCAAGCCGGGCGACTTCTCACCTCGGTCGCGATCGGCATGAACGCGGATCCGGTGGGTCGAGCGCGAGAGTTGGTGTCCCTCGGCGTCGACGTGATCGTGGTCGACACCGCTCACGGCCATCAGTCGCAGATGATCTCGGTGGTCGAATCGGTCCGCAAGGCGGTGCCGGACGCGAGGATCGTCGCCGGCAATGTGGTCACGGCCGACGGCACCCGTCACTTGGTGGAGGCCGGCGCGGACATCGTGAAGGTCGGTGTGGGGCCGGGTGCCATGTGCACGACGCGCATGATGACCGGTGTCGGACGGCCGCAGTTCTCGGCCGTGTTGGAGTGCGCGGCGGAGGCCGAGCGCCTCGGTGCCCACATCTGGGCTGATGGCGGCGTCCGCTTCCCTCGTGATGTGGCGCTCGCCCTCGCCGGTGGAGCGGCGAATGTGATGTTCGGCTCCTGGTTCGCTGGCACCTACGAATCAGCCGCCGACACGCTGAGAGATACCGACGGCCGCCTTTACAAGGAGTCGTTCGGTATGGCCTCGAATCGGGCGGTCAAGCACCGCAGTCGCGATGAGGCCGATATGGAGCGCGCGCGCAAGGAACTCTTCGAGGAGGGCATCAGTACCTCGCGCATGTATCTCGACGCGACGCGGCCCGGTGTGGAGGACATCATCGACCAGATCGTCGCCGGTGTTCGCTCCTCCTGCACCTACGCGGGTGCCTCAGACATCCCGGGCTTCCGAGAGCGGGCGGTGGTCGGGGTGCAAAGCCACGCTGGCTACGAGGAGGGTCGGCCTCAGGGGACCAGCTGGTGAGCGGACCGATCATCGCGATCGACGGTCCTGCGGGTGCCGGCAAGTCGACGGTCGGTCGCGCGGTCGCTGAGCGACTAGGGGTCGGCTATCTCGATACCGGCGCCATGTATCGCGCAGTGACGTTCGCGGTGTTGCGTCGCGGGGTCGATCCGCGCGACGAGGTCGCGGTGCTCGAGGTCGCCGGTTCGGTCGAGATGACCGTCGGCGAGGAGCGGGTGATCGTGGACGGCGTCGATGCGACCGGCGAGATCCGCGGTCGTGAGGTCACCTCCTCGGTCAGCTTCGTCGCAGCGAATCCCGGGGTCCGGTCGTTGCTCGTCGAAGCCCAGCGCGACTGGGTGGCTCAGCGCGGCGGCGGGGTAGTCGAGGGCCGCGACATCGGCACCGTCGTGTTCCCCGATGCCGACCTCAAGTTGTTCGTCACCGCGTCACCGAGGGTGAGAGCGGAGCGTCGGGTGGCTGAGGCCGGCGGTGATGTCGATGAGATGGAGGCCTCGATCATCGAGCGTGATCGACTCGACTCGACCCGGGCTGCCAGCCCCTTGGCGGTCGATCCAGCGGCGGTCACCCTCGACACCTCGGATCTCGGGATCGATCAGGTGGTCGCGGCCGTGGTCGGCGAGGTCGAGACACGAGCTGTCGGTGGTGACCGGTGAGCCGACCCGACTCGTTTGTCGTCGGCTCCTCGCGGGCGTCGATGGCGTTCTACCGAGTGGCGAGATTCCTCGTCGCGGTGATCACCCGCTCGTACACCCGAATGACCATCGTCGGTCGAGAGAACATCCCCTCGACTGGTGCCTTCGTGCTCGCGCCGGTCCACCGGTCGTATGTCGACACGCCGATCGCCGGCTGCGTGACGGCTCGTCGCCTGCGGTTCATGGGCAAGGACTCGATGTGGAAGGTCCGCTGGGTCGGCTGGGTGCTCTCGGCCCTCGGGGCGATCCCGGTGACCCGAGGCACCGCGGACCGCGAAGCGCTCCGACGCTCGGTGGAGCTTCTCGAGGGCGGCGAGCCGATGGTGCTCTTTCCCGAGGGGGAGCGAAAGCAGGGACCGGTCGTTCAGCCGCTCTTCGACGGGGCGGTCTACGTCGCTCTGAAGGCCCGGGTGCCGATCATTCCGGTCGGCATCGCTGGATCGGAGCGGGTGATGCCGAAGGGTGCACGGTTCGTGTTCCCGCGCAAGGTCCACGTTGAGATCGGTCGACCGATCGTGCCCGAGGTCGGCGAGCTGCCTGAGGGGTCTCGGGTGCCGCGGCCGGTGCTGGCCGAGCAGTCCGAGCGACTGCACGCTGAGCTCCAACGTCTGTTCGATCTGGCGATGACCCGGGTCGGTTGGTCGTACGACCCGGAGTGACCAGCGGCTTCGCTGAGTTTCGCTAATTCAGCCCGGGTGACCGCGCCGACTCAGCGGTCCGACCAGAGCGCGCGCAGGGCGTCTCGGAGATAGACGGGATCGTTCACGCCGCAGAGTTCTCGCGCGGAGTGCATCGACAATTGCGGCACACCCACGTCAACTGTGTCGATACCGAGCCGGGTCGCGGTGATCGGCCCGATCGTCGAGCCGCAGGGGATGTCGTTTCGGGATGAGAACACCTGCCAGGGCACACCAGCGCTGTCGCAAGCCGAGGTGAAGCGGTGGGCAGAGGTAGCCGAGGTGGCGTAGCGCTGGTTGACGTTCACCTTGACCGCCGGTCCCCGGTTCACGAGCGGGGCGTGAGCGCGCTCGTGACGTTCCGGGTAGTTGGGATGGATCGCGTGGGCATTGTCAGCCGACACGCAGATTGAGCGCGCCAGGGCGTCCGCCATCGTCGCCCCGGCAGCGTTCGGGTCGTCGAGGTGGGCGGCGGTGACCCGCGTCAGCACCCGTTCCAACAGCGGACCTGCCGCTCCGGTCGCGCTCGCGGATCCGACCTCCTCGTGATCGTTGAGGACCATGACGGCGATCGAGCCCGGACGGGGGGCAGCTGATACGAGGGCATCGGTGGCCGCCCAGCACGAGACGAGGTTGTCGAGACGGCCGGAGGCGAGGAGCGAACGGTCGGCGCCGAGCACCGCGGCCGGCTGCACATCGAGGAGTCCGAGTTCCCACCAGTGCGGCTCTCGGCCGATCCGCTCGCCGAGCCAGTGGGCGAAGTCGATGGCGGATCCGCCGGTGGCCCACACCGGGCGGAGATGGCGCTCGCGATCGAGCACGAGTCCATCGTTCACCCCGCGGTCGAGGTGCACGGCGAGCTGCGGCACGCGGGCGATCGGCTCGCGGATATCGACGAGGAGCGAGCGCCCCTCGCGGTCGACGACCCGACCGGCGATTCCGAGGTCTCGGTCAAGCCAGGAGTTGTTCAGGATCCCGCCGTAGACCTCCACTCCGAGGAGATGCCAGCCCTCCACCTCGGCGTCGGGTCTCGGGCGCAGTCTGAGTCCGGGTGAATCGGTGTGCGCGCCGACGATCTCGAAGGCATTCGGCGCCGCATCGGCAGCGGAGACCCAGGCGACGATTGCGCCGTCGACGACGACGTGCCCGCGTCGAATCGCATCACCCTCGGGTCGCGCGTCGTCAGCGACGGCGACCGACCCCACCGCGGCCAACCTTCGCGCCACCTCGGTGGCGGCGTG
>JAURCL010000070.1 GCA_030828465.1 Acidimicrobiales bacterium | reverse complement strand
GCCCGCTCGAGCACCTTCATGCCGACCGAGGCGTAGGGCCCCGAGTCACCGATCATGCGAACTCGCAACGCGGTGAGTCGACCGTCGTCGTCGCATCCGGCGGTGTACTCCATCCGGATCGGATGCCGCTTGGTGTGCACGAGGAACGACTCCTCCCGGCTGAACGTGGTGCGCACCGGTCGGTCGAGCAACCAGGCGGCGAGCGCCGTCTGACCCTGGTTCGACATGTCCTCCTTGCCACCGAAGGCTCCGCCGTTGCTGACCAACTCGGTCACCACCACCGACGGATCGACACCGAGCATCCGGGCGATGTCGTTGCGGTCATCCCAGATCCCCTGCCCACCGGAGAACACCATGAGTCGCCGGAAGTCAACCGGGTCTCGTCCGCTCACCTCGCCGGAGAGCGGCAGCGGCGCGCCGGTCGGCACCGGCAACGCCAGGGTCGACTCGGGTTCGAGGAAGGCGTGATCGATGCGTTGGGTCTGGAAGGTCTCCGAGACGACGTGCGCTGACGACTGGAGCGCGCCGTCGATGTCGCCGCGCGCGTAGGCGCTCGTCGAGAGCCGGTTGCCGTCGAGTTCCCATACAGCGTCCTCGGTCGAGGTGAGCGCCTCGACCGGATTGGTGAGTGGGTTGAGGGGGCGATAGGCGACCTCGACGAGAGCGGCCGCCCGGCGAGCCGTCGCGCGGGTGTCCGCGACGACGAGAGCGAGCACATCGCCGAGATAACTGGTGCGACCACCGACCGGGATGAAGACGGGCCAGTCCTTGTGGATGAGACCCGAACGCAACTCGCCCGGCACGTCGGCCGCCGTGAAGACGCGCACCACGCCGGGAACCGCCTCCGCCTCGGAGGTGTCGATCGAGAGCACATCGGCGCGGGCATGGGCCGCGAGGTGCACCGCGCCGTGCAGCAGTCCCTCGGGGCGCATGTCGTCGATGAAATCGCGCTCCCCGAGGGTGAGCTCCGTCGCCTCGTACTTGACCCCGCGGGTGCCGACTCCGCCGGGGCGAACCGACACCGGCACCTCATCCCGGGCGAGCGACTCGATGGCGTCGAGGATCTTGACGTACCCCGTGCACCGGCAAAGATGAGCGCCGAGCAGGCGAGCCGCCCGGTCGCGGGTGATCGGCTCGCCGTCGGCGGTCTTGTCGAGCATGGCCTTGGTGCGCATGACGATTCCCGGAGTGCAGAACCCGCATTGGAGGGCGCCGTGGGCGGCGAAAGCGGCCGCCATGCGATCCCGCTCGGCGGCATCGACACCCTCGAGCGACACAACCGATGTTCCCTCGACCCGTTCGAGGGGGGTCTGGCACGAGACCCTCGCCTTGCCGTCGACGAGCACGGTGCAACAACCGCATTGGCCCGACGGAGAGCAGCCGTCCTTCGGCGAGGTGACGTCGAGCTCATCACGAAGGGCCGACAAGAGGTGCTCGTGCTGACCGCGGATGGTCACCTGCTCGCCGTTGAGTTCGAACGTCGTCATCGGTCGCCTCCCCCGAGTGGATCGCCGGCCGGCGCGCCGAGCAGCACGGCCACCGTGGTCGAGTCGTCGTCTGATCCGCGATGGTCGATAACCCGACCGGCCTCGACCAAGAAACCCTGTCCATCGTGAGCGGCGAACACCTCGGCGTCGGTGAAAAGCCGCGGCTTGATCATCGCCGGGTCGCCCCGTTCGGGACAGAACGTCAGGCAGTTCCCGCATTCGTTGCACAACTCGGCGAGGACCAGATATTGCTGGCGGGCCTCGAGCCCTGAGCCCTCCGGCGTCCGGATGGAGAAGAAGGCATCATTCGGGCAGACGGTGATGCAGAAGTTGCAGGCCACACAACCGAACATCTCGAGGTCGTGGTCGACCTCGCGGGGCAGTTTCGAATTGCCGATCAGCGCGTAGGGCTCGCGACCCTCACCGCGGATCGAGGCCACATGCTCGGCGCACGTCGTGCGGTGCCCAGCAGCGACCGCTCGATCTTGGCGGTGGCGTCGCCACGCGTTGAGATCAGCGAAACCGTCCTCGCTGATCGTCGTGGCGAGCGAGCGGAGCATCGGCGCGAGACGTCCGTAGCCGCCCGGCTTGAGCAGATCGGAGCAGATCGTCGCCGGGTTCACGCCCATGGCGAGGGAGTCAGCCAGGTTCTCCTTCGTGACACCTGCGGAGAAACTGACCATGACGTCGCCGTCGTGACCGGGAACCGCTAGTCGTCCCGGCAGCGCCTCGCTCAGACGATCGAGGAGAGTGCTCGCGAGCACATGAAGCGGCGGGCCCGAGAGATACATCGTGTCGTCGGGCATCACGCCCCGGGTGTTATCGACGACGAGGGTGTTGGTCAACTTGATGCCGAAGCGGCGTCCCCGCTCCGCCGCGTACTCCGCGAGCGAGCCGATCAGGTCGATGCCCCGGTCGAACTGGAGATCGTCGGCGAAGGCCTGCTCCTTCACCGACACGTCCGAGTAACCGAGCTCGTCGTTGACGATCGCTGAGACCGTCTCATAGCCGAGCAGGGTCGGATTGAGCTTCACGATCACGTCGAGAGCGTGCTCATCGATCAGGTGCCGCGTGATCGCCTCGATCTCATCGGGGGGACATCCGTGGAAGGTCGACAACGTCAGCGTGTCGGCGATGCGGTGGTCGAAGTCGAGATCGGCCATCGCTGCGAACGACCCGGGCGCCGATGCGACCGCGGCGCGCAGAGGATCGATGACATGACGAGCGTCGAGCATGGCGGCGATGAACCCAGCGACCTTCTCTCCCGAGATGCCCGCAAGGTCGTAGCCAACGCTCATATCGAAGACGTGCTCGCCGGGGCCGTCACCGAGATGCTCCGCCAACGGCTCCCATCCGCTGAGCATCCGGATGAGCATCGAGGCCTTCACGTACTCATCGACGCTCTCCGGCACGGAGAGCTCCTGGCTCCATTCGATGTTGTATCCAACGGTCTGCATATCGATGCAGGGCCGAGCGATCTCGAGATCGTCGATCACCTGGACCGTCTTCAACTCGAAGAGGCGCGATCCCCCGAGCCAGGCGAGCACCAGGTTCTGCGCCATCTGCGAGTGCGGGCCGGCAGCCGGGCCGACCGGCGTAGCGCACGGCCGACCGAGGAACTCGAAGCCGAGGTCGACATCGGGCTCTGGGCTCCAGATGCGGGCCGTCGGGAGATCGAAGATCCGGTTGCGGGTCGTCCACTCATGGTCGATGCGGCGCAGCAACGCGCCGAGCGACATCGGTGTGAGCGGTGCCGCACCCGTCATGGACTCCCCTCCCCCGTCATCACGCTTGACAAAATGTACATGCGTGTCGCCTCTGTCGCCATCGACTATCGGAGCGACCGGTAGGTTCGCTGCGCCAAGCACGCGCTGCCGAGGAGGATCCATGCGACGTCACATCACCACCATCACCGTGATCGCGGCGCTGTCGATCATCGTCGCTGCCTGCGGTGAACCGACCGTCGAGTCCGAACCGGCCGCCGCGGCCACAGCAGACACCACCGCCGCCCCGACCACCGAAGCGCCCGCCAGCGAGGCCCCATCGGCGACGCCGGTCGACGGCAACGCCGACAACACCGAGCTCATCGCCGCCATCGAAGCAGCGATCGACGAGTTCTCCGCGACCACCGGCACTCCAGGAGCCGTCGCCGCCGTGCTCATGCCGAGCGAGAACGGCCTCGTCCAGATCACCGCGGGCGCCG
>JAURCL010000006.1 GCA_030828465.1 Acidimicrobiales bacterium | reverse complement strand
AGGGCACGGCAGATTAGCCACCTCCGGAAGGGATAACCGCTGAAAGCATCTAAGTGGGAAACCCGTTCGAAGATGAGTGTTCCCATGCGGTTAACGCAGTAAGGCCCGTGGCAAGACCACCACGTTGATAGGCCGGAGGTGTACGCACAGCAATGTGTTTAGCCGACCGGTACTAATCGGCCGAGGGCTTGGTTTAGCTCAGCTCGTGCTTGCTCTGGAGTCCTCGGGTGCACACCCGATTGACAACAAGTTTCGGTGGCCATAGCGACAGGGTCACACCCGTTCCCATCCCGAACACGGAAGTTAAGCCTGTCAGCGCCGATGGTACTTGGGGAGAGATCCCCTGGGAGAGTAGGACGCCGCCGGATTTCGCACTCGAGAGGCGCTGGACTTCGGTCCGGCGCCTCTCGTCGTTTTCGTCCCGACGAAGGATTCTGGCGCCGCGCGTGCCGTCGGCGGCCGCCCGCCTTAGCCTCGGTTCGGTGCCAGAGCAGCGAGGACCCTCCCGTCGTCCCAGTCGGGGTCGTCCCGCCGCAGGAGCAGCTGGCCGGGGCTCACCGAGTGGTCCAGCCCGAGGCGGTCGGCGCGGTGGGCCCGGTCGGGGTTCGGGAACTGGTGGGGGCCGAGGAGGGTCCGGTCGACGAGACGGGGGAGGAGATCGCGCGGCGTCGGATCGCCCGTCCGGAGACGCAAGGGGGCGGAGCTCGGGTGGTCGCGCAGGGGGATCCGGTCGCGGTGAAGGTTCCGGGCGCCCCGGTGGAAGCGGTCGAGGTGGTGCACCGGCTCGCGGCGGAGCAGGACGCGGCGGAGCAGGTCGAGGCGGGGCCGGGCGACCGGGAGGTCGCGGCCGTCCGGGTTCACCCCGGGTGGGGCATCGCGACGGCGATGGTCGGGCCGAGGGGTCAGACCGTCGGCTTCCCGCACGCGAGCCGCGCAATGAGGCGGAGCGCCGAGCAGCCGAGGTTCGGTCTCGAGGAGGCGGATTTCGCCGCAAGGGCGGCATCGGCCAGGACGCGCCACCGGAACCGCAAGCCGAATGGATCGATGAGGGACCGGTTCGCGAGGAGGCGGTCGCGGCGGTGGAGCGCGCCGAGCGCCGTCGAGCCCCGTCGGATCTGTCGCCCACGCTCGCGGCTGAAATCGATGGGGTATCGGGTGGCGGGCAGCGCGGAGCCCATCTTCGCGAGCGCCTACTGAACGCTTACGAGGCACTGGAGCGTGAGCGCTTCGGTGACGCGCGGAGGATGGCGAACGCCCTGGTTCGTGAGCTCAGTTCGGTGGCAGCCGTGCACGAGATCATCGGGCTCGCGAACTACCGCATGGGCAACTGGCGGCCGGCTGCCGCTGCCCTCGAGCGCTCGCAGGACCTGCGGGCGGAGCCGTCGACCCTTCCGGTCCTGATGGACTGTCTCCGAGCGCTCGGGCGTCACCGAGAAGTGGCGTCCGTGTGGAACGAGTTGAAGGGAATGTCGCCGTCTCACGAGGTTATGGCAGAGGGCCGAGTCGTCGCGTCGGGCTCTCTCGCCGATGGAGGAGACCTTGGTGGAGCCATCGCGCTGATGGAGCCGGCCACCGCGCGGCCGAAGCGGGTTCGAGACCACCATCTCCGGCAGTGGTACGTGCTGGCCGACCTCCACGACCGGGCCGGCGACGTGATCGCGGCTCGCCGATGGTTCGAGCGCATCCTCTCCCATGACGACGACTTCGTTGACGTGCGCAGCCGCCTCCGCCAACTCGGCCGCTGACGGACCCGAATTCGGCGCGGAATACTCTGATCCCGTGGCGGGTCCCCATTTTCGAGCCGGGGTGATCCTCGTGGTGCGACGCGGAGATGGCCGGGTGCTCGCGTTCGAGAGATCGGACGTCCGCGGCGCGTGGCAACTGCCCCAGGGTGGCATCGATATCGATGAGACGCCCGAGCAGGCTGCCTGGCGCGAGCTGGCGGAGGAGACGGGACTCGGACCAGAAGCGGTCCGAGGCGCGGGCTCATCGTCACGATGGACGGTCTACGAGCTCCCTGAGGAGCATCGGCGACCCGGACGGATCGGTCAGGCGCACCGATGGTTCTACTTCGACGTCGTCGACGACCTCATCGAGCCCACTCCCGACGGGGTCGAGTTCGCCGACTGGGGCTGGATGACTCCAGAGCACCTCATCGACGTCGTGGCACCGTTCCGACGGGCGGGCTATGAGGAGATGTTGCGTGGATAACGCCGATCTTTTCAGTGCCGCGGCTCGCGATCGCCTCAGATCCAAGTCACCGCTCGCCGCGCGACTCCGGCCGACGACCATCGACGATGTCGTCGGGCAGACGCACCTTGTCGGTCCGGGACGACCGCTACGCCGACTCGTGGAGCAGGACCGGCTCACCTCGGCGATCCTGTGGGGCCCTCCGGGCACCGGTAAGACCACCCTCGCTCTGGCCATCGCGGGTTCCACCGCACGCGCCTTCGAGCAACTCTCGGCGGTCACCGCCGGTGTCGCCGATGTGCGGGCCACGATCGCGCGGGCGACCGCGCTCCTCGGGGAACAGGGCCGCGGGACGATCTTGTTTCTTGATGAGATCCACCGGTTCTCCAAGTCGCAACAGGACGCGCTTCTGCCCGCTGTTGAGGACGGAACCGTCACCCTGATCGGGGCGACAACCGAGAATCCGTTCTTCGAGGTCAACGCTCCACTTCGGAGTCGCTCGACGCTCTTCCGGCTCGAGCCCCTCGGTCGCGAAGACATCCGAGCCCTGGTGCAGCGCGGGTTGGCAGCCGAGGGAGCGACCGCCTCCGATGATGCGGTCGAACTGTTGGTGGACCGGGCCGGCGGCGACGGACGCCAAGTGCTCACCGCCCTCGAAGTGGCCTGCGCGCTCGCTGACTCGGAGTCGGTCGGGCTCGAGCACGTCGAAGCAGCATTGGGAACCAGCGCTTTGCGTTACGGGCGCGACGACCACTACGACGTGATCAGCGCCTTCATCAAGTCGATGCGGGGCTCAGATCCCGACGCCGCGGTCTACTGGTTGGCCCGAATGCTCGAGGCCGGGGAGGACGCCCGGTTCATCGCTCGGCGCATCGTGATCGCCGCCAGCGAAGATGTGGGCGATGCCGATGACTCGGTACTGGGTGTCGCTGTCGCAGCCGCGAGAGCGGTGGAGTTCGTGGGCCTGCCGGAGGCACAACTCAACCTGGCGCAGGCAGCGATCGCGGTCGCGCGGGCGCCGAAGAGCGCAGCCGTCTCGCGGGCGATCTGGGGTGCGCGTGCCGATGTTCGGGCCGGTGCCGTGGGGGAGGTGCCCGCTCATCTGCGTGACGCCCACTACTCGGGCGCCACTGATCTCGGCCATGGGACCGACTACATCTCACCCCACGACGATCCGATTCAGGCGGAGGGGCAGCGATATCTTCCCGATGAACTCGCCGATCGTGGCTGGTACCGTCGGCGCCGTTCAGGTGACGAGGAGGGACGATGACGACCGGTGAATTGGTGCTCGTGGCCGCGATCGTGCTCTGCGCGATCGGCCTGGCAGCACTCGCCGTGGCGCTCGTTCGGGTGCTCGATGCCTTGGCGGCTCTTCGCCTCGAGGTTCGAGAACTCCGCGACCAGTCGAACCGCATGATCAGCGAACTCCGCGTCAGCACCGATCAGGCACGTGACGCCGTCGGAGCTGCCCGAGAGGACCTTGTCCGCTTCGATCGGGTGCTCGGCTCGGCGGAGGCGATCTCCTCGGCGGTCGGTCGAAGTGGTGGCGCAGCGCGACGGGTATTCGCCACTCCGGTGATCAAGGGGGTCGGCGTGGTGACGGGTGTGAAACGAGCTGTCGATCGGCTGAGAACCGGCGGCGATCGCTTCGAGCTCGTCACCGGAGAGTCGAAGAGGCGGCGCGCGTGATCAAGCGTTTGACCTGGTTTATCGCCGGTGTTGTTGCCGGGATCAGCGGCGCGCGCTCCGCACGGCGGCGTGTGGTGCGAACCGCTCGCCGTCTGTCACCTACTCACGCGGCCGAGCGGCTACGCCGTCGCGCCGAGCAAGGTGTCGATACCGTGGCGGGAGCCGTGCGCGAGGGGAGGCTCGCCATGGCGAACCGAGAGCGGGAACTGCGCGCTCGACTCGACCGCCGAGTCGACCCGATCGACGGGCGACTCAACGACGACGAGACGCTCCTCGTCGACGGTGCCCCGGTGGAACCCGGCCGGGTTGTGGTGATGCGCTCCGAGCGCGACTGAGGTCATGGTCGCGGCGCGCTCAGGGCGCCCCTACGTCGATCGGCCGGTGTTGGACGCCGATCGCGCGGATCGACTCGCCAGGTCAGCCGCGATGCGATGGAATCTCGCCGAACCCACTCTGCTCCGAGCTTCGATGAATCGTGTCTACGTCTCGGACCAGGTGATCCTCCGAGTCGGTCACGTCAACGGTCGCGGTGAGTCTCAACTCGAACTCACCTCTCGCCTCTCGGAGCGAGAGGTCGCGGCACCCGCCGTTGCTCGCGACGAATCTCTCGCCGACGGTGACCTGATCGTGACGGCATGGTGGCGGGCCGTTGGTGTCGGGTCGATCGACTGGACGTCAGTCGGTCGTTCGGTCGCCCTCCTGCACCGAGGGGAGCCACAGGAGCTGGTGCCCGGCGACCATCCGATCGCCGACCCGAGAACCTTTCCCTGGTGGGACTTCGAGTCACTGCTTGCGGAGTGCGCCCCGCGGATCGATGCCAACGCGCTCTCGGCGATTCGATTGCTCCTCGACGACTACGCGGGTTGGGATGAGTGGGGCGACGACGAGCTCGTGCTCTGTCACGGCGACGTCCATCCGGGCAATGTCGTCATCGGGCCGGACGGTCCGGTCCTCGTGGACTGGGACCTCCTGTGCATCGCGCCTCCCGAGTGGGATCTCGCCCCGATGTCGGTGTGGTCGAGGAACTGGGGCGGTGACCCTGCGTGGTTCGAGGCGTTCAAGCAGGGCTACGGAAAGGACGTCAACGCCGATCGGATGCGGATGCTCGGAGATCTGCGCGACCTCGCCGCGACGCTGATGGCGGTCAAGGCCGGTCTCAGCGACGCGGAGCGCGCCGCGGAGGGGCAACTCCGGCTCGCGTTCTGGCGGGACGGCTCGGGAACCCGCTGGACGAGCGCCTAGCCGGTAAGACGTCGCAGCAGGCGCTGAGCCACTCGTCCGTACGGCGGGTAGGCAATCCGTGGATCGGGGCGAGTCGGTCGCTGGAGGACCGAGCGGAGGTGACTCAACCGGTCGAAACCCGACCTTCCGTGATACGAGCCGTGCCCGCTCTCCCCCATACCTCCGAAGGGAAGTTCGTGAACGGCGAGGTGCAGAAGCGTGTGGTTGATGACGGCTCCACCGCTCGGAACCTTCTCGAGCACCTGTCGAGCTCGCTGATCCGACCCGGTGAATACGTAGAGCGCGAGCGGAGTCGGCCCTTCCGCCATTCGCCGGAGCTCGGAGTCGAGATCGTCGACGACGACGATTGGCAGGATCGGCCCGAAGATCTCGTCGGCAAGCACCGACGACGAGGGATCTGGCTCGACGAGCACGGTCGGGGCGACGAAGCGCGAGTCGCGATCGATCTGGCCACCGATGACGGTGGTGGCTCCCGACTCACGAATGAGGCCCTCGAGTCGGTCGACGTGATGGGTGTTGACGATGCGTCCGTAATCGGCACTCATCGACGCGTCCGACCCGAACGCTGCCTCGATCTCAGCAGCGATGAGCGAGGTCAGGCGGTCAGCGATCGCCCGCTCCACGACGACGTGGTCGGGAGCGACGCAGGTCTGACCGGCGTTGACGAACTTGCCCCACACAAGTCGTCGGGCCGTCACCGAGAGATCGGCGTCGGCGCATACGACGGCCGGACTGCGGCCGCCAAGTTCCAGGGTGACGGGGGTGAGGTGCCTGGACGCCGCCTCCATGACGATTCTCCCGACCCGTCCGCCTCCGGTGTAGAAGAGGTGGTCGAAGCGCTCCGTCAACAAGGCGGCGGTGACCTCGGCTCCGCCGGTGACCACCTCGCAGATATCGGTGCCGAGAACCGAGGGAAGGTTCGCAGCGATCAACTCCGCTGTTCTCGGCGCGAGTTCTGAGGGCTTGACCACCACCGAGTTCCCAGCCGCTACCGCGGCGACCACCGGGGCCAGCGCCAAGTGGAGCGGATAGTTCCACGGCGCGATCACGCAGACCACCCCGAGCGGGGTTGGAACCACCCGTCCGCGACCGGGTCGAGCGACAGCGGGTAGTGACACCCGGCGCGGGCGCATCCACTCGCGAAGGTGTCGACGCGCGTAGCGAGACTGACCGATGACGAATCCGATCTCGGTCAGCCACGCCTCGGTGGCGCTCTTGCCGAGATCGGCCGTCAACGCCGTCGCGTACTCGACCTCATGCTCGCGGAGGTGATCCTCGAGGCGCTTCAAACGCTCGGAACGCGCGCTCGCCTCGTGCAGGAGCGAGGTCGAGCCGCGAAGCGCTTCGATCCGCTCCGTCCAGCCGCCGGTTCCCTCGTTGGGCTCATCGCTCATCCCCCGAGCCTACGATGGGTGCCGATGGACGACCCGATCGACCACGCGATCGCCGCCCGCCTCGACACCCTCGCCGAACGCCTCATCGACGTCGCCTCGGAGCTCGATGACGTCATGTTCGATCTGTTGAGGCGAGCCAGCGCCGACGGCGGCGACCGTCCGGCGCTCGACCGCGAGCTGCAAAAGGTCCGCCGGTCGATCGACAAGGCGGTGAATCTGCTCCGATCGCAGCTCCGGTGATTCGTCTCAGTCCGCGTTGAGCCGGTCGATCAGGAGGCGGAGGCCGGCGGCGTGACGAGTGTCGTAGTCGACGGCGAGCCGGGCGAGAGCGAGTTGGTCGGCGTCAGCGATCTCCGCCGAGGTTGGCTCGACGGCCTCGATGAACCCGCCGCGGGAGAGATCGGCGAAGTCTCGGCGCAGCTGGTCGAGGCGGGACGGGGAGGGCAGATCACGCAGGCGGATGATCAGGCGATCACCGACGAAGCGGATGCTGTGGTAGTTCGTGTAGAACCCCTCAATCTCCTCGGCCACTCCATTGGCGTCATGGTGGATCCGATAGAGGGAAACGTCATCCGGGTCGACCATCGACCGGGCTACCAGGTGCTCGCGGATGAAGGCGTCAACCGCCTCCCAGTAGGGGTCGTCCGGGGTGTCGAGCAAGACGATCGGCACCGGGAGCCCCTTGCCGGTTTGTGTGAGCGTGAGGAGCTCGAAGGTCTCGTCGAGGGTGCCGAATCCTCCGGGTAGGCAGACGAAGGCGGCCGACTCCTTGATCAGCATGAGCTTTCGGGTGAAGAAGTACTTCATGCTCACGTACTTCGCGTCGCCGGCGATCACCGGGTTGGCGCCGGTCTCGAAGGGAAGGCGGATCGACACGCCGATGCTCGCTTCGCGTCCCGCGCCCTCCATTCCGGCCTGCATGATCCCGGGGCCGGCGCCCGTGACCACCATCCAGCCTCGGCTCGCGAGCTCCGCGGCAACCCTCACCGTTTGGAGGTACACCGGATCGTCGGGCCCGGTCCTCGCCGAGCCGAAGATGGTGACCTTCCTCCGATCCCGGAACGGGGCGAACATCTCGTAGGCCTCGCGCATCTCCTTCAGCGCGTTGGTGGCGATCTTCAGGTCGAGTGGATGGGGTTGGTCCTCGAGAAGTCCGAGGGCCTCGGTCAGAAGCGATCGAGCGATCCGACGGTCGATCCGCGAGTCGGGGCCGTCAACCCGGTCGAGTGCTTCCTCGACGAGCGCGTCCAGCGACGGCTCGGTCACCTGAGCGAGCCAGCCTTCGTCTTGAGCGCGTCGATCAGCTCATCGAAGCTCGTGGCGAACGAGGCCAGGCCCTCGACCTCGAGCAGATCGGCTACCTCTTTGAGATCGATCCCAGCCTCGCGCAGAGCGGCGAGGCGGCGTTCGTCGCGTTCGGCGTCTCGGTCCACGCTGCGCTCGAGGCTTCCGTGATCGAGAAAGGCGGCGAGTGTCGACTCCGGCACCGTGTTGACCGTGTCGGGTCCGATGAGCCCATCGACATAGCAGACATCCGAGTAGGCCGGATTTTTCGTTCCCGTGCTCGCCCAGAGCGGACGTTGCGCTCGCGCTCCGAGGCCGACGAGGCGCGCCCACCGCTCTCCGGAGAACAGCTCGCCAAACACGCGGTAGGCCATCCGGGCCTGGGCGAGGGCGGCAGCTCCGAGCAGGGCGGAGTCGGGATCGAGTCGACGATCGACCTCTGTGTCGACCCGGGAGATGAAGAAGCTGGCCACCCCGGCGACGTCGGACAGATCATCGAATCCATCGGCGACTCGATCCTCCAGCCCGGAGATGTATGCCTCCGCGACCGCTGCATAACGCTCGATGCCGAAGATCAGCGTGGTGTTGACCGAGATTCCGGCTCGGATCGCGCCTCGGATCGAGCCAAGGCACTCCTCGGTGGCAGGGATCTTGATCATCACATTGTCTCGATCGACACGCGCCGACAGGTCGCGGGCCGCCTCGAGAGTTCCCGAGCCGTCGCGGGCCAAAGCAGGGGAGACCTCGACCGACACGAAGCCATCGGTGCGATCCGAGGTCCGGTACAGCTCGACGAAGGCATCGCAAGCAGCTCGGATGTCGTCAACCACCATCACCCAGTAGGCGTCCTCTGCAGCCAAGCCATCACCGATGAGACCGGAGAACTGGCTGTCGTAGTCGTTCGACCCACCGATCGCCTTGGCGAAAATCGTCGGGTTTGAGGTCAGGCCACGCACTCCTCGCGCGATCCACCGATCGAGTTCGCCGCTCGTCAAGATGTCGCGGCTGAGGTTGTCGAGCCAGATGCTCTGGCCGAATTCGGAGTGGAGTCGCGCCAGATCGGTCATCGCTCCGCTCCGATCAATTGGCGGGCCGCCTCGACCACCGCGTCGACGGAGATGCCGAGGTGCTCGAGGGCGATGCCGCCGGGAGCGCTGACACCGAAGGAGTCGATGCCCACGCTCCTGTCGGCCCACTCAGACCACCCGAAGGTGCTGGCCGCTTCGACGGAGAGCACGGGAACACCCGGAGGAAGGAGAGCGGCGATGGTCTCGGGTGGTTGGGAGCGGAAACGGTCCCACGAGGGCATGGAGACCACCCGCGCGTTGATCCCCGCGTCACGAAGCGTCTCGGCTGCTCGAACGGCGAGACTGACCTCGGCGCCGGTGCCCACGATGACGAGCCGGGGGGACTCAGCGTCGACCACGGTCCCGGCTCCCGTGCACACGGCCGAGCCGTCCGTCACCACCTCGACGTCCTGTCGAGAGAGCACGAGAACGGTGGGACCGTCGTTCACGACCGCGTCGGCCCAGGCGGCCGCGGTTTCGTTGGCATCGGCGGGTCGAATGACGTGAAGGCCCGGAACGGCGCGGAGGGTGGCGAGGTGCTCGACGGGTTGATGAGTCGGTCCGTCCTCGCCCACCGCGACCGAATCGTGACTGAACACGAAGACGCACTGAGCGCCCGAGAGGGCGGCAAGGCGAACGGGCGGGCGCATGTAATCGAGGAACACGAGGAACGTTCCTCCCACCGGCAGCGCGCCTCCGTGGAGAGCGAGACCGACCATTGCCGAGCCCATCGCGTGCTCTCTGACTCCGTAATGCACCTGTCGGCCGGACGGAGCGCCGGACGACTGCACGTCGAGCCCAGCGACCTTGGTGCCGGTGTTCCCCGTGAGATCGGCTGACCCTGCGACCAGCCCGGGAAGGAGGTCGGAGGTGGCGTCAAGGGCTGCTTGGATGGCCTTACGAGTAGCGACCTTGGCGCCCATCTCCCATGAGGGAAGCGCCGAAGACAGGCTCTCAACCGAGGGATTGAAGGTCGCCGTCCACTCAGGCGTCGCACGAACCGCCGCGCTCGCGGACTCCCAGGCCGACCGGCACACTGCCGCTCGAGCCGCGGTGTGGGCCCGGTACGCATTAACGAGGGCGTCGGGCACGTGGAACGGCTCATCGGGGATTCCGAGCACCGCTTTGGTGCGTGCGACGTCCTCTGCGCCGAAGGCCAGTCCGTGAGCCGCGTGGCTATCGGTGTGATCGGGAGACGGGAACCCGATATGGGTTCGCAGCACGAGCAGTGTCGGACGTCCGTCGCCGTCGCGGGCCGAGCGGAGCGCGGCCTCGAGCGCGTCGAGGTCCTCTCCGATATCGCCGAGTTCGAGCACCCTCCATCCGTAGGCGCCGAATCGCGCACTCACGTCGTCATCGCAGGCGAGGGCGGTGCCACCATCGATGGTGATCCGGTTGTCGTCGAACACGCAGATGAGGCGGTCGAGTCCGAGATGGCCGGCGAGCGAGGCCGCCTCGTGGCTCACACCCTCCATCAAGCAACCATCTCCGGCGATCACCCAGGTGTGATGCGAGACGGCTTCCGCACCGAATCGCTCCCGTTGAAGGCGCTCGGCGAGAGCCATACCTACGGCGTTGGCGAACCCCTGCCCGAGCGGTCCGGTGGTCACCTCGACTCCAGGAGTGTGACCGGCCTCTGGGTGGCCCGGGGTGAGCGAGCCAAGCGACCGGAACGCGCGAAGATCATCGACTTCGAGACCGAGACCGCTCAGCATCAACAGGCTGTACTGGAGGATGGATGCGTGGCCCGCGGACAGGATGAACCGGTCGCGGTCGCTCCACTGCGGATCGGCCGGATCAATTCTCATGACTCGGCTGTAGAGCACGTGGGCGAGTGGCGCGAGAGCCATCGCGGTCCCCTGATGGCCGCTGTTGGCGGTGAGGGGAGCGTCCATCGCGAGCCCCCTAATGACGGCGACGGCGAGTTGGTCGAGTTCCTCGCCGAGCGGCGGCGGTTCGTCGGTCAGCACGGCGTTGACACTAACCGTGACCTCCTCGCCGGCGGGGGAGCGGGATCAGGCAGGGGCGAGCAGTGAGAGCGGTACCGTGGTCCACCGTCCGCGGTCGATCCGGCAGTGGGCATACACCGTTCCGAGGTCGTCGAAGGTGATCTCCGCGCGAACCAGTCGATAGGTGAACTTCCCGGGCTCGACCTCGAAGGGGCTCACGTTCCGGGCGATCTGTTCGGCCTGCGACTCGGGGTCGGAGTCGGAGGTGACGATCACCTCGAACACCCCCGATCCGCTCTCGTTCGGTGGGCAGTGGATCAGTGCCAGGAGATGGGGCTCAATCGTGACCGGAGGAGGTGCCGGTGCCCTGAGGGAGAACATGACACCGGTGAGGTCGAGTCGAGTCGAGGGTCCGTCGACCTGACGCATGTTGAACTCCTCCACGAACAAGGCCGAGATCACCTGCATGGCGAGAACCCTACGCTCGGGTGCCGGGATCCGGTCCTCAGTCCGGGAACGGTCCGGCGGCGCTGAAACGGATGCGGCGATTCCGCCGCCCCTTGTTCTCGATCTTGTCGATCGTCAGGGGAGGAGACTGCGCGGTGTTGGTGAGGTGGGTTCCACCGCAGGCCTGCCGGTCGATGCCCTCTACGACGACCACGCGGAGACGCCCGTCCGGCGTCGGTGGAGGCGCGACGGACAGGCTCCGAACCAGGCCCGACGTTGATTCCGCCTCGTCGGTAGAGACGTACTTGGTCGTGACGGTGACCCCGTCGGAGATGATTCTGTTGAGTGGCTCGGCGAGGGCACGGAGCCGGTCGTTGTCGACCTCGCTGAGATCGAAGTCCATTCGACCCGTACCGTCATCGTTGATCTGGGCGCCGGTCACCAGGGTGCCGTCGAACTCCTCGAAGACGAGGGCGTTGAGTACGTGGCTCATGGTGTGCAATGCGGCGATCCGACGTCGGCGCTCGCCGTCGATGCTGATGAGCACGGGCCCATCGACGAGCGCAGAGGGGTCGTCGAGCAGGTGCCACCATTGTCCGTCGCTGTCGATTTCGATCCCGGTGACTCGTCGGTGCCCGATTGGGGTGCTGATGACCGCGGTGTCGCCGAGTTGACCTCCGCCGCCCGGGTGAAGGGCGCTTCGGTCGAGGTTCACGGCGCCCGGACGGGATCCGACGACGATGGCCTCGTACTCAAGGAGGTCGGGCTGCTCGTGGCAAAGGTAGACGGCCATGGCGGAACGCTAGGTCTCCGAGCTTCTGGTCCTCACATCAGGGGTTCACATCCACCGGAGAGGAACCCGAATGATCACGAGGTAGCTCCGCGATACGGGCACCGAGCCGAAGTGTCGAGAATCGACCGCGTTCTCAGCGTTGTCGCTTCCGAGGTCCATCTGGTCGCCGTCGACACGAGTGACCCTCTTGACGACCCATCGGTCGGTCCCCGGCTGCGGCGCGCAGCGGATCTGGCCGACGCGCGCGGGTAGGCCTCTGATTCCGATGAGACCCTGACCGGCGCGAAGGGCGGGCTCCATCGAGACGTCGGCGACAACGAACCGGCGGACCGGAGTGAGCCTTCGTGATCGACCGTGCGCCGGCATCGGGCGGAGGGTAGTGTCGGCTGGGCCAACCCCACCGCGCGGTTCACCCGCGCCCATCCGAGGAGATTCCATGCTCTCACGACTCTTCACCACCGCCACGGTGGCGCATGCTCACTGCGACCTCTACTGCGGGGTCTACGATCCGGCGCAGGCCAAGATCGAGGCGCTGAGCGTCGTCAAGACCGCCCAGAAGTACCACGAGTCCGACGATGAGGTCTTTCGTCAGCGCTGTGTGGTGATCAAGGAGCAGCGCGCCGAGGAGGCGAAGCACCATCTCATGGTTTTGTGGGCTGACTTCTTCGCTCCCGCCCACTTCGAGCAGTTCCCGCAGCTCCACGATCTCTTCTGGAAGGCCACCCATCAGGCTGGCGAGGCGAAGAAGTCGATGGACCCGGCGGTCGGAGAGCAGCTCGTCGCCTACATCGACGAGATCGCCGAGATCTTCTGGCAGACCGACAAGGGTCGCCAGATGGGCGTCTACCCGCCGAACTGAGCGAGTCGGGTGCGTCTCGGATCGAGACGCACCCGTGCCAACCCGAGCAGGGTGAGGGCGCGAACCACCCACCAACCCGGATCGATCTCGTACCAGCGGTGCGAGAGCTTGGCAGAGGTCGGCGCGGCATGGTGGTTGTTGTGCAGGCCCTCGCCTGCGGTGAGCAGCGCGAGCCATTGCAGGTTCGTCGCGCTGTTCTTGTAGGGCCGTCGTCCGAAGTGGTGACCGATCGCGTTCACGGCCGCAGATGCCGCCAAGTAGTAGTTGATGTGCACCGTTGCCGCCACGACCGCCGCGACCGGTCCAAGGAGTACGGCGAGGATCACCACACCGAGACCGAGGCCGATGAGAGGCCGGTCGAGCACCCAGCGGTCGAACGCCGATGGCGGCAGGTCGCGGGCGTACTTTGCCACGACCTCGGTGTCGCGGGCGGCCCGGCGATACATCCGATAGTTGCCTCGCTGCACCGCCCACCAGCCGTGGACGACAGGCGAATGCGGGTCGTCAAGGGTGTCGGTATGCGCGTGGTGTTTGCGGTGCACAGCGACCCACTGTCGGACGCGGATTCCGGTGGATAGCCACAGGGTGATCCGAAACGCGAGATCAGCAGGTCGTCGGAAGCGGATCGCTCGGTGAGCGACGCCTCGATGCAGGTAGACGGTGGTGCAGACATTCGCCAGCGTGGTCACCGCCAGCCCTGCGGCGACTCCGACGAGGAGTTGGATGAGGAGCCCAGACGAGGTGAGGAACACGCCGCGACCATAGCAGTCCTACCTACTGGTCGGTAGGGGAAACGGCGCCGTTAGATTGACGGCGTGTCGCGCCACCCCGCGGCGACCACCCGGTCGCTCATCCTCGACGAGGCCGTCCGATGCTTCGCCGAGTGGGGCTATGAGGGAACGTCGCTGAACGACATCGCCGCCGGTGTCGGCATCAGGCGCCCGAGCCTGCTGCATCACTTCCCCTCCAAGGAGTTGCTCTACCAGGAGGCCTTCGAGCGACTGCTGTCCGACTGGCTCGAGCGGGTTGAGTCCGCCGCCGCCGTCGACCGTCGGGGGTGGGAAAAGGTGGAGGCTGTGCTCCGTGCGGGGTTCGACTATTTCGCCGACAACCCCGACTACGTGCGTCTCGTGCGCCGCGCAGCGATCGACGGCGGAAACCATCTGGTCATCGATCTCGCTGGGGTGCTTCGACCCATGTTCGACCGAGCCGCCGAGTACTTCGAGCGCGAGATGGCGGGGGGCACGTTCCTCCGGCATGATGCCCGGCACCTGATGATCTCGGGCTACGGAGCACTCCTGTCGTACTTCTCCGACTCGGCGCTCCTTGAGGGCCTTCTCGACAGTGACCCGTTCAGTGGAGAGGAACTTGAACGTCGTGCCGATCATGTGGTCGACCTGTTCGCCTCCGCGCTCGGCGTCCAACGCGCTTCCTAAGGAGACCGCGAGCTGCCGGGGCGCGACCGAGTGTGCTGAGTACGGTGTTCTTGTGAACCCCGCGGGACGAACGCTGTCCGAGGCCGCCTCGAAGGAGTTCGTGCGCGACTACGACGTTCTGGTCCCGGACGAGCGTGTGGTTGACGATCCTGAGGCGGCAGTGGAGGCGGCTCGACTCATCGGTTTCCCGGTGGTCATGAAGTTGGTCGGCGACTCGATCGCCCACAAGAGTGAACGCGGTTTGGTGCGACTCAACCTCGGCGATGAGACCACGGTCTCAGCTGAGGCCGGCGGCCTTCTCGCAGCCGCTCGGCCCGAGGATGGGTCCGTCGCTCTGCTGGTGGCTCCGATGATCCGTGGAAATCGGGAGCTCATCGCGGGTGTGGTGCGCGATCCAACCTTCGGGCCGATGGTGATGCTCGGGCTCGGAGGAGTACTCGCCGAAGCGGTGGGCGACGTCGTGTTTCGTCCTGCGCCTCTCGATCTCGCCGACGCGCACCGTCAGATTGATGCCCTCCAGTCTCGAGCCCTGCTGGGCGCCTTCCGAGGGGAGGAGGCGGTCGATCGCGGGATGCTCGCCGACACCCTCGTCGGTCTCGGCCGTCTCGCGCTCGAACACCCCGAGGTGGCGAGCGTCGACATCAACCCTCTGATCGTTACCGCCGAGGGTCACCCGGTCGCCGTCGACGCGCTGGTCGAGATCTCGGAAGGGAACGCTGGAGGCGTTTCCTCGCTTGCAGGGCGAATCGGTGCTCGGCCCGGCTTCGACGCGCTCTTCGACCCCAAGGGTGTTGTCGTGACGGGCGCGTCGTCCCATCCGGGAAAGTTCGGCTTCGTCGCCCTGCACAACATTCTCGCATCGGGCTACGCCGGTCGCGTCGCGGCGACCAATCTCGGTCGCGAGACGGTGCTCGGCGTGGACACGGTCGCATCGGTGTCCGAACTCGAGCCCGGTGAGTACGACCTCGCGGTGGTGTGTACGCCGGCATCGGCGAACATCGATCTCCTTCGTGAGTGCGCGGCGATCGGTATACGCGCCGCGTTCCTGACCTCAGCCGGTTACGGGGAGGCGGGCGAGGACGGTGCTGTCGCGCAGCGCGAACTCGTCGCAGTCGCGAACGAGCTCGGCATCCTTCTCGCTGGTCCGAACGGACAGGGCGTGGTGTCGACCCCGGCCTCCCTCTGCGCTCAGATCGTCGCGCCGATGCCCCCGCGCGGGACCATCGGCGTCGCCTCGCAATCGGGCAACCTCGTCTCAACCTTCTTGAACCTGGCCCGCGCGACCGGTGTCGGTGTCTCCCGCGCTGTCTCCGCCGGCAACGCCGCCGACGTCGGCGTGGGTGATTACCTCTCCTTCTTCGCTGCCGACGAGGAGACCACTGTCGGGCTCGCCTACCTCGAGGGGATCACCGACGGCCGATCACTGATGGACGCCCTCCGCGAGGCGGCGGCGATGAAGCCGATGGTGGTGCTCAAGGGTGGGGCCACCGAGAGTGGTGCGCGCGCCGCCGCGAGTCACACCGGGGCGCTCGCAGCCGACCACCGAGTGTTCGCGGGTGTCGCCGACGCGATCGGGGTGACCCGGGTGGACTCCGCGGACGCGGCCTTCGAGACCGCGGCCACCTTCGCGACCCAACCGCTCCCGCGGGGCCCTCGGGTCGCGGTACTCACTACGGCGGGTGGTTGGGGAGTGCTCACCGCCGACACCATCGCTGAGGATCGTGATCTCGAGTTGGCTGATCTGCCCGACGATCTGATGGCGGCTATCGATGACCGATTGCCGTCGCGTTGGAGTCGGAACAACCCTGTCGACTGCGCGGGGGGTGAGACGCGCGACACGATCCCCGAGGTGCTGGAGTTGCTCGTCGAGCACGATGCCGTTGACGCCGTCGTCTATCTGGGCATCGGCATCCAATCGAATCAGGCCCGCTTGATGAGAGAGGGCGGATTTCACCCCGAGCAGGGATTGGGTCGCATCGTCGACTACCACGAGCGCCAGGACCGGCGGTTCGCCGAGGAGGCCGCTCGACTCTCGGCCTTGCATAACAAGCCGGTGCTCGTCGCCACCGAGTTAGCGACTGCCGATCCCGGCAATCCGGCGGTCCGCGCCGTGGTTGACTCGGGTCGTCTCTGCTACGCCGGCGGCGATCGCGCGGTTCGCGCTCTCGGCCACCTCTACCGATACGCCCGATTCAGGGGGCTGACCTCTCGGTGACGCGCGAGCCCCGTCCGAGCCCTGTCGTGGTTCTCTGCGTGCTCGCGGCGATTCCGACGATCCTTCTCGCTGCCGTCGCGTCGTGGCTCAGTGGCCACGCGGAGGGGGAGCCGATGCCGGTGGCCGTGGTCGACTCCCCGTCGCCGGTCGTCGCACCGGCGAGCGCTGTGATGTCGTTACGGCGCCAAGCCGCCGTGCTGTCGCGTCGTGCCAACCAGGGGGTCCTCGCGCAGAGTCTGTCGGGTCTCGTCGATCGGCTGCCAGGGACCAGCTGCCTCTCGGTCTCCGTCGACGGTGTACCGGTGCTTAGCGCGGGCGTTCCCTCGGTGATCCCCGCGAGCAATCAGAAGGTGTTGATCGCCTCCGCCGCGCTCAGCGTTCTCGGAGACGACCACGCCTTCGTCACTGAGGTGCTCGGTCCTGACCCGGTTGATGGAGCCATCGAGGGTGACCTCGTACTCGTCGGTGGGGGAGACCCGTTGCTCTCATCGGACTGGTATCCCGAGTCGTCCCTTGATCGCTTCCCCGTGTTCAACGGGACCTCCCTCGACTCGCTGGCCGACGCGATCGTGGCGCGAGGGGTGCGCAGCGTGAGTGGGGCGGTGATCGGAGACGGCTCCCGATACGACGATGAGTGGTACGCAAGCGATTGGGCCGATGGAATCGCCGGCATCGAGGCGGGGCCGATCGACGCCCTCCTCGTGAACGATGCGCGCGTGCTCGGTGACGACTACCGAGGATCCGATCCTGGGCGCGCGGCGGCGCGGGAGTTCCAGCGCCTGTTGGTGGAGCGAGGCGTGAAATTCGGCGAGGAGGCGCGGTCGGGGGTCGCTTCGGGGGGTTCTTCTCTCGCCACGATCTCGTCGATGACACTGCCGGCGGTCTTGCGGGAGATGTTGGTGAACAGCGACAACAACACCGCGGAGATGGTGCTGAAGGAAATCGGGCTGAAGGCGTCCGGTTCCGGGAGTCGGGCGGCCGGTGTGGCCGCCGTGGCGGCACATGCGGTCGCGCTCGATGGCACCGCCACCCCCGTTGATGGGAGCGGGCTCGCCGCGTCGAATCGACTGTCCTGCCAGTTGTTGGTGAACGCCATCGACCGAGATCGCGACTTCTTCGAGGAGTCTCTACCGGTCGCCGGTTCCACGGGAGCGCTCGCGGACGCTTTCCTCGGGTCACCGGTGGAGGGACGGCTGTTCGCCAAGACGGGAACACTCGGCAATCCGCCGTACGACCGCGATCCACCGGCCGTGAAAGCGCTCGCCGGTGTGGTCGCCTCGCCGACCGGAGAGCGGTTGACGTTCGCGTTGGTTCTGAACGCGCCAACTGTGAACGACCAGCGTGAATACCGACCGCTGTGGGACCTGCTCGCTACTGCCCTCGGAGCCCACCCGACCGGGCCCGGAGTGAGTGTTCTGGGGCCGGAGTGAGCGAACGTCGAACGGGTGCGCCCCGAACCGCGGCCGTGGTGACGATCGCTCTCGTGCCGGCCCTCGGGCTTGCGGCGGTATGGAACTGGGCGCGCGATGAGGTTCGCTCGATCCCGGTAGTGACGGTCCCGTCAGCACCTCCGAGCGATGGGGCGTCAGTGGTCGGGATCCCCGAGGTGGAGGCGCTGTCCTTCCGTCGTGTCCCGAAGGCGCTGATGTCAGAGGTCGTGGAGCGCGAGAGCGCGGCGCGGCTCGCGGGCGTGGTCGAGGCCGTGCCGGAGGGTTCCTGCCTTGCGGTGGGTGGCCAATCGGGATTTCGGGTGGAGGCCGATGGCGGGGTGAGGGCCGGGCCCCTACAGCGAGTGATCGTGGCGGCCGCGGCCCTCGAGGTGCTCGGTGCGGATCATCGCTTCTCCACGTCGCTCCACGCCGACGGTCTCGAAGGGCCCGTCATCGGGGATCTCTACATCGTCGGCGGCGGTGATCCGATGCTCGCCACCGCGTCATTCGCCGATGCCATGAGGTCGGTGCCCAACTGGTGGACCCCGGTGGAGGCACTGGCCGACGCGCTGGTGCTCCTCGGCGTGGAACGAATCGCAGGCGATGTCGTCGCCGATGGGAGTCGATACGACGACGATCTTCGTCCGAGCGACTGGCCGGCCAGCGTCAGCTTGACCGAGGCGGGTCGAGTCGATTCGCTCGTTGTGGATCGCGGCCGATTGTCGTCGAGCCCGCGAAACATCGCATTCGAACCGGTGCAGGCGGCGGCTCGCTCGCTGGTCGATCTGCTCCGCGCGCGGGGTGTGGTGGTTGAGGGATTCCCACGTACCGGCACCATGCCGCCCGACGTGCCCGCGGTAGCCACCGTCCGAGGGGAGCCGCTCTCGCGGGTCCTGGCGGGCATGCTCAGCACCGGCGACGCCGATATTGCCGAATTCGTACTCAAGGAGATCGGAGTGCGGGTCTCTGGTCGCGGGACGCGGTCCGCCGGGGTCGAGACCATTGCTGATCTCGTGGCTTCCTGGGGTGCTGCAGGGGTTTCGATGACCGACGGATCCGGTCTCGGTCCGGACAACCGGGTCTCATGCGGCGCCTTGCTGGCCGCGTGGGAACGCGCCCGGGATCTGCTTCCCGACGGTCTCGTCCCGTTTGCCGCTGAGAGCGACGTGCTCGGTGTCGTCGGTGAGGGTCCCGCGGTCGCTGCGATTGGTTCGGTTTCGGTGATCTCCAACGCGCTCGCTCTGATCTCGGATCCACTCGACCTCGTGTCGATCCGAGAGATCTCTCCCTGAGCGCACCGTCCGACTCAGCGACCGGCGGACACCTAGGGTCACCGCGTGGAACCGACACCGATGTTCCCACTCGGCCTCGCCCTGCTTCCGGGTTCCGTGCTTCCGCTGCACGTGTTCGAGCTTCGTTATCGGCGGATGATCGGCGATCTTCTCGCCCGCGATGATGAGATGGCGTTCGGTGTGGTCCTCATCGAGCGTGGACGGGAGAGCGGGGGTGGCGAGACCCGCTCCGAGGTGGGCACACTCGCTCGGGTGCTCGACCTCCGCGTGCTCGAGGACGGTCGGTACACGTTGCTCACGGTGGGCACGGATCGGTTTGAGGTGGCCGAGTGGTTGCCCGATGATCCCTACCCCGTTGCGAGGGTGAAGCCTCTCGTTGACGTCACGAGCGACACGACGCTCGACGGGGAGACCTTGATCGGGCGAGCGGTTGATCTTGCGAGACGGGCCGGTCACGACGTGGAGCATCCGGGCGAGACCACGATCTGTCCGACTTTCGTGGCCGGCGCGATTGCCCCGATCTCGGAAGTCGATCGTCAGCGAATCCTGCGACTGACCGACCCGGGGGAGCGATTTGCGGCGGTCGGCAACGCGCTCGATGATCTCGAGGCGATACTGCGCTTCTCTGAGGGCTGATCCGGTCGCCGTCGGCGGCATGTTGTTCCTCTGCTGGTAGGAATAGGGGCATGTCGGAGCGTCGGAACCCAAGCGTGAGCGAGGTCGTCGACGCGGTCATCGCCTACGCGAAGGATCAGACCATTGGGCCGTTGCGCGGAGCGGGACGGTGGATCCTGTGGGGCGCGATCGGTGCCGTGCTGCTCGGATCGGGAGCCCTGCTGATGCTGCTTGGTGCTCTGCGAGCGATCCAGACCGAATGGGCCGGTGTCGGCGACAGTTGGACGTGGTCCTGGGTGCCGTATCTGATCGTGTTCGCGCTGGCGATCGCGCTTCTCATCCTCACGCTGGCGCGTATCAACCGGGATCATCTCGCTCGTACCGATCAGGAGGATGACCGTGGCCACCGAGACTGAGACCCCCACCTCGAAAGAGGACCTTCGCGAGACCCTCCAGAGCTTCCAAGACGGACTTCGCGGCGCCATCGACGATCGCCGTCAGACCCTCGTGACCGTCGGTGCCGTCGTCGGCGTGACCGTGGTGGTAGTCGCCTACCTGCTCGGTCGCCGGGTGGGTCGCCGGCGGACGACCTTCGTCGAGATCCGACGAGTCTGAGTCGCGTCGTGGGCCTTCCATCGCCGACATCGCTCGCGAGGACCGCTGTTCGACGCGGTGTCGTCCGCGCGGAACCCGGTTGGCGCTTCATCGGGTGGTCGGTCGTGTGCGTTCGGTCCGTAACTCGAGCGGTACGCCGTCGTCCCGAGAAGGTGACGGTGCAGCGGCTCAGGCGAGGTCAGGGTCTCGATATTCGGACCTCGCGGAGACGGCCCGCGTGATCGTGCGCCTGCGCCAGCCGAGGCGCGAGGTGGAGATGGCTGGCGGGAGAGCCGCGCATGCCGTGCTCCACGATCTTGGTCTCAGCCGCGAGGGACATCTCATCATCCGCAACGGAACGCTCGTGCCCTCCGACACGATGCTCGACGACGGCGACGTGATTGAGATCCGACCCGTGATCTCAGGGGGCTGAGTGTCGAAGTGTCGATCATGCGGTGAGGCGGCGGTCGTCGACCTTCCACGGCACAACGCGAACTTTTGCGCCACTCATCTGCAGCAACTCTGCGTTCGACAGGTGCAACGCGCTATCTCCGACTACGCGATGTTCGATGAGTCCGCTCGGATTCTGGTGGCGGTCAGCGGCGGCAAGGATTCCCTGGCGCTCTGGGACATGCTGACCGAGCTCGGCTATCGAGCGGACGGGCTCTACATCGGGCTCGGAATCGGCGAGTACAGCGAGGAGAGCCAACGGATCACGTGCGAGTTCGCGGCGGAACGGGGCTTGACGCTCCACACGGTTGACCTTCGCTCCGACCACGGCTTCGACATCCCGACCGCCGCCCGCGCTACTCGACGGGTGCCCTGCTCGGCCTGCGGGCTTTCGAAGCGCCACATTTTCGACCGCGAGACCGCGCGCCTCGGCTATGACGTCCTCGCAACAGGTCACAACCTCGATGACGAGGCGGCGGTGCTGCTCGGTAACACCATTCGGTGGGATGTCGACTACCTCGCCCGTCAGTTTCCCGTGCTCGAGGCGGGCCACGGATTCCCCCGGAAGGTCAAACCGTTGATTCGACTAACGGAACGGGAGATGGCTGCCTGGTGCGTCATTCGTGGAATCGACTACGTGGTCGAGGAGTGTCCGATGGCGATTGGCAATCGGCACTCCGGCTACAAGGAGACGTTGAACGATATGGATGAGCGCTCTCCCGGCACGAAGGCGTCCTTCTACCTCGGCTTCCTCGATCGAATGGCTCCGCTCATCAGGTCCGCACCACAGAGCCAAGGTGCACCTGAGGCGTGCCCGTCATGCGGCGCGCCATCATCGAGCTCGGAAACGCCCTGTGCGTTTTGTCGCCTCGAGTCCACCTCCTCTTCCCATGAGCCGGTGGCCGTTCGCATGGTGTTGAATCGGACCGCGCGTCGAGCCTTCGACGCGCAGTGGGGAGGGGAGTGAGCATGTCCGCGACGCAACGGGTCTTTGCCATCGGCGACCGAGTCCTGCTGCTCGACGCGAAACGACGGCGCTATCTGGTCGAACTACGCGACGGCGGTGAGTTCCACAGCCACGCGGGTTTCGTCCCCCACTCCGAGATCATCGGTCGCGCTGAGGGAGTGACGGTCGTCAGCACCAAGGCGGCGGAGTACACGGTGCTCCGACCGACGCTTGAGGATTTTGTGCTCGAGATGCCCCGCGGAGCGCAGGTGATCTACCCGAAGGATCTCGCTCCGATTCTGATGCTCGCCGATATCGGCCCGGGAATGCGCGTCTTCGAGAGCGGGCTTGGCTCGGGGGCCTTGTCGACCGCGATGCTCCGAGCCGGTGCGGAGATCGTTGGCTTCGAGGTCCGAGAGGACTTCGCTAACCGCGCGAGGACGAACGTCCGCTCGTTCCTCGGCGAGGACTCACTCGATCGTTATCACGTGAGCATCGCTGATTCCTACGCCGGCATCGACGTCGATCTCGGACCGTTCGACCGAATCGTTCTCGACCTTCCGGAGCCGTGGCAGGTCGTTCCTCATGCCGAGCGGGTGCTGCGACCTGGGGGAATCCTGCTGGCCTACACACCGTCGATCATGCAGGCCTCGCAGACGCGCGAGGCGCTACGCGGACGGTGGATCGAGAATCGCACCATCGAGGTGCTCCATCGCGGATGGCACGTCGAAGGGCAAGCGGTGCGTCCCGACCATCGGATGGTCGCGCACACCGGCTTCTTGACGGTGGCGCGTTTTCTCGGCCGATCAGATGAGCGAATCGCTCGCGACGGCTGAGAGCCAGCGATCGATCAGGGCTCGATGAAGATGCACTCGCCGGGGCATTCTTCGGCGGACTCGATGACCCCGTCGAGCTGGCCCTCCGGGATCTCAGCGAGACCGTCGGCGCCCTGCGGGTTGCCCTTCGCCGTCGCGAAGATCTTGTCGCCTTCCTTCACATAGGCGAGGCCATCGTCGAGGAGGGTGAAGACGTCAGGGGCGATCTCTTCGCAGAGGCCGTCTCCCGTGCACAGATCCTGATCGATCCAGACCTTCATGTCGTTGGGGCTCCTTGTGGGGGTCCGATAACTGGCCCCCGCATCCTAACGGACCCTCCGCTCAGACGCAGGATGCTCCGTGGGACTCGTGACAGGAGCCGGTGTAGGGTCGCGGGCGGAGGTGCGTGGTGAACCAAGAACGCGATGAGTCGTCCGACGCCGCCGCCAACGGCGCGCCGAATCCTGAAGTCCAGCGCCTCCGGGTGCTCGAGGATCGCCTCCTCGAAGCCAAGGGTCGCCTCGCTGCGGCGACCGCTCAGAACGAGAAGCTCTCGTACACCCTGCGCGAGTCACGCGAGCACATCGCGGCCCTCCGCGACGAGGTCGACAAGTTGACCCGGCCACCGAGCCCCTATGGGGTGGTGGCCACTCGGAACGACGACGGCACGCTCGACATCCACTCGATGGGCCGCAAGATGCGCGTAGAGGTCGACCCCACGCTCGAGATTGACGACATCGAGCCCGGTGACGAGGTGTACCTCAACGACTCGTCGGCCGTGATCGGTCACCGCCGCTCCGATCCCGTCGGTGAGGTCGCCACCCTGCAGCACCTGCTCGACGACGGAATCCGCGTGGTCGTCACCGGCCGAGGTGACGAGGAGCGGGTGTGCGAGCTCGCCGGCTCCCTGAGGGGGACAAGGCTGCGGCTGGGTGATCGCGTTCGTATCGATCCGAGGGCCTCCGTCGTCCTCGAGGTGCTCCCGCGGCCCGAGGTCGATGAGCTCCTGCTGGAGGAGATCCCCGATGTCGGATACGACGACATCGGCGGGCTCGGCACCCAGATCGAGGCGATCGCCGACGCCGTCGAGCTTCCGTTCCTGCATCAGGAACTGTTCGCCGAGCACCGTCTTCCCGCGCCCAAGGGCATCCTCCTCTACGGCCCGCCAGGCTGCGGTAAGACGCTGATCGCCAAGGCAGTCGCCAACAGCCTCGCGCGCAAAGTGGCCGCTCAGATTGGCGAGGGCAAGGGCCGCAGTTACTTCATCAACATCAAGGGCCCCGAACTCCTCAACAAGTACGTCGGCGAAACCGAACGCCAGATCCGCCTGATCTTCCAGCGAGCCCGAGAGAAGAGCGAGGAGGGCTGGCCGGTCATCGTTTTCTTCGACGAGATGGACTCAATGTTCCGGACCCGCGGAACGGGCATCTCCTCCGATATGGAGTCCACCATCGTCCCTCAGTTGTTGGCGGAGATCGATGGTGTTGAGGGTCTACGCAACGTCATCGTGATCGGCGCGACAAATCGCGAGGACCTGATTGATCCGGCGATCCTTCGACCCGGTCGGCTCGACGTGAAGATCAAGATCGAGCGCCCGGATGCGCGAGCGGCTGCCGAGATCTTCGCGCGATACCTGACCGATGAGATCCCGATCGCTTCCGGCGCTTCGGTTCCCGATCTCATCGCCTCAACCGTGGACGCGATGTACGCCGACCTTCCCGAGAACCGATTCCTCGAGGTCACCTATCAGAACGGTGATCGGGAGGAACTCCACTTCAAGGACTTCGCCTCGGGGGCCATGATCGAGAACATCGTGAGACGCGCGAAGAAGTCCGCGATCAAGCGGGTGATCGCCGGTGGTGAGCGGGGTGTGGCGCTCGAGGATCTTCTTTCGTCGATCCGCCAAGAGTTCAAGGAGCACGAGGACCTCCCGAACACGACGAATCCGGATGACTGGGCGAAGATCTCCGGGCGCAAGGGTGAGCGGATCACGTTCATCAGAACGCTCATGAACGACGATCAGCGATCGGGGTCTGGTGGTCGGGCGATCGAGCGGTCGTCCACCGGCCAGTACCTGTAGGTCGACCCGTGGCGCTCCCCAAGGTCTGTGGGATAGAGACCGAGTACGGCATCTTCGTAAGAGGAGCCGAGAACGACCCGGTGGCCGCATCGTCGCTGTTGGTGAACGCTTACGCGGATCGTCTCGGTCCGCGACCCGGCTGGGATTACGAGCACGAGCGCCCGAGCTCGGACGCCCGCGACCCCGAGCCTCCGGCCCTCGATGGGGGACTTGATCCGGAACTCGAATCGCGCCTAGTGAATACCGTCCTGCGAAACGGCGCGAGGTATTACGTCGACCACGCCCATCCTGAGTTGTCGACACCGGAGGTGCGCACCGCTCGCGACGCGGTGCTCTGGGACGTCGCGGGGGAGCGCATCGTCAGGCGCTCGGTGGAGATGGCGCTCGGACATCTCCCGACAGGTGCCGAGATCGTGATCCACAAGAACAACTCCGACGGGAAGGGCAACTCCTACGGATGCCATGAGAACTACCTCGTGGACCGCGCGATCCCGTTCGGACGGCTGGTCAACGGCGTTCTCGCCCACTTCGTCAGCCGTCAGGCGATCTGCGGAGCGGGAAAGGTCGGCTCGGAGTTCCCTGGGCAGTCTCCCGACGCCGTGCCGTTCCAGCTCTCACAGCGGGCCGATTTTTTCGAGGAGCAGGTGGGCCTCGAGACGACGATCCGGCGTCCGATCGTTAACACCCGAGATGAACCACACGCGGATCCGCTCGTGTACCGGCGCCTGCACGTCATCTGTGGCGATGCCAACATGTCGCAGGTCTCCACGCTGTTAAAGGTGGGCACAACGTCGATCCTCCTCGCCATGATCGAGGATGGCGCGCTCAGCGATGACCTCTTGCCGGCGAATCCGGTGACAGCGGTCCGCCAGATCAGCCATGACCCGACCCTTCGAGCGACGATCCTGCTCGACGACGGGCGCCGATTCACTGCACTCGACATCCAGGAGGCGCTCCTTGAGCAGGCGCGCGCCTGGGCTGATCGGTTCGGACTCGAATCGGTCGGTCCCGAGGTTGGTCGGGAGGTTCTCGACCGCTGGACCGACGTGCTGTCCTCGCTTCGCAGTGGTGACGGACGGGCTGCGCGATGGGTCGACTGGGTCGCGAAAGCTCGCCTCCTCGACGCATACGGCGCCCGCCACTCCATCGCGGAGGGCGCTCCCCGGATGCGAGCGATCGACCTTCAGTACCACGATCTTCGTCCCGATCGCTGTCTGGCGGACCGGGTCGGACTCGAGCAGATCCTGGATGAGGCCGAGGTGGCGCGCGCGGTCGACGAGCCACCCTCGGATACCCGCGCCTACTTCCGTGGGAGGTGCCTCGGCAAGTTTGGGGATCGCGTCGTAGCGGCCAACTGGGATTCGATGGTTTTCGACCTCGGTCACGACCCCCTCCGCCGCGTCCAGATGTCCGAACCGTTGCGCGGGACCGCCGACCTCGTCGCTAACGTGATCGACGAGAGTTCAACCGTCAGCGAGCTCCTCGAGCGTCTCGGTTCCTGAGCGCCGACGGGGTCCGTCCGGTTCCGAGCCGAGGAGACGACGAGATGGCCGAGCGAACACACCGTGAGCCCCAACGACGTGATGACGAGACGTCCGAGGTCGACGAGGGGGTGCCAGCTCGCTCCGAGGACGGCACACGCCTGAAAGCCGAACTCGACGATCTCCTTGATGAGATCGACGAGGTCCTCGAGTCGAACGCCGAGGAGTTCGTGAAGTCCTACGTCCAAAAAGGCGGGCAGTGAGATGGCGCTGCCCGTCTTCGAATCTGGTGACGACCCAGGTACCGACTTCGCGAGACTTCTGAGTCGAACCGGGGTCGCCCAGCCGTCCGCTGTTGGCCTCCGACCCGAGGACATTCCTCACGCCACCACCTGCGTCGCCCTCCGCTTCGACGGAGGAGTGGTCATGGGGGGAGACCGGCGGGCCACCTCGGGTCATCTCATCTCTCACCGCTCGATGGAGAAGGTCGTGCAGGCCGACTCCCACAGCGGCGTCGCCATCGCCGGGGCCGCGGGTCCAGCGGTTGAGATGATCAAGCTTTTCCAGGTGCAACTCGAGTACTACGAGAAGGTCCAGGGGACCGCTCTCAGCCTGGAGGGCAAGGCGAACCAATTGTCGTCCCTCGTGCGCTCGAACCTCCCTGGGGCGATGCAGGGAATGGGCGTCGTGCCGATCTTCGCTGGTTACGACCAGCGCCGTGAGACGGGACGACTGTGGGACTACGACCTCCTCGGCGGCCGATATGAGGAACGCGACCATGTGGCGACCGGCTCGGGCAGCCTCCACGCGGGAACCGTGATGAAGATGGGGTTCCGGACCCGCCTCGACCGCGACGCGGCGGTCGCACTGATCTGCCGCTCCCTTTGGGAGGCCGCCGAGGCCGACTCGGCTACCGGAGGGCCCGACATGGTGCGCGGCATCTTCCCGATCGTCGCCGTGATCGACGGCGAGGGCTGGAACCGCGTGACCGACAGCGAACTCGAGACCGTGTTCAACGGGATCGTCGCGAGCGCGAGGGAGTCGTCGTCATGAGCATGCCGTACTACGTCGCGCCTGAACAGGCGATGAAGGACCGCGCGGACTTCGCGAGGAAGGGAATCGCCCGTGGTCGTGGACTGGTTGCTCTGCGGCACTCCGGAGGTGTCGTAATCGTGGCCGAGAACGCCTCCCAGTCATTGCGCAAGGTCAGCGAGATTTACGACCGGATCGCTTTCGCGGGCGTCGGCAAGTACAACGAGTTCGATCAACTCCGGGTGGCCGGCATCCGACAGGCGGAGCTCACGGGCTACCAGTACTCGCGCGACGACGTGGACGCGCGGACACTCGCCAACGACTACGCCCAGCTCCTCGGCAACTCATTCACCCACGGTATGAAGCCGATGGAGGTGGAGATCCTCGTGGCCGAAGTGGGCCTAAGTGGCGTTGGTGACGACCAGATCTTCCACATCATGTACGACGGCACCGTCGTCGACCACGACGACGCCTGCGCCCTCGGCGGCGACGCCGACGCGGTCACCGCCCGGCTGGCGGAGGGTTTCGCCGAGGGACTCGATCTCGCTGGCGCGGTCGCGCTCGGTGCATCGGCGCTCGGAGGCGAGCGGACATTGTCCGCGGCCGAAGTTGAGGTGGCGACCCTCGAGCGCGGCGAGGATCGCCGATGCTTCCGCCGCCTCGCTTCCGACGAGGTCTCAAACCTGCTCGGCGCCTGAGATGGCAGTTGTCGACCTGAACGCCGACCTCGGCGAGGGCTACGGCGTCTGGTCGCTCGGCGACGACGAATCCTTGCTCGCGATCGTCACCTCGGCGAACGTCGCCTGCGGATTCCACGCCGGTGATCCGAGCACGATCCGACGCACCTGCCTCGCTGCGGCACGCGGGGCTGTTCGCATCGGTGCCCAGGTGTCGTACCCCGACCTTGCCGGCTTCGGGCGTCGGGCCATGTCGGTCCCCGCAGAGGAGCTCAGGGACATCGTGCTCTATCAGCTCGGGGCGCTTGACGCCTTCGCTCAAGTGGCCGGCACCGAGGTGGCCTACGTCAAGCCACACGGCGCGCTGTACCACGCCTGTTGGGACGATCGAGCCTCGGCTCGCGCCGTGGTAGAGGCCGCGATCGAGTACGACCCGTCGCTGGTGATCCTCGGTCCCGCCGGATCGCAGTTGCTGATGGAGGCCGAGAGGATCGGACTGGAACAGGCCGAGGAAGTGTTCGCCGATCGTTCCTATACGCCCGATGGTCATCTCCTGCCCCGATCGCAACCTGGATCCGTGCTCCATGACGCCGACTCGGTGATCGCGCGGATGATCCGGCTGCTCGAGGAAGGAACCCTCGTGGCGGTTGATGGCACCGAACTGCGACCGGCTGTTCGCTCGATTTGCGTACATTCAGACACGCCGGGCGCGGTGGAGTTGGCGCGCGGACTCCGCGGTGCGCTTGAATCGGCGGGAGTCGGCATCCATCCCTTCTGCTGAGGGAGTCGGTCGGCCCAGCATGCGTGCAATGCTTCCCTACGGCGACCGGGCGGTTCTCGTTGAGTGTGACGACCAGCATCCAGGCCGCCTCGCCGAGGCACTCCGCCGGCATGAACTGTGGGACGGGGCGGCACCGATCGAGGTGGTGCCCGGGGCTCGAACGGTCCTGCTGACCTTCAGCGAGCCGGTGGCGTCGAGTGATCTCACCGCCGTCATCGAACGCGCGAGTGATGGGGCTCGCGGCTTGCTCGACGGCGCGTCCACCATTGTCGAGATCGAGGTCGACTACGACGGCGAGGACCTCGATGCCCTCGCCGAGGAGACCGGCCGCGGTGTCGACGAGATCATCGAGAGTCACACAAGCGCGATTCACATCGTCGACTTCTGCGGTTTCGCGCCCGGCTTCGCCTACATGTCAGGTCTCCCTGACTGGTTGCACGTTCCGCGCCTCGCAACACCGAGAACGAGGGTGCCTGCCGGGTCGGTGGCGATCGCCGCCGGTTGGAGCGCTGTGTACCCCGGGGAGTCGCCGGGAGGCTGGCGCCTGATCGGCCGCACGGATGCTGTGGTGTTCGACGCCGACGGTGAACCGCCAGCGTTGCTACCTCCAGGGACCACGGTCAGGTTCACGGCCCGATGAGTCTCCTTGTCATCAACCGGGGGGTGGGAACCACGATCCAGGACGCCGGACGCCCCGGTTATGCGCATCTGGGCGTGGCTGCCTCGGGCGCTGTCGATCCCGTCACCGTCGCGCGTGTGAACCGCGCCCTCGGCAACCCTGCTGAGGCCGCCGTCGTCGAGACCGCCGGAGGACTTCGGTTGCGCGCCATGACGCCGGTGACCGTGCTCCGTGACGGTGATATCGGTCCGGTCACGCTGCGCGCCGGATCTGAGATCACCGTCGACCCAAGGCCTGGTCAGGTTTGGGGCTATCTGGCGGTTCGCGGAGGGATTGAGGCTCCCCCGGTTCTTGGATCGAGGAGTACAGACGTCATGTCGGGCCTCGGCCCCGAAACGATCGTCGACGGCAGGGAACTCGCTCGTGGCGCCGACGCGACCGGTGCGCTCAGCGATGTCACGGTGCCCGATGGGGGGTCCCCCTCGATCCTGCGTGTCCACGCCGGACCCCGGCTCGACTGGATCGTCGACGATGCGCTGGACCATCTCATCGAGGTCTCGTGGAGGGTGACCGAGACGGGCCGCGTCGGTGTCAGGCTCGGTGGTGGCGCGATCGCGCGATCGGTCGATCGCGAGCTGAAGAGCGAGGGGCTGATCCCCGGGGCGGTTCAGGTTCCCGCCTCGGGTGAGCCCCTCGTGATGGGTCGCGATCATCCGACCACGGGCGGGTATCCGGTGATCGCGGTGGTCGACCGGGCCGATCTGGCGTCCCTGATGCAGCGGCCCGTTGGCAGCACGGTGCGGTTCGCGCTCGCCCCGACCTGACACCGTAGGCGTCGTTACCATGCCGTCATGGGGAGCGGTGATGGGCGGCGCATTTACGGGCTCGAGACCGAGTACGGAGTCACCTGCACCCTGAAGGGTGTTCGGCGCCTCAGCCCGGATGAGGTGGCCCGCTACCTGTTCAGGAAAGTGGTGTCGTGGGGGCGCTCCTCGAACGTGTTCCTTCAGAACGGCTCTCGGCTCTACCTCGATGTCGGGTCTCACCCCGAATACGCGACCCCGGAGTGCGACTCCCTCGTCGATCTCGTCACCCATGATCGGGCAGGGGAGCGCATCCTCGAGTCACTCGTGGAGTCAGCCGAGGAACGTCTCGGGGAAGAGGCGATCCGCGGAACCGTCTACCTCTTCAAGAACAACACCGACTCCGCGGGGAACTCCTACGGCTGCCACGAGAACTACCTCACCTCGCGGGTCGATGACATGGAGCACTACAGCCAGGTGCTCATCCCGTTCTTCATTAGTCGGCAGATCTACGCCGGGGCGGGAAAGGTGCTCCAGACCTCCCGAGGCGTGCGCTACGCGATGTCTCAGCGCGCCGATCACATCTGGGAGGGCGTGAGCTCGGCCACCACGCGGAGTCGGCCGATCATCAACACCCGCGATGAACCGCACGCCGATGCCGATCGGTACCGCCGCCTACACGTGATCGTCGGTGACTCGAACATGAGCGAGTACACGACCTATCTCAAGGTGGGCGCCGCAGCATGCATGTTGCGGATGCTCGAGTCGCGCTCGGTCGTGCTGCGTGACATGACTCTCGAGAACCCAATCCGCGCGATCCGCGACATCAGCCATGATCTGACCTGCCGCCGAACCGTACGGCTGGCCAACGGTCGGGAGGTCAGCGCGCTCGACATCCAGCGCGAGTACCTCGACCGAGCCCTCCGCTTCGCCACGATCGAGGGGTTCCCCCCCGAGGAGCAGCGCGCTCTCGAGATGTGGGAGCACACGGTCACGATGCTCGAATCCGATCCGATGAAATTGGACACCGAGATCGACTGGGTCATCAAGTTGAACCTGCTGGAGTCCTTCCGAGAGCGCCACGGTCTCGGACTTGGGGATCCGAGGGTTCAGGCGCTCGACCTCCAGTATCACGACATCACCCGCTCGCGGAGCCCGTTTCACCGCCTCCAGGACCGAGGAATGGTGGCTCGGATCTGTGACGAGGAGGCGATCGAGCAGGCGATCGAGACGCCTCCGCAGACGACCCGGGCGCGTCTACGTGGAGAATTCATCAAACGGGCCAAGGAGAGGCGTCGCGATTACACCGTCGACTGGGTCCACCTGAAGGTCAACGATCAGGCGCAGCGCACGGTGCTCTGCAAAGACCCGTTCGCCGCTACCGACGAGCGCGTCGATCGCCTCATGGAGCAACTGTGAAGCCGCCCACCGGTACGGTTTGACCCGGTGAGCACGGAATCCGATCTCGAGCCCGAGGTCGCCGTCGCGCGTGGGCAACTCGGACGCGGAGCGAGGGCCTTCGGGGAATGGGCGCTCGTCGTTGCCGTCGCGTTGTTCGTCGCGATCGTCGTGCGAACGTTTTTCCTCGCGCACTTCGTTGTCGAGGGATCGTCGATGTACTCGACGCTGACCACGGGTGACCGGGTCTTCGTCAACAAGATGTCGTATCGACTCCACGATCCAAACCGGGGCGATGTGGTGGTTCTGCATGAGATCACCGGCACGGCGGAGCGTGACCTCATCAAGCGCGTGATCGCCCTTCCGGGCGAGGAGGTTGAGAGCCGAGCCTGTGAGATCCGAGTCGACGGTCGCCTCCTCGTCGAGCCGTACCTCGACCCGACCGTCGTGTCGCCGGGCAACTGTGGGGGCGATTTCGGCCCAGTTGTTGTTCCCGAGGGCACGGTCTTTGTGCTTGGAGACAATCGAGCGGGAAGTCAGGACTCCCGAGCCCTCGGTCCGATCCTCGAAGAGGACATCGTGGGTCGGGCATTCGTGGTCTTTTGGCCGCGCGCTGACTGGCAGTGGCTCTAAGTCCGGCGCCGGGCGCTATCCGCCGGTCCCACCCACCTCGCGCGCCGCAACCTCGACCATGAGATCGACGTGGTCGCTGTAGACCGCGTCGAGCCCCATCCTCAGCCCGCTCTCGAGGATGTGCGCATGCTGGAGGTCCCACCCGAAGGCGAGCAGGCCGAAACGGTGGGCGAGGGTCACCAGACCACCACTCCAGTCGTCGTGTCGGAGATTCACCGCGTCGATGCCCCACCCCGCGAGCGTCGCCATCCACCGCTCGGGCCCACCTGTCATCCGGTCGACGCGGGTCGAGTGAACGACGCGCACACCTGAACCAAGGGCGCGCATCTTCTCGACCGTGTCCCCTGAGGGGTGGCAAAGCCACAGTCGTTCAGGGTTTCGGTCCCGCATGGTGGCGATCACGGCGGGGAGGGCGGCCTGGTCCTTCAGATCGAGCGAGAGCGGGAGTGCCTCATCGACGAGGTCGAGCAGATCGCCGAGGGTTGGAATGTGCGTGGGCAGATCGACTCGATCGAAGTCGCTGATCCGCCAACGTCGGAGGCCGCGTCGCACGACGCCGTCATGATCGAGAACAGCGACCCCGTCGCGACTCACCCAGACGTCGCTCTCAATTCCCCCAGCCCCGAGTCGGAGGGCGAGCGAAAACGCGTCGAGGGTGTTCTCCGGGGCGTGGGCGCGCGCGCCGCGGTGCGCGAACAGGATCGGGGGATCCAGCAGGGAGGGGAGTCGCTGCTGCACGGCCACTGATCCTGCCAGCCCTTTAGACTCGCTGACGTGTTCAACCTGCAGGGCGGCGAGCTGATCATCATCGCCCTGCTGGCGCTCGTGGTCCTCGGGCCCGAGAAACTTCCGGAGGCCATGCGGCATGTTGGGAGGTTGTACCGCCAGCTCCGGTCGGTGCGTGACACCTTCCAGCGCGAGTTCAAACAAGCGCTCGACGAACCTATGCGCGATCTGCGGAAAGCGACGAGCGGCAGCGCGAACACGCTTCGCGAGGCGGCCCGATCGATGGTGGACGCTCCCGACGAGAAGGCGGAGCGCGGTAACACCACGCCGAGCCCGGCGCCCTCCGAGCAGACCGAGAACCTCGCGAGCGAATCGGAGACGCCATCGGACGACGCGGAGCGACCGTGAGGTTGCGTCGCCGCCGCACACCGGTCGCTTCAGGGGCCACCATGACGCTCACCGAGCACCTCGGTGAACTGCGAATGCGGATCATCCGTAGTGCCCTGGCGATCCTGCTCGGCGCGCTGCTGGTGGTGTCGTTCTACGACCAGGTGCTCGCGACGCTGACTCGCCCCTACCTCGACCTGTGCCGCCGCTCGTCCTCGGGTTTCTGCGGTCTGTCGTACGACGCGACACGAGACGAGGTCGCCCTGTTCACCCTCGACCCGATCGAGGGATTCTCGACCCGCTTACGCATCGCGACCTACGGCGGAATCGTGCTCGCTCTGCCCGTTCTGCTCTGGCAACTCTGGAAATTCATCGTGCCGGCTCTCCACAAGCAAGAGCGTCGCTACGCGTTCGGATTCGTCGCGAGCACCGTGGTCCTCTTCGTTGGCGGGGGACTCATCGCGTTCAGGACGCTCGGACGGGCGCTCGAGTTCCTGATCTCGTGGGCGGGGGAGGGGGTCGACCAAGCCTTCCAGGTGAGCAGCTACATCCGCCTCGTCACCCTCATGGTGGTCGCATTCGGGGTTGGCTTCACGATCCCGGTGCTCCTGGTGTTCTTGCAGCTGCTCGGCGTTGTCGAGCCGCGAACGCTCCTTCGGGCCTGGCGCTACGCCGTGGTCGGCACTGTGGCGCTCGCCGCGGTGATCACACCGTCGGGTGACCCGATCTCGTTGTTCAGCTTGTCGATCCCGATGGTGGTGCTCTACTTCGTGGCGATCGGCATTGGCCATCTCCTCACCCGCGGTCGCGACCGTTGAGGTCGGACCGCTCAGAGCTCACAGCGCGCTTCTCCTTCGAGCCGGACCGGTTCCAGCTCGCAGCATTCGACGCGCTTGATGAGGGCTACCACGTCGTGGTGTCGGCTCCTACCGGGAGCGGGAAAACCGCCGTCGCGGAATACGGGATCGCGGCCGCGCTCGCCGAGGGTCGGCGGGCGTTCTACACCGCCCCGCTGAAAGCGCTCTCCAACCAAAAGTTCCGAGATCTCATTGCTGACCACGGTGTAGAGCGCGTCGGGCTGCTTACCGGCGACAACTCGGTGCGTCCCGACGCGCCGGTGGTGGTGATGACCACCGAGGTGCTGAGGAACATGATCTACGCGGGGTCCGAGGCTCTCGATGATCTCGCTCTCGTGGTTCTCGATGAGGTGCACTTCCTCCAGGACGCCTATCGGGGGCCCGTATGGGAAGAGGTCATCATCCACCTCCCACCCGAGGTGCAACTGGTCTGTCTGTCGGCGACCGTCTCGAATGCCGACGAGCTCGCCGAGTGGATGTCGACCGTTCGGGGGCTCACGCGCACGGTGACTGAGGGGCGACGTCCGGTGGAACTCCTCGATCACTACCTCGTCGCCGATCGCACGAACGATCGTCTGCAGTTGATGCCGACGTTCGTCGACGGATCGGTGAACCGAGATGCCCTCCGCCTCGACGAGTCCCGGCAGCGAGGGCCGATGCGCAATCGTCGCGGGCGGCCAACTGGAGCATCAGGGCGACGTCTGGCAACACCGGACCGAGTAGAGACCGTCACCCATCTCGGACAGCTCGACATGCTGCCGTGCATCGTCTTCATCTTCTCGAGGGCGCAATGCGAGGCGGCCGCCCAATCCTGCCTCGACGCAGGTTTGGTGCTCACCGACCCGGACGAGGCAGCGGAGATCGACCGCATCCTGGAGGAACGGATCGGCTCGCTCGACGATGCCGACCTCGATGCGCTTGGCATCGAGAACCTGCGCGCCCAGATGATGGCGGGTTTCGCGCCCCATCACGCCGGAATGGTTCCTCCGTTCAAAGAGGCAGTTGAGGTGTGTTTCACCCGCGGCCTCATCCGCGCGGTGTTCGCCACCGAGACGCTCGCGGTCGGGGTCAACATGCCCGCACGGACCGTCGTGATCGAGAAGACGACGAAGTACAACGGTGATCACCATGTATCGCTGAGTCCCGCGGAGTTCACACAGCTCACCGGGCGCGCGGGACGCCGCGGTATCGACACGATCGGCAACGCCGTCGTGCTCTGGAGTCCGTGGGTCCGGTATCAGCAGGTGGCGGATCTGGCCTCCAGCCGAACCTTCGGCCTGCGATCGGTGTTCCGACCCACGTACAACATGACTGCAAACTTGGTACGGAGGCATTCGAGGGAGCGCGCGAGGGAGCTCCTCATGATGTCCTTCGCGCAGTTCCAAGGGGACAGGGAAGTAGTGCGGTCCCAGGGCCGCCTCAGTCGTCGTCGGGAACAGCTCATCGCGCTTGAGGGGCGCGCTGCTTCGGCCTACGGCGACATCGATGACTACCGGTCGCTCAACTCCCGGGAGCGGCGTGACACACCGTCACTTCGCCCCGGGGACGTGATCGACATCCGGGTGCAGGGGTATCGAGGCCAGGTGGCCGTCGTGGCCACCGCGCATCGGTCCGATGGCCTTCGCGTCTCCGCGGTGACACCGGCGGGTCGTCCGCTCACCCTGAGCGCCGCCGACCTCTCGCAGGTAACTGGGGTTGTTGGGCGCATCGCGGTTCCCGATCATCAGAGTCCGAATCGCAAAGATGTCCGGCGCGAGATCGCTCGGCGACTTCGCCGGGCCGATCTTCCGTCGACTCGGGCCCCGCGGCGCCAATCGGGCCGTCATCCGGTCGAGGACGATCCGGAGCTACGTGATCGCCTTCGGGCCGCGGCTGACGCCGATCGGCTGAGAGCGGAGCTGCGACGCCTCGAGGAGCGCGTGAACGACCGCAGGAGTTCTCTCGGACGGGAGTTCGACTCGGTTACCTCGGTGCTTCGCGAGCTCGGACACATCCGCGCCGAGGCCTGGGAACTTACCGAAGCCGGGGAACTCCTCGCGTCGATCTTCCATGAGAACGATTTGCTGGTGACCGAAGCGCTTCGTCGCGCCATCTTCGACGGCCTCGAGCCCGCCCAACTTGCCGCGATTGTGTCCTGCTTCGTGTACGAACACCGCAGCCCCGACGATCCTCCTCCGCCATCTTTTCCGGACGGGACCGTTCGAGAGCGTTGGCGGCAGGTCGAAGCGTTGAGTGAGGAGCTCGCGAAGCTTGAGGAGGGACACGAGCGCGCCCGTCATCGATCTCCTGACCCTGGCTTCATGGCCGCGGCCGCCGACTGGGCGTCGGGCATGGACCTCTCTGAGGTGCTTGAGGACGATCTCCTCACCGGCGGTGACTTCGTCAGGAACATTCGGCAGGTGATCGATCTCACCCAGCAGATCGCCGATGTGGCGACGAACCTTGAGACGGCGCAAGTCGCCTCTGCCGCGGTGGAGGCGTGCCTCCGCGGGGTGATCTCTGACTCAGCGGCGATCGTAGAGGCGTCATGAGCCTCGCTGATTGGAGTCGGGCGCTTGATCCTGGCGAGCAGGTAGAGCGGTGCAAGGATGACGCCGCGCTTGCCGCCGCGGCTGGTCGCGGTGTGGTGCTTGCCTCGCTCTCCGGGGATGTCCATCGAGCCCTTGGCGCGCCACATCCTGATCGCGCTACGAGCGCGGTGACGATCGATCTCATCGAGTGTCGGGTCGACGGTCAGAAGTATCGATCGGCGGCGCACGTGGTGGCTCGCCGACCGGGACGGAGTGGGTGGTGGCGTGGGCCGATCGTCCTGGTCATGGTGAGCGGACATCTCGGCCGGCTCGAACCTGCTCCGCGTGCACATCCGGGTGACGGACTGCTCGACGTCATCGAGGTGTCGGGGTCCATGGGACTGAGGCAGCGGTGGATGGCGAGACGACGCGCGCGGACGGGCTCCCACCTTCCGCACCCCGAGATCGCCACGACGAGAGCGAGGGACCTGCGTCGATCCTTCGACGAGCCACTTCTGGTGCTCGTGGACGGAGCGCCGGTGGGAATCACCCGTCATCTCGATGTGGCGGTGGTGCCGGCGGCCTACGAGCACGCGGTCTGAGGCGACATCCACGCTCACCCCCGACGGTCCTCGTACGATCTGAGGTCGTGACCTACGTGGCGGAGGACTTCACCCCCGGGGAGTCGGACATCCTCCGCAGGTACTTCACCAACCTCGACCGTCCGGTTTTCGCCTTAGTGAACCTGCCCGAGGTCGTGAAGGGCGCGCTCTTCGCAAGGTACAGCCGGAGCCCGAAGAGCCTGCGGCGCCTCTTCCTCGATGAGTTCGTTGGAGATCTCGACATCGGCGGAGATGAAACCGTTGACGCGACCATGGGTCTCTCCCGGGCGGAGGAACTCTACGAGCGCGTCTTCCTCGAGTACGGCGATGATTCGGTCGCGCAGCTCGGGGGAGTTCACCTGGCCTGCGAGCAGGCATCGAACATGTTGACCAAGATCCTTGAGCGCGGACGCCTGATGAGTTACCTCGAGCAGAGCACGAGGTACATCTCGTATGACTCCCGTTTCGGCGGCCGATACCGCTACCACCGAGACCCGGCCTTGCTCGCCAGTCGGCACGGGACGAGGTACATCGGCGAGATGGATCGGATGTTCGACGCTTACTCCACCGCAGTGGAGCGGATGACCGAACACGTCCGCCGAGTGGTTCCCCAGGGGCCCGAGGACAGCGACCTCGTGTACCGCCAGGCAACTCGAGCCAAAGCCCTCGATGCGGTCCGTGGGATGCTCCCGGCCGGAGCCACCTCGAACGTGGGCATCTACGGAAGCGGGCAGGCATTCGAGGCCCTCCTGCTTCGGATGCGCGCTCATCCGCTTCCCGAGGCGCGCTCCTACGCCGATGAGATGCTGGTTGAACTGCGCAAGGTGATTCCGAGTTTTCTTCGTCGCGTCGATCTTCCCGAGCGAGGGGGGCGTTGGGTGGAGTATCTCTCCTCTCGCCGAGAGCAGACCGAGCAGCTCGTCGAAGCGTTACTCGGGGGTACCCCGGTTCCGTCATCGGAGGAGGTGACGCTGAGCGAGTTCGAGGCTGACGGAGAGGAGCGTCTCGTTGCGGCGATCTGTTACCCGCACTCGGATCTGCCGGACGGGGAGTTGCGTCGTCGCGTCGCCGCAATGTCTACTGACGATCGCATCGCGCTGATTTCCGCCGAGGTTGGTGATCGGGTCAATCGACGGCACCGGCCCGGTCGCGCGTTCGAGAGCACCGGGTACCGCTTCGATGTGTTGAGCGACTACGGCGCGTTCCGTGATCTCCAGCGTCATCGGATGCTCACGGTCGAGTGGCAGAACCTGACTCCGAACCACGGATTCCTGCGTCCTGAACTCGTCGAGGAAGCGGGTTTGGTCGATCTGTTCGACTCGAATATGGCCCGTTCGGCGGAGCTATTCGATCTGATTCGGGGGGAGTTCCCGCAGCAGGCGGCCTATGCGGTCTCGATGGCGTATCGGATCCGGTACTCGATGCAGTTCAACGCCCGGGAGGCGATGCACATGCTCGAGTTGCGCTCCTCGCCTCAAGGTCACCCGTCGTATCGGCGCGTCGTGCTTGAGATGCACCGGTTGATCGCCGAGCAGGCTGGACACCGCGCGATAGCCGGCGCCATGTCGCATATGACGACCGAGGCACCCGAGTTGGAGCGCCTCGAGAGTGAGCGTCGGTCCGAGGCGAGACGCCTCTCCGACGGCTAGCCTCCGGCAATCCGCGGAGCGCGACCCCGCCGCTCGACGAGCGGAGACGGACCGGTCCGTCTACCATCCCCCCAACCACTTCGGACGGAGAACACATGGCCCAGGACGACATCGACTCGGAGGACCTCGAGGAACTCGAGGTGGAGGACAACGACAGCGACGACGAGGACCTCGACGAGGAGCCGGAGGATCTCGACGATGACGAGGAGTTCGAGGAGGAGCCCGACAAGGACTCCGACAGCGTCGACTCCGACGGTGAAGCTGACTCCGAGGAGGACTCGAGCCGCCGCCGGAAGGCGAAGGAAGAAGATGCTGACGATGACGACGACGAGATGCTCTCGCCGGACGATGTGGAGGCAGACCTCGACATGATCCTCAAGGACCGCATGGTGGCGGCCACTGAGGAGGGCGAGGACGAGGAAGAGGAAGCGACTCCGAGCGTCGACGAGAAGGCTGAGGCGATCGACGGGATTCAACCCAAGCGCGCTGACGAGCAACTCTGCTCCTCCTGTTTCCTGTTGGTCCGCGCGAACGCTCCCTCGTGCCCGGTGGGCGACGACGACTGTCCCGTCTTCTCGTGATCGACCCGGTCGTCCGGGAATTCACGGCGGCCGACGAGGTCGCGCTCGACGAGTTGGCCGCACTTGCCCGCGAGTCGATACGCGAGGCCAGAGGGGGTGCGAGGTGGATCGAAACCCACCCGATGCCCAACTGGAACGACTTCGGCGTTGTGGCTCTCGTCGCCGACCTCGACGAGGTTGTCGTCGGCTATCTGGTCGCCCGTATAGGAGGCGATCAGGTGATGACGGTCGACGAGGTGTTCGTACTTGATCAGGCGCGCGAAGTCGGATTCGGTGACGCGCTCGTCGCAGAAATCCAACGCATCGCGCGGGAAAGAGGAGCGAGGCGTCTCGAGGCGGAGGCCCTTCCCGGGGACCGCGACACGAAGAACCTGTGGGAACGCGCGGGGATCACGGCCCGGCTGATCACCGTGTCGGTGGACCTCTGACTCAGCGTCCCTTCCACTCCGGGGGGCGCTTCTCGATAAATGCCTCAAGCCCTTCCTTCGTGTCCTCAGAGGCGAGCACCGTGCCGAAGGCCCGATCGGTCATCGAACGGAGCGTCTCATCATCGGCCCAGGCGGAGGCGAGTACCACCTCGCGGCTCGCCCACACAGCCAGAGGTGCGCACGCGGTGATTTGATCCGCGAGTCGACGCGCCTCGGCGACTGCTTCGCCCGGCTCCACGAGTCGGGAGACCAGTCCGAGCGCGAAGGCTCGCTCTGCCGGAATCGGCTCACCGGTGAGGATCGCCTCCATCGCGGCCGCCTGTCCGATGGCTCGAGGAAGGCGGAACAACCCCCCGGCACCGGCGATCAGGTTGCGCTTCACCTCGGCCAAACCGAACGCCGATCGATTGGTGGCGACGACGAGATCGGCAGCGAGCACGATCTCGCATCCGCCTGCGGTAGCGAGGCCATCCACCGCGACGATGATCGGTTTACGTCGCTCTCGGTAGACGAAACCGGCGAAGCCGCCCCGCGCCGTGCCGAGAGAACCGGCCTGGCCAGAGTTGATGGCCTTTAGGTCGGCGCCCGCACAGAACACCGGTCGCTCCTGCCCGTCGGTGTTCGCGGTCAGGATTCCGACCCAGACCTCCGGATCGTCCTCGAGGCGGTCGACCGCGGCCTCGAGCCCGGTGGCGACATCACCGTTGACCGCGTTGCGGGCCTCGGGACGGTTCAGGGTGATGATCGCGACGCGACCCTCACTTGAATACTCGACGATCTCGCTCATCCCCCGATGCTACGAAGCGCGGGAGGGGGGCGACGAGTCAACCGGTCGGATCGTCCGAGGCGTCCGGAGGCACCGACCCCTCGGATGGCACCAAGGCCGAATTCTCAGAGGAATCGTCATCGCTCGAGGTGGCGTGGTCAGCCGGAGCAGACGTCTCTGCATCGTCGACAACCTCCGTCGTCTCGGCCGTCGACGCGGTGTCGGTCACCTCAGGACCCGGGTCCACGGTCGGGTTGCCGGCAGCGACCTCATCAGCGTCGGTGGGGGTGACGATCGGCTCTGCGGGCTCCGCGTCGACGTCGGCCGAGGACGTTGTCTCGGCATCCTTCTTCGGGCGGCGTCGTGATGCGTCAGTGGCCCGACCGCCGGGCTTCTTGGGAGCGTTCTCGCGTCCCGGTCGCGTCGGGCGCAGAGGTTTGGGCATGGCGGCGTTCTCGGCGACCTCGACACCGAACAGTTCGGCAATCTGCGGGATCGCCGGCGCGAGTCGCGTCACCGTGGCAAGCAGCTCATCGGCGGCCACGTCGGGGCGTCCCATCGGCTTGATGAGTGCACGAATGGGAGAGAACGCGGCCGCCTCCAAGATCGCGCACCAGCGCTCCGTTGATTCGAGCGGGGTCAGCGTCGCGTTGGTGGAGTCGACCAATCGGGTAGCGATGGCCGGGGGGAAGACGACCCCCGCCTTCGGCGGCTGCGAGCTCAGACGGAGCGCGCGAACGACACGACCAACCGCGAGGGCGGCGTCCACGTCGCCGAACCACAATTGGAGTTCTTGCTCCTGGCGGTCACGCAGCGCCACCTTGAGTTGATCCGCGAGCTCTCTGGTTGAGGCATCGCGAGTGACGATCGGGTCACCCGCAGCCGCGACAACCGAGCGAAGATCGCGCAGGTCGAGGGTTTCGATCTGACGTAGAGCGGCGTCGGCACGATCTCGCCATTCAGCCACCCGAAGTCTCGGCAGCATCTCCTCGGCCATCTTCAAGACGGACGCCTCGGGCATCGGTGTGCCTCCGGCTTCCACGATCTTCGCGTTCTCCTCCTTGACGCGCTTGCGCACGGCAGCCATTCCCTGAAGAGCAACCTCGGCGATTGGGCGACGATCCTCTTCGATCGAGGCCAAAACTTCATTGCGATTCGCCCGACCCGGCCGGAGGCGCTTGGGCTTCGGCCTCTGTGGCACCTCGGGAGGGGGAGTGAAGCGGGGGCCCCGACGCTCGTCGCGACGCGGACGCTCCCGACGTCCCTCAGTGTTTCCGGCCGCGTCACCGTCGCGACGATCACGGCGACGATCACGCGGAGCCGCTCCGTCGCGCCGGGGCCGCCGGTCATCGCGACGTCCCTCTCCGCGCGGACGCTTCGCTCGGGTCTCGATCACTGGTTCGAAGGCGGTCTCGGAACCGATGACTTCCAAGCGCCCCGCGTCATCGCTCCGCTGGCGACCTCCGACGACGCTGAGTACCTCGATCCCATCGAGTCCCTGCTCGACTTCGACCCGGAGGGTCGCTCCAACGGTGGCACCGGTCGGCAGAACGGAGCCAGGGACGGTGCCCTTGGGCTCACGCGCACCCGCCGCTCTCCACGTCCAGCTTCCGTCGGACTGGGAACTCGTCAATTCGATGTCGATCCGGCGGGACATGGAGCGCAACGGTATCGTCGCCACGTGCCGATCTACGCCCTCGGCGAGGCCACGCCAACCATTGACTCAGCCGCGTATATCCATCCGGACGCGGTGATCATCGGCGATGTGCGGGTCGGAGCCGAGTCGTCGGTCTGGCCCGGAGCTGTGCTGCGCGGCGATGACGGCTACATCGAGATCGGTCGCGGAACGAGCATTCAGGACAACTCGGTGTTGCACACGACTCCGGCTGACGCGACGGTGGTGGGCAATGACTGCGTGATCGGACACATCGTCCACCTCGAGGGATGCGTGATCAAGGACGGTTGCATGGTTGGCAACGCGGCGATGGTGCTCCACCGCTCGGTGATCGGCCCCGGAGCGATCGTCGCTGCGAACTCGGTGGTGCTCTACGACGTCACGGTGCCAGCCGGCGCATTGGCCGCCGGTTCGCCAGCGGTTATCAAAGAGGGTCGCGCCCGCCCGGAGCTGGTGGCTCTTGCCGCGGAGTCGTACCGACAGCGAGCGGCTCGGTTCTCTCGTGACCTCCGCCGACTCGACTGACTCCCGAGACGTCGAGACGGTCTGGGAGGTACGCCTTCCAGCCCCGCTGGACTTGATCGAGGTTGCCAGTGATCTGCTTTGGTCAGCGGGCGCTACCGCGGTCGAGGAACGTTCGTCATCGATCGGTGCCGTGGCCGTCGCAACCGTGACGTCGGAGCGATCAGCGCAATCGATGGCTTCGATGCTCCAAGCGGTGGCCAAGGGCACTGACGCGGCGATCGGGCCGGTGGAGGTCATTCGCCGAGACGTTGAGATGCTTGAGCTCTGGCGCGACCACGCTCGCTGGCGACGGGTGACGCCGTCCCTTGCTGTCGGCCCCGCGTGGATCGAGGCTCCACGCGCTCGCCGGTCCATCGCCATCGAGCCGGCAGGTTCTTTCGGCCTCGGCGATCATCCGACAACCGTGCTGGTGGCCGGTGAGGTGTTGCGCTTGGTTCGACCCGGGTTCCGCGTGGTCGATCTCGGCACAGGGAGTGGAACGTTGGCCATCATCGCGGCGGTGCGGGGAGCCGAGCGGGTGGTAGCGATCGATATCTCGCCCGGTGCCGTTGAGGCAGCCGAGGCCAACATCACCCGGGCCGGGGTTGGTCATTCGGTGGAGGTGGTGCTCGACGGAACCGGGATGAGGGCACGCGAGGCCTTCAGCGGGGGAGCGGATCTGGTGTTGGCGAACATTTTGGCTCCAGAGATCGTCGCCCTGGCTCCGCGCATCGATGCTGCCGCGTCATCGACTGCACGGGTGGTGTTATCGGGATTTCCGGAACACAGGATCCCAGCGGTGCTCGCCGCGTTCCCGGCGTGGCGCGAGGTGCGACGCTGCTTGCTCGGCGCTTGGGCGGCCCTCACCCTCAGAAGGCGCTGACGCCCCCCACCTCGGCCGAGGTGGGAATCGACGGGACAGCACCGGACCGGGTGGTGCTCAGGGCGGCGGCGAGGCAGCCGCGCCGTGCAGCGTTCTCGAGTGGGAGACCGCTGGCCAGTCCAGAGGCGAGATATCCGCAGAATGTGTCTCCAGCGCCAGTGGTGTCGACGGCGTCGACAGAGAGTGTCGGAATGTCGACCGCGCCGTCCCGGGTGTGAACCCGGGCACCTTCGGCGCCGAGGGTTACGACGACGGTTCCGACCCCCTTCTCGAGCAGGCTGGACACCCCTCCGAGGAGGTCGAGTTCGTGTTCATTCGGCACGATGATGTCGACGAGCTCGAGGAGTTCCGGTGGGAGCGGACGCGCTGGGGCCGGGTTCAACACGGTCGTCGCCCCAACCTCCCGGGCGGTCCGGAACGTTGACTCGACCGTGTTGAGGGGAACCTCAAGTTGGGCCAGAACGACCTCACCGTCTCGGGCGGTGCCCACGGGACAGAGCTCGTTCGCGCCGGGAACGACCACGATCGAGTTCTCACCGGACTCGGCGACGAGAATCAACGCCCGTCCGGTGGAAGCGTCGACATCGGCGATCTCGGAGGTGTCAACGCCTGATTCGGCGGCGACCCGGGTCAGCGTCTGTCCCGCATCGTCCCGACCGACTGCGCCGACGAATCGCGTCGGCGATCCGGCTCGAGCGGCCGCTACCGCCTGGTTGAGACCCTTTCCTCCTGGATGCTCGGAGTAGTCGTGGCCGATCAGGGTCTCACCGGGCGACGGGTGTCGAGCGGTGGTGGCGACCAGATCGAGGTTGGCGCTTCCGACGACGAGAACCCCGCCGGGAGGTGATGACTGTTCGGACACCGGCGCGCGTCAGCTGGTCTGGCGGGCGCGAACACCGATGGGCGCGATGAGCCGATAGCCGGCCGCGTGGCGCTCGTCCTCGGTCTCGCCTCCCCAGAAACCGTACTCACGTTGCTGTCGGGCGAAGTCGCGACAGGTCACCCGGACCGAGCAGCCCTCGCACACCTCGCGCGCGGCTTCCTCGCGCCGTTCGCGCGTCTGGGGTCGCTCGGCGGCGGTGGGGAAGAAGAGGTAGGAGAGGCCCCGGCAGGCGCCATCGGCCATCCAGTCGTCCTCTGTCAACTCCCGTCTGATGAAGTCGACAACATTCATCCGAACCCCCTGGCGTCTGGTACCGCACGAGCCTGCGCGGTACCGGGCAACGTTAGGCGAGCCAGAGGTTGGCGGTCAATCGCGATAACGGGCGGTCACCGACCCAGCACATGGGCGACTCCGGCCGCGAACCTTGAGATGTCGTCGGGAGACGTATCCCAAGCGGTCATCCATCGGTACTGGTCGGCGGTGGTGTCCCAATCCCAGAAGAAACACCAGTCACGGAGCGTGGCGGCCGCCTCCGACGGGAGCACGGGGAAGACGCTGTTCACCTCCGGTGACCCGATCGCTCCCTCCGGCAGCAGGGGAGCGGTCGCACGATGCAGCTCGCTGGCCATCGCGTTGGCATGACCCGCCCAGTCCAACCAGCGGCCATCTTCCAGCGCCGCGCAGAACTGCGCAGAGATGAAGCGCATTTTGGAGGCGAGCTGGTTGACCTGTTTTCGCAGGTACTGACCTCGCGCCGCGAGGTCGAGATTTAGGAAGATCACGGCCTCCGCGCCGAACAAGCCGTTCTTGGTTCCACCGAAACTGATGGCGTCGACGCCGGTCTCGACCACCATCTCCCGCAAACCGCCCACACCGTGTCCGAGGGCGGCGACGGCGTTCGCTATCCGTGCTCCGTCGAGATGCACTCGGAGGCCACGGGCATGGGCGGCCTCGACGAGCGCGCCGATGTCGTCAACTGAGTAACAGGTTCCCCATTCGGTGCTCTGCGTCAGTGAGAGCACGCCGGGTTGGGCGTGATGCGGATTGCCAAGAGCCCCACACGCGCGCTCGACTTCGGCGACAGAGACCCGTCCGGCGACGCTCCTCAGCGGTATCAACTTCGCTCCGAGCACCCGCTCGGGGGCACCGGTCTCGTCGACATTGATATGCGACCAGTCCGAGCAGAGGACGGCCTCGGCTTGGTTGAGCAGCCCCGCGAGGGCGAGGACATTGGCGCCCGTTCCGTTGACGGCGAGGAGCGTGGTCACCGGCTGACCGAACAACTCGTCGAAAAGGGCCTCGCATCGCTTGGTCCACCGATCCTCCCCATAGGCGAGAGCGTGTCCGTGGTTGGCCTCCACCAAAGCCTCCAACACGAGGGGGTGGGCGCCGGCCGCGTTGTCGCTCGCGAAGGCGCACGCGGGAGAGGGGGGCATCGACATCAGGCCAGTATCGCACCGCGACCCCTAGCCTTGCCGACGTGGGAGATCCGGCGGCAGAGGCGGCACGCCGTCGCACCTTCGCCATCATCAGTCACCCTGACGCTGGGAAGACGACCCTCACCGAGAAGTTCCTCCTTTACGCAGGGGCCGTTGGAGAGGCTGGCGCCGTCAAAGCGCGATCGGGTCGACGCTCGGCGACGAGCGACTGGATGGAGATGGAACAGAAGCGCGGTATCTCCATTTCATCGACGGCTCTCTCCTTCGACTACCGAGGGATGCAGTGCAACTTGCTCGACACCCCCGGCCACCGCGACTTCTCCGAGGACACCTATCGCGTCCTCTCCGCGGTCGACTCGGTGGTCATGGTGCTCGACTCGGCAAAAGGCATCGAACCGCAGACCCTCAAGCTGTTCGAGGTGTGCCGTGATCGAGGGCTTCCGGTCATCACCTTCCTCAACAAGTACGACCGGCCCGGGCGCGAGCCCTTGGAACTCCTCGACGAGATCGAGGAGCAGATTGGGTTGAAGCCGACACCGGTGACCTGGCCGGTTGGGATCTCCGGAGACTTCCGTGGGGTGATCGACCGGCGTGACGGTGGATTCACGCGTTTCACGCGAACCGTCAGGGGTTCGGCAATCGCACCTGAGGAGGAGGTGCCGGCGGAACGCGCTGCTGAGGAGGAGGGGAGCGCTTGGTCGTCCGCCATGGATGAGATCGGCCTGCTAGCGGCGGTTGATGCATCGCATGATCCCGAGACCTTCCTGGCCGGGATGACCTCACCGGTGTTCGTCGGATCGGCCCTCACGAATTTCGGCGTGCGTCACCTGCTCGACGCCGTCATCGATCTCGCTCCGGCCCCCGCCCCGAGGCCAGATGTCGACGGGGAGGGGAGGGGCCTGTCGAGCGACTGCTCGGCATTTGTCTTCAAAGTGCAGGCGAACATGGATCGCGCGCACCGCGATCGGATCGCGTTCATCCGGGTGTGTTCCGGGGTGTTCGAGCGGGGGATGGTCCTCACCTGTGGTCGCACGGGCAAGCCCTTCGCCACGAAATACGCCTCGCAGGTGTTCGGGGCGGAGCGCACCACCGTCGACGAGGCCTTTCCCGGCGACGTCGTCGGACTCGTGAACGCGATGGATTTACAGATCGGCGACACCCTCTATGTCGGAGATCCAGTCGCCTTCCCGCCGATTCCGCGCTTCGCCCCCGAGGTATTCGCGTCGGCCCGCCCAATCGACACCGGCAAGTACAAGCAGTTCAGGAGAGGGCTCGAGCAACTCGACAGCGAAGGTGTGGTTCAGGTGTTGCGAGATCCCCTGGCGGGTGACGCGAACCCGGTTCTGGCGGCGGTCGGCGCTCTGCAGTTCGATGTCTTCGCGGATCGACTGGATGTTGAGTTCAACGCACCAGCGGAGATCTCCTCGTCGCCGTACGAGGCGATTCGGTTCACCGATCAGACGAGTGCCGATCGCTTGCGCGAGGTCGGGGGAGTGCGAATCCTCGCGCGCAGCGATGGACGCTTGGTCGCGCTCTTTGAATCGCGATACCGACTGCAACGACTCGAGCAGGACGAGCCGGGGTTGATGCTCGAGCCGATCAGTGTCGGTGTCTGACCGGCTCGGCCTGTTGATCGACCGACACATCCCGGTGAAGCCCTCACCTATTTCGTCACGACAGAATGACTCGATGGATCAGCCCCGTCGCTGCCGGTGGTGCCGAAGGGCGCTTCCCGAGCGTTCGGGAGCGGGTCGGCCCCGAGAGTTTTGCTCCGCTCGATGCCGGCAGTGGGACTGGGTGTCACGGCAGCGGGCACGGGAACTGGAACTGTCCGAGGGCGAGCTGGTCATCGCCCGAGCGGAACTCGACGCCCTGCACGACGAGCTCTACGTCCTGGCATGCGCGGTGGAGGATGTGAGAGCCGATCTCGACCGGGGGAAGGGGCGAGTCACCGCCGCGGAACTGCGCGAACTCCTGCAGTGGCTCCTGAGCGCTGCGGAACCGCTCCGCAACCGGGAAATCTCCGCACCCGACCCCTCATCACGAAAAACGTCATGATGAAATACCCCAGCGCGCATCGCCCCTGACGGGGTAGGCGCGCGCACTCTCGGCGTCTCGATCGGACTGGCTGTCACGTAGCCGCCTACGCCCGTGCTTCGAACCGTGCGAGATCAGGTCGCCGAATCGCGGAGCCTTCAGGAAGGCTCACGCGTGCGCGACGATACGGGCGGCGGAGGAGCGGTGGCCGGAAGCGGGCCGCGGCGCAAGAACGCTCGTCTGAGCCGTGGTCCAGAGCCCGCCATTCTGGGTCAGATCGCCCATAAGCACCGTTATGTCAAATACCGACGAAGCGGCTGAACCTGGCTCTCCCCCTCCGAAACGTTGCGGTCATTGGCGTTCAGCACCGCGAAGGGCTCCCAGGCCCCAACTCGTTCTCATGCGTGTCGCCTCGAGTGACGAAGGAACTCCTGCACCCGAACACAGGAGACCAACATGTTCACCCTTCGCCCCTCACTCCCCGACACCCGACGTCTCGCGCGCATCGCGAGCCTCGGACTCGCTTTCGGGCTGGCCGCTTCGCCGGTCGTCGTGCTCCCCGGTACCGCCAGCGCCGCCCAGGTGGAGCTCGCGGTGACGGGTCTGTCGGTTGGCTCTCGCGGTGACGCGGTTGTCGCCCTCCAGCGCGCGCTTATCGCTCGCGGTGTTGACGTGGTCGGCGGCGCCGACGGCGCATTCGGCCCCATGACCCTGGCCGCTCTCCATGCCTTCCAGGTCTCAGTCGGACTGCCCCAGACCTCCTCGGTTGATGATGGCACCGCTACCGCGCTCGGACTGGTGGAATCCCCGCTGATCGGGCTCGCCCGGGGTAACCGTGGCGACACCGTCGCTCAGCTTCAGCGGCTGCTGATCACCCTCGGTCAGGAGCCGGCCGGCGGCGCCGACGGCATCTTTGGTCCCGGCACGGAGGCTGCGCTCCGCAACGTGCAGAGCGCCTTCGGCCTCTCCGCGACGGGCGTGGTCGATGCCGACACCGCGGCCCGACTGCTCACCGGCAACGGCACTGCCGCTCCGGCTGCCCCCGAGGCCCCCGCCGAGAGCCCTGCCCCGGAGGCCGAGCCGGCCGCCGCCCCCGCGGCGTCTGACTCCCCTCTCGTCGGACTGAAGTACGGCGACTGGGGCCGCAATGTGACCACCCTTCAGGAGCAGCTGATTGCCTCCGGTCGCGAGCTCCGCGGCGGAGCGGACGGACTCTTTGGTCTGGTCACCATGAACGCGATCAAGGACTTCCAGACCGCCAAGGGTCTGGAAGTCACCGGCCGGGTGAACGAGGCGACGGCGCAGGCCCTCGCCTCGACCGCGGCCGACAAGTCCGCTGCTGCAGCGTCCAACCCCTACTCCCAGCTGGTCGGTCTCCGTCCGGGTGCACTGGGTGGAGCGGTCGAGGCGCTGCAGCAGCGACTCCTCGATCTTGGAGTTCAGGTCCGTGGCGGCGTCGACGGCATCTTCGGACCCGCCACCGCCAACTCCCTCAAGGCCTTCCAGACCCAGCGTGGTCTGAACGCTGACGGCGTCGTCGATGCGGCCACCGCTGCGGCGCTGAACGCCGCTCCTGCGGCTGCCGCTCCCACTACGGACGAGTCGCCTGCCGTCGAGGTCGTCGCCGACGGGCGCGTCGGGTTCGCTGTGTACGGCGAGAAGGGCCAGCGCGTCACCGAGCTCCAGACCGCTCTTGTCGCCGCTGGCGTGACGCTCCGCGGAGGCGTTGACGGAGACTTCGGCGCCGCGACGGCTTCAGCGGTCATGTCGTTCCAGCGCTCGGCCGGGCTCGGCGTCACCGGTGTGGTGAACCAGGCCACCGCGGATGCTCTCGGCATCGGCGCTCAGCCGATTCCGGTTGACTCCCCCGTCGCAGTTGCCTCGATTGACGTCTTCCCGGTGCAGGGCAGGTGTGGGTACGCCGACACCTGGCACGCTCCCCGCAGCGGCGGCCGCGTGCACCTCGGCGTCGACATCATCGCTGCCCGTGGCAACCTCGTCTACGCCGCTGTTGAGGGCACGATCACCAAGGTCTACTACGACCGTCCGGGCTCGCTCTCGGGTAACGGGATCCGCCTGACGGCCGACGATGGCACCTACTTCTTCTACGCCCACTTCGACACGATCGCTGAGGGCATCAGCGAGGGAGCGCGGGTGAAGGCGGGACAGGTTGTCGGCACGATCGGCGCGACGGGCAACACCAGCACCCCGCACCTTCACTTCGAGATCCATCCGAACGGTGGCACGGCGGTGAACCCGTATCCGGTGGTCAAGGCGGTTGATGCTTGCGAGATCACCGAGCCGCCTGCGGTCGGGTGACCCGAGCGCGGTGAGTAGTACTCGGCGATGACGTCCATCGATATCCAGCTCATTCCCGGTCGGGACGACTGGTCTCGCCTTCGCGAGGCGTCCCTGGCCGTGGATGAGGGGTCGTACGACGCGCTGTGGGTGTGTGACCACCTCGCTGGGTACTCGATGGCAAGCGGAGAGATCCACGAGGCCTTCGCTTGGCTCGGAGCACTCGCCGAGGCCACCCGTCGGGTCGAACTTGGTGCATTGGTGGTCAACGCTCACAACCGAACCCCGGCCACGACCCTCGTGGCGGCCGCAACCATCGCTCGTCTTAGCGGTAGGACCTTCCACCTCGGTCTCGGCGCAGGCACCTCACCCACCAGTGCCTTCGCTCGGGAGCAGCACGCCACGTCAACCCCGATTCTCACCCCAATGGCCGCTCGGCACCGACGGGTGGAGGCGGTGCTGGATCTCGCCGATCAGATGTGGGCGCACGACCGGGGGCCGGAATTCGATACCTTCCCGGCGACTGAGCACCGGCCGAAAGTCATCATCGGCGTCAACAGCCTCGCACTGGCCCGCATCGCTGGTTCACGAGCCGACGGAGTGAACGTACGCTGGCCGTCGGACGGCGCGAACGACCAACTCGCGGAGGCCAGACGAACCGCCGGAGATCGAGCGTTCGAGTGCACTGCTTACGTCATGTACGAGGACGGCATCGTTGATCCGGAGCATCCCCGGCGGCGCGAACTCGACGCGGCGGGCGTCACGCGGGTCATCGTGACCCACATCGGGGTGCCCGAAACGGCCGCTCTCGCTGGCCCTTGAGCAAGTTCATGCACGGAAGGCGCGGTGTAGCGGCCCACCGATAGGTTCACGTCATGTCCAAGCGATCCGATTCCGAGCGCGACATCGTCGCCGAGATCATCAATCTCGTTGCCTCACAGGTCTCCACAGGCGTGCGCGTGGCCGGCGAGGTCCGCGAGAAGCAGGACCAGGCCCGACGACAGCTCGAATCGAGCTTGCACACCATCCGCGAGGCGGCTGACGTGACGGTACGAATGGTCCGCCTCCTCGACGAGATCGAGCAGCCCCTCCGAGAGGCGATCCCCGTGATCAGCCGGGCCGCCAGCGTGCTCGATGGAATTCTCGACGGACTCCCCGACGACACCGCCGACCAAGTGGCCGAGATCATCCCGCGTGTGCGCGCCCTCCTCGATGGTCTTGCGCCGCTCGCGGCGATGGGAGCCGCGATGGCTCCTCGGACGGCAGCGGGACCAGCCAAGAGCACCGACTCCTCCCCCAAACCAGCGAAGAAGGCCGCTCAGCCGGCGAAGAAGGCCGCTAGGTCGAGCGCATCGAAGGCCGCGAAGAAGTCAACTAAGGCGTCACCAAAGAAAGTCGCGAAAAAGCCGGCCAAGTCGCGAAAGTGATACGCCCGCTAAGGCGCAGCGTCAGATCGCGTCGGCGATCGGTGAGACATCGCCAGCGAGCGGTACGAGCTGGGCGTCGACGTCTTCCTTGACCCCGGCCAGCGACAGGACGTTGAGGACGCCCTGACCTTCGCGCAGTACATCGACGAGTTGCTCGCCTTGGGCGAGCACCACCGACTGACCGCTGATCACGAGGTGCGCCGAGGCGATGTCACCGGTGACGTGGGTTCGGAGGTAGTCGAACACCCGGCGAACCGACTCCAACTTGATGCCAGCGTCGAGCAGGGTCTTGATGACGCGCAGCTCGAGGAGGTCTTGATAGCTGTAGCGACGGCGGGAACCGCTCCCTTGGGCATCCACGAGCGAGGGGCGAATCAGATCGGTGCGCGCCCAATAGTCGAGCTGGCGATAGCTAATGCCGACCACCTTGGCGGCCTGACTTCCGCTGAATCCAGTGTCCATTTCCCCTCCTGCGACTTGCACACGCGTAACTACGTCGGTGTGGGCTGAGAACTCTACGGCGAACCTCCCCCGGCGTCAACCAGCCCGAACGTCGCGGTCAGGAGGCAAAGTCTTCGGGTGAGACGTTCTCGAGGAACTCTTGGAACTCGTCGATGATCTCCTCGGACTCATCGGGTTCTTCCGCGGGACGGCCTGCCTCGTCGAGAACCTGCTCGGACGCGAAGATCGGGACATCGGCCCGCACTGCGATCGCGCACGCGTCAGACGGTCGGCACGACAGCGTGGACTCCGACCCCTCGGCGTCCTCGATCCGGAGCGAGGCGTGGAAGGTGTGATCGCGCACCTCGGTCACGACCACCCCAACCGGCTTGGCCCCAAGAGAGTGCACGACGTCGAGGAGGAGGTCGTGGGTCATGGGCCTTGGGGGAACGACGCCCTCCATGGCGGAGTGAATGGCGGCGGCCTCCGGCGAGCCGATGTAGATCGGCAGGAGGCGACCCTCACCCTCGGTCTCGCGAAGCAGCAGAAGCGGGGTGTTGGCGGGCACCTCCACTCTGACTCCCAACAACTCCATCTGACGCATGACCCGAACTTACCCCTGCTCGGCGGTGCGAGTCGGACCGGGTCAGAAACGTGAGCGAATTGCCGACGTGACCATGGCCGAACGCAGTCGACCACCGAGGTGCTCGAGTTCAACGAGCCGCTCCCCCATCTCGCGACGGGCTTCCGGGCTCCGTAGACGCGCCCTCGCGGCGACCAATTGCTCGAAGAGGGCGACCTCGCGCTCGGCGCTCGTCTTCCAGGAGCGCAGATGCCGCGCCTCAACGCCGGACACGAGCAGGTCGCGCGCGATCCGCCCCACCTCGACCTCGCCCTCGCCGTAGGTGGGGACACCGGCGGTGGAACGAGGAGCGACGATGCCGAAGTCCTCCAACGACGCGAGCTGGCTCTCGGTGAGACCGGTCATGCCGAGGAACTCCCCGCGCTCAACGAGCACGCCCGGCAGGAGCCGCGGCGCGGGGGCCGAGGCCCCGTTTGAGCTGTCATCGGAGACCGTGCGTCGACGGAAGGGAATCGGCGCGTCGGTGCGACCGTGTCCGGAGGGATGCGAGGACACCGAGGACTCGGGCACACTTATCGGCGCAGTCGCATCTTCGGCTCGCGGCCTGAGGTGTTCGCCCGATGGGTCGATCTCCCCCGAATCGAGCCGGTCCTTGATGACCCGCAACGGGAGGTAGTGCTCTCGTTGCTCGGTGAGGATCACACGCAGGAGCTCCACATCGGTCTCGTAGAACTTGCGGTAGCCAGACGCCGTTCGCTCGGGAGCGATCAGACCCTGGCTCTCCAGGAAGCGGATCTTCGAGATGGTGACGTCGGGAAACTCCTCGAGGAGGATGCCGAGCACCTCGCCGATGGCCAGATGGCCCTGGGTGTCGACCTCAGCCATCCGACCGCTCGAAATACACCAGGTGGAACTTGCCGATCTGCACCTCATCGCCGTGCTGGAGCATGGTGGCCTCGATTCGCTCCTGATTCACATAGGTGCCGTTGAGCGAACCAGAGTCAAGGATCTCGTGCCCGCTGTCGCGCCGCAGGATCTCGGCGTGTCGTCGCGACACCGTGATGTCGTCCAGCATGATCTCGGAATCGGGATGGCGGCCGATCCGGGTGGCCGGACCTTCCAGGCTGAAGCGGGCACCGGCCAGACCTCCCGAGCGAACGATAAGCACGCCGGTGCCCCGAGCAATCTCGGACACCGGGACCGCGATGTCATCGGATGGTCCGGGCGCGTCCTGCAGCGGATCCACGCTGATCAGGGTGATCGTTCGGTCGTCGAGAACATCGAGTGCTCCACCGCAGGATGAGCAGAAGTTGCTCGCCGGCGGATTGCGGTGGCCGCACTGATTGCAGAAGACGTACGACATCAGCCCTCAACCATCGACACGTATGACGCGGCGTCGAGCAGCCCGTGCTCGATCGGCGGCTCACCATTCAGTTCGAGGAGCCATCCGTCACCGTAGGGGTCACGATTGACGAGTGTCGGGGCAGCGGCGAGTTCATCGTTCGTGCGTGCCACCGTCCCGCTGAGGGGCGCGTAGATCTCTGTGACCGACTTAGTGCTCTCGATCTCACCCAGGAGCTCACCGCGCTCGACGGTGCGCCCGATGGATGCCATCTCGATGAAGACGATCTCGCCGAGGGCATCCTGCCCGTAGTCGGTGACGCCGAGTCGAACGAGGCCCGGGGAGACGACCGAGAGCCACTCGTGGTCCGTGGTGTAGAGCAGACCGTCGGGGGCGTTCACGGTGGCCAACCGTAGCGTCCGAAACGATGGTCGGTCACCTCGCCTGAGCGGTCCGTCGCCCAACCCGCACGCCCTCCCGTACTGCCGGCATATAGGCAACGGCGGTGTACCAACTGAGAGCCAGTCCCGGGAGTCCGAGTACCCATGCCGCGACGTGGAAGAACCCGGCGATCGAGATGGTGCTCTCAGCCATCAGGAACCCGGGGAAGGCGAACATCATGAGAAAGGTGGCGGTCTTGCCCCACCAGGTGACGTCGAACCTCTCCATCTTGAAGAGCACCGTGGCCCCGAGCATCATCGCGCCGACGAATACCTCGCGGACGCCCGCGGCGAGCGCGAACCAGATCGGCACGGAACCGTCGATGATGAGGGCGATGATCCCGACGATGAACAGCAGCCGGTCGACCGTCGGGTCGAACACCTTCCCGAACTCGCTCGTCTGTCCCAGTCGACGGGCGAGGAACCCGTCGACCCAGTCCGTGGCGCCGAGCACGCCGAGCAACCATGCGGCATCGCGCCGGTTGTCCTGGGAGAAAAGCAGCCAGAGGAACACCGGGAGGCAGGCAAGCCGGAGAAGGGTGATCAGGTTCGGGATCGTCCAGAGCCCCGAGAACATCGATGGCCGTGGATCAGGTCCGACACGTTCAGGCTCCACATCAGGAGCGTACGCTCACAGCGTGCCGAGCGTCTTCACACGGATCATCGACGGGGAACTGCCGGGCACCTTCGTCTGGCGGGACGACGTGTGCGTGGCGTTCATGAGCATCAATCCGACCCGAGCCGGTCACTGTCTCGTGGTACCCCGAGCTGAGGTGGACCAGTGGACCGATCTCGACCCTGCCATCAGAGCCCACTGCTTCGAGATCGCCGGCCTGATCGCCGAGGCCTGCCGGACAGCGTTCGGGACCGAGCGCGTCGGTCTGGTGATCGCGGGGTTCGAGGTTCCCCATACGCATCTACACGTGATTCCCGCCGATGCCATGGCCGACCTTGACTTCGCGCGCGCCGCGTCCTCGGTGGACCCTGATGAAGTGGGGTCGCACGCCGAGGCGATCCGCTCGGCGTTGCGGGCCCGCGGGCACGACACCGAGGTCGGATGAGCAGTCCGCTCCCCCGCGCGACACCCGCCGAGGTCGGCCTCGACGCCGACCGGCTCAGGCGCCTCGAGACCCACTTCCGTCGATACGTCGACGACGGACGTCTGGTCGGCTGGCAGATGGCCATCGCTCGCCATGGACGCGTGGCCCACACCGCGACGTACGGCCACATCGACGCCGCCCGGGCTCGTCCCTTTGTCGACGACACGATCGTGCGCCTCTACTCGATGACCAAGCCGTTGACCTCGGTGGCGGCGATGATGCTCGTCGAGCGCGGGATGCTTGCCCTCAAGGACCCGGTGTCTCGGTACATCCCGGCCTTCGCGGACTCCCAGGTCTTCGTCGGTGGTACCGCCGATGCCCCTCAGCTCGTTCCTCAGGACCGCCCGATGCTGGTGTGGCACCTGCTCACGCACACGGCGGGTCTCACCTACGGATTTCAGCACCAGGACGAGGTTGATGCGATGTACCGCCGAGCGGGCTTCGAGTGGAGGTACCCCGAGGGGATGGACCTCGAACAGTGCTGCGAGGCCTGGGCCGCATTTCCCCTGCTGTTCCAACCGGGCACCGAATGGAACTACTCGGTCGCGACCGATGTGCTCGGGCGCGTGGTCGAGGTGGTGTCAGGGCGAACCCTCCAGGAGTTCTTCCACGAGGAGATCCTCGGGCCGCTCGACATGGTCGACACCTGCTTCACCCTCACCGATGACCGGCGCGCCCGCCTCGCGGAGCTGTTCACTCCGGATGTATCGACGGGCGCCGCGGTCCCGGCACCGGCGTCGCTGGCCAGGCCTGAGCAACCGGTCGTCTTCTCCGGCGGTGGTGGTCTCTATGGGACGGCCGAGGACTATCTCCGGTTCTGCCAGATGGTGCTGAACGGCGGTGAGTTGGACGGCGCCCGGATTCTCGGTCGGCACACCGTCGGCTACATGGCTCGCAACCACCTCCCAGGCAACGTCGACCTCGAGGAGTTCGGTAGACCGCTGTTCTCCGAGACCACCTACGACGGCATCGGATTCGGCCTCGGCTTCTCCGTCGTGATCGACGCGGCTGCGAACAAGGTTCCGTGCTCCGAGGGTGAGATCGCCTGGGGTGGGGCCGCGTCGACGGCGTTCTGGATCGATCCCGCCGAGTCGCTCTCGGTCGTGTTCCTGACCCAGCTGCTCCCATCGAGCACCCATCCGATTCGCCCGCAACTGAAGCAGCTCGTCTATCAGGCCATCGTCGCCTGAGGGCCCCCGATCTCGGCGAATCCGCCGAACAACTCAGAACAGGGTCTCAGGGCCCGGCGGAACTGCTTCGAGCAGGTGCGCACCCTCGTTTCGGGCATCGTTGACTTCGACGGACACCTCGCGAACCACGAGAGCCGTTGGCGGTGCCGGGGCGATCAGATCGAGAGGTTGCTCATCCGGATTGAGCCAACGGTCGACACCGTCACGGTCGAGGAGCACCGGCATGCGGTCGTGGATGGACGCCATGGTGGCGTTCGCCTCGGTGGTGACCACCGCGAACGTGCGCAACTCCCCTGCCCCCTGACGCCAGATTGAGGCGATACCGGCGACATTGAGCACCTCGCCATCGACGCTGCTGAAGAGGTGGGGTCGTTTCGCCGGCCGGCCCGAACGCGTCCGTGGTCCGTCGGGGTGCGCTGGCGCCCACTCGTAGAAGCCGTCCATGGGAACGACGACCCGGTGCCGTCGAAACGCATCGCGGAAGGAGGGTTTCTCCCCGACCGTCTCCCCGCGGGCGTTGGACAGCCGGGTGCCGATGTCCTCCTTCGACCAGTGGGGCACGAGTCCCCACCGGTGAACTTCGATCACCCGTTGGTCCGCGTCGGAGGACACGATCGGCGCCAGTGCTCCCGGCGCCAGGTTGTACCGGGGTGAGAACTCGAACGACACCGTCGAGGCGTCGAAGATCTCGCCGAGGCGATCCGGGGTGGTGGTCGAGATGTAGCGACCGCACATCTCAGGGCAGTCCGACCCCGGGCACCTCGACCCTCACCGTCTCGATCCTTCCGGTGCCGGCACCGGCCACTCGCTCAGGCTTCGTCCCCTTCGAGGTGAGGATGTGGAGGGTCCGGCGATCCTCACCTCCGAGCATGCACGCCACCGCTGACTGTTCGGTCGGGATCTCCTCGATGACGCGGCCGCCCTCGGCTACCAGTGCCACACGCTTGGCGACGGGATCCGCCGACCAGATCCGTCCCTCGGCGTCCAGGCAGCACCCGTCGGGGGTGAGCCCCTCGACCTCGGCCCAGATCCTCCGATTGACGGGCATGCCGGTTCCATCGAGGTCATAGGCGGTGTATCGCGACGCGAAGGTCTCTCCGACGATGAGCACGCCATCTGGAGTGATCACACTGCCGTTCGGGAACCAGACGTCATCGTCGCCGAGGCGCACCTCACCGTCCGGAGAGACCACGATCATTCTCGTCGGCCGCGGCTCTGCACCACCGTTGAGATCGAAGCCGAAGGATGAGACATAGGCGGTGCCGTCGGCAGCCACCACCAGGTCGTTGCACTCGTGCTCGCTCACCTCCGACAGGTCGGCATGGGTCTCGAGGCGGACGCCGTCCCAAACGAGCAGACGCCGGTCGAGCATCGACACCACCAGCATGCGTCCAGCGGGCAGCCAGCCCAGGCCGGACGGCTGGCCCGGCACATCGAGCACCCTCTCCTCCACTCCCCCGTCGAGGGTGAACACGCCATGGCGGAAGAAATCGCTGAACCAGAGGCGACCGTCGTGCCACCGTGGGCCCTCTCCGAAGTCGAGCCCGGTGTGGATCACGGTTGGCGTCACCCTCGGGACTCTAGGCGTGCTTCCGGGCACGTCTGGCGCTTCGGAGCGCATCAGGCCTACGGTCCCGCCATGCGGTGGACCACCCTTGTTGTTGTCCTCGCAGTCAGCGGGTGCGGGGGCGGAACCGATCTTTCGGGTCCGATGTCGACGAACCCGCCGGACCCGTCCACGAGTCCACCGGCCTCGACATCGACCACGACATCGACCACGTCATCGACCACGCCACCGACGTCGTCGAGCGCGCCCGAGGAGACGACCCCGGTCGCTCCGGCCTGCGAGACGGTGGTGCTGGATGCGGTCACAGCGACGATCGACGGTCAGCACCGGGCCATCATCGAGGGTGACTTCGAGCGGGCACTCACCTACTCGTCGCGGAGTTTCCGCGCCGGTAGCGATCCGGAGCGATTCGCTGCGATCATCCGGTCGGGTTACTCGTTCCTCCTCGAGCCGCTCGACCGGGAGGTGCGGGACTGCGCGCGCAGCGACGACCTCGTCGCCCTCGTGGTGAGCTTCCGCCGTCCGACGGGGTCCACCATCGGACTCGCCTACCGGCTCATCAGCGAGGAGGGATCCTGGCGGATCGAGGCGGCCGGGATCATCGAGGAGAGCCGAATCGACGTGTAGCCAAGATCCTGGTGTCGTCCTGCGGGGCCGATCCCGCGATCGTGGCCTCAGGGCAGCGTGATGACCCCGGTCTGCGACGCGGAATCGCCGGCCAAGTCGTAGACGATCAATTCGACGAAGAGCTCCGTTCCCGAATCGAGGGGCACCACGTCGTACTGGAGGGATGGGAGATCGGCGAAGAGACCCACCTCGCTGAGGGTGACCCACTCGCTCGAGCCATCGGGATACTGATTGAGCACCACCGGGAAGATCAGTCCCTCCGGATCAGCCGACAACTCGCCGATCATCCCCTCGCCGTCGATCTCGTAGTACACCTCGCTCAGCACGTCGCCGTCAGGGTTCAACGTGAGGCCGAGGATGACATCGTGCGGCGGTCCATCGCCGTCGAGCTCCTCGGGTGCCACATACCAGAGCGGTACGTCGAGGAACCAGAGTCCGTCCTCTTCGTCGATCTCCATATCGAGGAACGCGAAGTCGGTGTCGATGCCATCGGAGAGGGTCAGAGCGGTCAGGTCGTAGAAGGCGGCAACCTCCCCGGAACCATCGTCGAGGGCCTCGAATGAGGCGGGCTCCTCACCGATGAAGACGATTGAGCCGTCACTGTCGTCGACGACGCCGTACACGATCTCGGCGGCGATGATCGAGTCGCTCGAGCCGACCTCGACGGTGCCGTAGACCGTCAAGCCCTCATCGTCGAAGTAGAACTCGAGGGCCTCCTCCTCGGCGAATGAGGCCTTGCTCCCCTCATCCATGTTCTCGCCCGCGTAGTAGAAGGCCTCGAGGATCTCGAACCAGCCGGGAACCTCGTCGAGTTCGGCGTACCTGTCACTGACGTAGTCGAGACTCGGTGGGAAGTAGACGCTCACACCGGTGGCGCGCCGCGTCGCCGGCCCGCTGATCTCGTAGATCACCGTCTCGTCCAGCGCCGCGAGCACCGCCTCGATCTCGGGTCCGATGGAGGTTTCCATCATCAGGAACTCCTCCATCAGCGAGCCGAGATCGAGAAGGTTGGAGGCAAGGGAGGGATCGGGGTTGGTGCCGAACGCGAGGGCGGCTTGACGTGCTGCGGCGAGCGCGGACAGGACGGAGATGTCTCCCTCAGAGAGGACCTCCGCGAGATCTTCGAGCGCCCCCTCCAATTCGGTGATGCCGGCAAGGTCGAGAGCTGACAGGGTGATCTTGGTGTCAGTCTTGAACTCCGCGGCCTGCGCGGCGTAGGTGTCGATGAGTTCGACGGCAAGACCAGCGGCACCGACATCTCGACGATCGCGGAGCACCTCAAGGGAGGCGAAGTCCCAACCATGTCCGGGCTCGAGTTCCTCGGAGGCGACCATCACATCGGCGAGGTCCTGCACGTGACTCGCGACCTCCAATGTCGCCATGAGGCAGGCGTCGAAACCGAGCAGGTCGATCGAATCGAGACCGACCTCGTCGAGACCGTCCTGCACCGCTGCTCGAATCTCGGGGAGGGTGAGGAGGTCCTCGTTGTCGGTGTCGTCGGGTCCCATCCCGATCCAGCCACCACCGTGATCCCACAGGATGAGGGCGTAACGGTCAGCGGGGAACTCGTTGACCCCGGTGACCAAGAAGTCCTTGAGTGTCGCCGGGTCGCCGAGGTTCAATTCGCCGGTATCGAAGGAGTCGATGAGCTCGTCTCGTCCGACATGGAGAAGCCGGGTGCCGTCGAAGTCGCCGAGCGGACCGAGCTCGGCGTCCGAGAAGCCGGGATGACGGTCGACGAGGGTCACGATGTTCACGTTCTCGTTCGAGCCCGCCTCTGCCATCTCGACCACGTCGCCGACCGCGAACCGCTCGAGGTCGTTGTCCCCCATGAGGTAGATGAGAACCGTCCAGGAACCGTCCTCCGCGAGAAGATCATCCGCCGCCGGACCACTGGCATCGTTGTCGTCGGCTGCGTCATCGGCGTCGGCGTCCGAATTCGAGCGGGTCTCCTCCGGTTCGGGCTCCTGTCCCTCATCGACAGCGGAGTCCTCCGCCGACCGGTCAGCGGGCTGGGCATCCTCAGCCGTTCCCCCGCAGGCGATCAGCCCCGCGGTGGTGATCAGAGCGAAGATGACACGGGATCTCGAGCGAAGGCGCATCAAAAGTGTCTACACGACGCCCGTGTTCCCCGGCGCAACCGAAGCCCCTACCACATCGAAAAAGATGACAACCGGCTGTTACCAGCCGGTTGGTGGTCGGGCTGCCGAGATTCGAACTCGGGACCTCTTGTCCCCCAGACAAGCGCGCTAACCAAGCTGCGCCACAGCCCGTGTGTGACGACCGATGCTAGCGACCGATCGCACCGATCCCCCGGGGTCAACCAACCATCGTCAAACCGCCCGAGACACTGAGAACCTGGCCGGTCACGTACGCGGCGTCATCGCTCGCGAAGAAGAGGATCGCCCCAGGAAGGTCGTCCGGTTGACCGATCCGACCAAGCGGGATGGAGCGTCGGAACGCCTCCTCCAGCTTCTCGGGATTCGACGCTCCCTGCCGGAACCCGTCAAAGAGGGCGGTGTCGGTGGGGCCCGGGCACACGACGTTGCAGGTAATCCCGTGGCGGGCGTGCTCACGCGCGAGGGTCTTGGTGAGGGATACCAGACCGCCTTTGCAGGCCGCGTAGACCGCCTCGCCGGAGGATCCGACCCGGGCCGCGTCAGAGGAGACATTGATGACCCGCCCGCGTCCACCTTCCACCATGCGGGGCAGAACGAGATGCAGCATGTGGAGGGCGCCAACGAGGTTGATGTCGATCAATTTCAGCCACTCGTCAACCGAGGTCTGAAGGAACGGCTTGAAGACGTCCCAGCCCGCGTTATTCACGAGCACATCCACTCCACCGTGACGCTCCTCCACCGCGCGCACGGCACGCTCGAGACTCTCTCGGTCGGTCAGGTCGGCGACGACGGGCTCGATTCGACCTCCGTTGGCGCCGATGTCGTGTGCGACCGCCGCAACCGCCTCAGCGGCGCGGTCGAGAGCGATGACGATGGAACCCTCCTCCGCGAAACGCCGCGCGGTCGCGGATCCGATCCCACCACCAGCGCCGGTGATCATCACAACGCGATCTGACAGTCCCCTCATGGCAACCTCCTGCCGCGACTATCGCAGGTGGCCACCTCAGGCAAAGAGTTCAACGAAACGCCAGCCGAGATAGACGACGAGCGCCACCACCAGCAGTTTGAAGTGCCATGGCGTCGTCTCCTCGGCGAGCGCGTTTCGTGTCCGCTCGGTCTGCTCGCTCAGGTCAGAACCGCACGAAGGACACCGTCCCTCGCTATCGAGGGCGGAGGGAGCGTGGTAGCGCGCGCAAGGTTCGCACCACGGCATGTCAACCCTGCTTCTTGCGGATACGGAGCTTGAGTGGTGTGGAACCGAACCCGAAGGCCTCACGGATGCTCCGCTCCAGATAGCGCACGTGGTGCTGAGGCAGTTCTCGGTTGACGAAGAGCGTGAACGTGGGCGGATCCGTAGCTCCCTGAATCGCGTAGAGAACCCGCGCGCCGCCGGGAGCCGGCGAGGCCTGCTGAGCGGCCGCGATCACTCGGTTCACGTCCTTGGTCGGCACCCGCCGGTGGTACTGCTCGATGGCATCGGCAAGCACGGGACGCAGGCGATGCACACCCTTCCCGGTGAGGGCGGAGATCCCGAGCACCGGGGCATCGCCGACAAAGGCCAGCTTCCTGACCACATCGGCCTTGATTGATGCGCGGCGGTCAGCGTCGTCGATCGTCTCCCACTTGTTCAACATGATCACCACCGGACAACCGGAGGCGTCAATCCGCTCGGCGAGTCGCTGGTCCTGCCCCGTTACACCCTCGTTCGCATCAATCACGAGCAGCGCGACATCGGCATCATCGATTGCGCGCAGCGCTCGGACCGCCGAGTAGTACTCGGCGCTGTCATCGATGCGGGAGCGTCGGCGCATACCGGCCGTGTCAACAAAGACGATCGGGCCGTCTTCGGTGTCGACCAAGGTGTCGACGGCATCACGAGTGGTTCCAGCCATGTCATGCACCACCGCTCTGTCGTCTCCGACGAGGCGGTTGAAGAGCGTCGACTTGCCGACGTTCGGTCGACCGACGATCGCCACCCGCGGCGGACGTTCGCCGTCCTCGGCGAGCTCGGTCGAGGCGTCTGGATCGAGCCAAGGCTCCAAGATCCGCTCCGGAGGCAGGCCGAGCGGACCGAGACGTTCGAGGACGACGTCGAGGAGGTCACCCGCGCGACGACCATGCAATGCCGACACCGGCAAGGCGTCTCCAAGCCCGAGGGAAAGGAACTCCCACAGGTCGCGTTCGCGCTGATCGTTGTCGGACTTGTTAGCGACCACCAACACCGGGGTGTCGATTCGACGCAACCAGTCCGCCACCGCCTCGTCGTCGGTCACGACCCCAACAGTCGCGTCCACGACAAAAAGCACGAGATCGCCCTCCTCGACAGCGCGTTCCACCTGTCGCGAGACCTTGGTGTCGAGGGCGTCGCCGCTTGGCATCCACCCTCCCGTGTCGATCACCTTGAAGGGCACACCAAGCCATTCGGCGTCCATCTCCTTGCGATCTCTAGTAATTCCGGGGCGGTCCTCGACGATGGCCACCTGTCCGCCAACAATCCGGTTGAAGAGGGTCGACTTCCCAACATTGGGTCGGCCGACCACCACGATCGTGGCTCGCTCGGCGCTCACCTCGGGCGGCGCGATCTCCTCGGGTGGTGCGTCATCTGTCATGTTGAGACCGTGCCTTGAAGCGCCCGCCTGAGGGAACTGCCATCGGTCGGAACGATCTCGACCCTGCGGGGAAGATCAACGCTACGCCCCCCATCGAGGAACCGACCATCGTCGCTGAGACACACATCCGGAAGCAGATAGCGGTCACCAACGGGTTCATTGGCCAACACCCGCGCGACATCCTCGAAGGTCATGAGTCCGGTCACGGCGGTGTTTCCCCCGAAGAACTCGTTACGTACCGGTAACAGGCGAACATCACGTCGATCAAGCGAGGCGAGCAGGGGTGCCAGCACCTCCGCTCCAAGTTCACCCGTGAGGATCCCGATGGCGCCGCTCCTCGGCGTCGCACTCCGCAACTCGACACGGCTCTCGGCGCGCAGTCCGGTGTAGGCGGCCGGATTCGGAGGCATCGCCCCTCCCCCGTCGACCGAAACGAAGAAGCCACGTTTCGGTCCCGTCGCCGAGTCCACGTGACCGTGGAACTCGGCCTCGAACGTTCGAGCCATGCCGACGCCGTCCTCATGCATCTCGCACCCCTCGTAGGCGTCGATACCGGGGAACTCCCGTCCAGCGCGCAAGTAGTACTCGTCCGCGAGGTGCACCACCGACCGGCCGACCACCATTCGATAGGCCGACCGCCACCGCTCGACCACATCGATTACCTCGGTGGCCTCGGCGACCGTGTGCTCGCGCATCGACTGCTCCGGGTTGAACCGGGACACGCCGAGGGGAACCACCGCGATCGTGGAGATCTCTGGATAGCGATCGAGGAGACCGGCGAGGGTGTCATCGAGGTGATCGCCATCGTTCACCCCCGGGCACACCACCACCTGGGCCCGCACCTCGATGCCGTGATCCAGTAGCGCGCGGAGCCACCGCAGGCTCATCGCGCCGCGGCGGTTCTTCAGCATCCGCGAACGGAGTCCGCCCTCGGTGGCGTGGATGCTGACATGCAGCGGAGAGAGCCGCTCGGTCACCACACGCTCGAGGTCGGCCTCGGTGAAGCGTGTGAGGGTAGTGAAGTTCCCGTAGAGGAAGCTCAGTCGGTAGTCGTCGTCCTTCAGGTACAGGCTTCGGCGAAGTCCCTTCGGTAACTGGTGGATGAAGCAGAACTCACAGTGGTTGTCGCAGGTCCGCACTCGGTCGAACACCGCGGAGTCGACCTCCACCCCGAGTGGGGCTCCATCGGCTTTGACCACGTCGGCTTCCTGCTCGAGCCCTCCCCTCATGAACGTGATCGAGGGATCCGCGGCGTCGGTCGCGAACCGCCATTCAATGAGGTCGCGCGGCGCCAGACCGTCGACGGCCACGATCTCGTCTCCGACGAGCAGACCGGCACGGGAGGCCGGGGAGTCCTCGGCGACGCGCACGACCCGCGGGAGAGTCGACACCCGAGCCATGACAGCAAGAGAGGCTACCGGTCACCACCGATCGGTAGCCTGAGGCGGTCATGCCCGTCGATCGCGTGCTGCTTGCCGAACCCCGAGGCTTCTGCGCTGGCGTAGAGATGGCGATCAAGGCGCTCGCCTGGATGGTCCGCACCTTCGACGAACCGGTCTACTGCTATCACGAGATCGTCCACAACCGGAACGTGGTGGACCGCTTTCGGGATCGCGGCGTGGTCTTCGTGGACGACATCACCGAGGTGCCCGAGGGCAGCCCAATCATGCTCTCAGCTCACGGATCCGCCCCTGAGGTGGTCACGGCGGCGCGCGAACGCGGATCGTTCGTCGTGGACTCGGTGTGTCCCCTAGTCACCAAGGTTCACCACGAGGTGAAGGTGCGTGCCGGCAAGGGGTACCGGATCGTCTATGTGGGCCATGAGGGCCACGAGGAAGCCGTTGGCACCATGGCGGTGGCTCCGCGAGCGATCTCCCGGGTCGAGTCGGTCGAGGAGGTCGACGCTCTCCCTGAATTCTCGGAGCCGGTCGCGCTCTTGGCCCAGACCACGCTCTCCCATCGCGACTGGGATGCCGTCGCGGTGAGAGTGCGCGACCGCTTTCCCGAGGTCTGGACGCCGGGGCGAAGCGACCTCTGCTTCGCGACCACGAATCGGCAGGCCTCGCTGCTCGAGTTAGCCGCCGACTGCGACGTCATCATCGTGATCGGGTCGGCGAATTCGTCGAACACCATGGCGCTGCAACGCCTCGCCATCGAAGCGGGATGTGAGCGGGTCCTCCGGGTCAACTCGGCCGAGGAGTTGCCTGAGGATCTCTCGGGGGTGGTCGGGCTCACCGCGGGCGCATCCGCCCCGGAATCCCTGGTTGAGGAGGTCGTCGAGCGGCTGTCACCTCTCAACGGGGTCCATGCGATTCGCGTTACCACCGAGGACGAGTACTTCCCTCCACCGCGCAACATCAGAGACCTCCAGCACGCCATCGAGACCGCCTGCACGGCGCTCCTCGGCGGCGCGACACTCAGCCGTCCCAAGATGGATGACCGGTCGCTCCCGGCATCCCACGTCCTCGCGGAGTTGTGATGACCATCGACACCATCCGGATCTTCCTGCACATTCTCGCCGCCTCGATCTGGGTCGGCGGACAGTTCGTGCTCGCGAACGTCGTGTCGGGGTTGAGACGCGATCACCGTGATGCGCTTCCCGTGGTCGCTCGCGCCTTCGCACGGATCGCCTGGCCCGCCTTTGTCGTGACCGTGGTGACTGGCGTGTGGTCACTGCTGTCGCTCGAGGCGCTCGACTCCGGCGCACAAATTGCGCTCGCCCTGAAGATCGTGGCGGCTGCGGTGAGTGGTGGCGCGGCCGCCGCGCACTCACTGTCGTCCTCGCGGCTCGTGAAGGCGCTTGGTGGCGCACTCGGCTCGATCGCGGCGGTTGTCGCGATGCTGCTCGCCGTTGTCGTGAGCACCTCGGCGTGAGGACGGGAGCGCTCGTTCTCGGAACGACCTTCCTTCTCGCCTCGTGCGCGCTCGTCGAGGAGGAGGCGCTCCTCGACCCATCAGTGGTCACTGTGGTCCAGCCGCCCGTTCCCGACTCGCCGGACGCTCCCCCATCAACGGTGCCGACCTCGGAGCCGTGCGCGACCCTGCTCGCGGTTGACGATCCCGAGACCGGAACGTTGACCGACGTCGAGATCGCCGCTCGTTACTCCACCATCGTCGATACGGTGCCCCAGGACCTCCGAGAAGACCTTTTGGTGGTGATCGCCGGACTTCGCTCCGAGTCGCTGACCACGGTGGCGCGCGAGATCGTGGTGCCGTCAACCACCATGGCGCCCAACAGCGAGCAAACCGCCGCCGACACTGCGGAGAGCATCGCGCCCGAGGTGCTCGCCGCCCTCGACAACGAACCCGATGCCGAGGGCCGGACTCCCGAGTTGTCGCCCGTGGACCGGATCGCGGCCTATGTGGAAGAGACGTGCCGAGGTGTCGTGAACAATCCCGGACCGCCCCCCGGCACCGTCGCCGGTGGCCCGACCGATTGAGGGCTGCTCAGTCCTCGCTCGAATCGGCCGAGTCCCCTAACCGGTCCAAAAGCACATCTCGAACGCTGGTGCCCGGCTCGCGAGCGCGGTCACCAGCAATCCTCCAGCCGAGACGGCTGGAGTACAGGAGTGGTGGCTCCTTAAGTCGACCTGGCACCACCTCGACCACCCGAGCGAGGAGCAGTTCGTGGTCCTCGCAGGTCTGGCGATCCGTGATCGAGCAGCGAAGGTAAGCAATGGAATTCGGAACGATCGGTGGGCCGTCAACATCGGTCGGCCAGGGAGCGATGTACTCCGTCGCGATGTGACGGAATCGCCGTCCGGGATACGAGAAGTACTGCCCCTCTGCCACCTGGTCACCAGCGAGCACGCTTACCGAGAACTCCCCGGAGGCGAGCATCAATGGGTGCGTGTCATGCCGCGGCGAGACGCTGGCCATCACCACGGGTTCCTCAAAACTGACCTGGGTGACCCAATGGCTGGTGTAGGCGCGGGAAACACCGTTGTGCTGCGCGCCCACGACTTCGACCCCCTTCATCATCTGGCCGAGGCATTGCTTCACATCGCGGTCGATCACTCCGTCAGTTGAGCATGTGTCGGCTCGCCGGACCCGATCGACCCGCTGCCTCGAAGCCTTGAACCGCTGCCAAACGCGAATCAAACGTCGCGCGCGCCACCCTCACCAGGCCGAGCAGCGGAAGGTCACGACCGGCGTTCGCAGCGTTCTCCAGATTGTTGAGAACCCGAACCAGCACATCTCGATTCGACATCACGGCGAGCATGGAGGCATCGAACCGCAGTCGGCCCCGTGAGTTCCGCACGACGATCCCCTCAAGCGCGCTCACATCGCACACCGATGGCACCAGCGCATCGATAAACGCATCGTGCCGTTGAGGTTGCGCCGATGGATGTGAGTCGCCCTCAACGATCGGGCAGCCGACCACGACGTGAAAAGGCAGGCCGATCAGGTCGAGTCGACATCCGGCTGAGGCCGCTGCGACGACGGTGATGACGCCGAGGGTGAGGGGCAAGCCGTTACCGCTGAGCAGAGCGTGGGCGACCGACGAGTTGCGCCAGGAGAGGTACCGCGCTCCGGCGCCACCGATACCACTCTCCGTAAGGGAGCGGACCACTCCCCGGGGGGATCCGTCCGCTGAGATGCGTTCCGAGATGCGATGAAGGCTGTCAACGCAAGCTCCAGCGTCGACCTCTGGGTCAAGTACCTGACTCAAACTGAGCAGCGTCCGGAACAACGAATCATCGACTGGGCCATCGGCCGTGAGCTGACTCACGAGTTCCCCGAGGTCGGAGAGCTGTTGACCCCGATCAGTCCAGCGCTCCCCCATCGAGGGCAACGTAGCGTCGGCTACCTTCAGAGCACATGTACCCGGGAGCGCACCTCGCCCAGCACGCCGACAAGGCCGCCGTCGTTATGGCCGGAACTGGTTGGACCCAGACGTTCGCCGAGCTCGACGCGGCTGCGAATCGGCTCTCACGTCTTCTTCAGGCCAACGGATTACGGGCCGGTGACCACGTCGCCATCTGCATGGAGAACCACCCGAGATATCTCGAGGTCCTATGGGGCTGCAACTACGCGGGTTTGATCTACACGGCGGCCAGTTCACGGCTCACTGCGGAGGAACTCGGTTACGTCGTCGACGACTGTGGCGCCCGTGTCTACATCACCTCCCAGCATCTGGCTGGTCTCGCCTCCGCGATCGTGGCCTCGACGCCCAACGTGGAGCGGAGGCTCATGCTCGACGGTGTTATCGACGGTTACGAGTCGTATGAGGACTCCGTCGCCGAACACGACGCCGTGCCCCTCCCTGATCGTGTCGCCGGCACCGACATGCTCTACTCCTCGGGCACCACCGGTCGACCCAAGGGCGTGCTCCCCGCCGTGCCGTCGACGCCACTCGAGGAGTTCTCGAGTGGCGTGAAGACGCTCCTCGAGCTGCTCTTCGCAATGGACGACACGAAGACCTACCTCTCCCCGGCGCCGCTCTACCACGCCGCTCCGCTCAGATTCTGCATGGCGGTCCAGGCCTGCGGCTCGACCGTGGTGGTCATGGAGCACTTCGATGCGGCCGAGTACTTACAACTCATCGAGCGGCACTCAGTAAGCCATTCGCAGCTGGTGCCAACGATGTTCGTCCGCATGCTGAAGCTCCCGGCAGAGGTGCGCGAGTCGTACGACGTGTCGAGTCTCGAGGCGGCCATCCACGCCGCCGCTCCCTGTCCGGTCGCGGTCAAGCAGCAGATGATCGAGTGGTGGGGCCCGGTGATCCACGAGTACTACGCGGGAACGGAAGGCAACGGATTCGTCTACTGCAACAGCGACATGTGGCTGGCCCATCCGGGCACCGTTGGCGTTCCGATCAACTGCTCGGTCCACATCGTCGGCGAGGACGGCGAGGAAGTTCCGGTCGGCGAAGCGGGAACGGTCTACTTCGAGAGCGGCGCGACCTTCGAGTACCACAACGACCCAGAGAAGACCGCCGCGAGTCGGCACCCGTCGGGATGGAGCACCCTCGGCGACGTCGGGCACGTCGACGAGGACGGCTTTCTTTACCTCACGGATCGAAAGGCGTACATGATCATCACCGGCGGTGTGAACGTGTATCCGCAGGAGGCCGAAAACCTCCTCGTGTCACACCCGTCAGTGGTCGACGTGGCCGTCTTCGGTGTGCCCGATGATGAGTTCGGCGAGCAGGTGAAAGCGGTCGTCGAACCTGTGGCCATGCCGGAGACCGATGACGACCGCGCCGCGCTCGAGGCCGCCCTGATCGCCTACTGCCGCGAGCATCTCGCCGACGTCAAGTGTCCTCGCAGTGTCGACTTCCGGCCCGAGCTCCCGCGCCATCCAACAGGAAAGCTCTACAAGCGTCTACTCAAGGACGAGTACTGGGCAGCAGCTGGTCGGAGCATCTGAATGGTGCGACCCGTCGCGCATCACCCATACCTGGATTGGCTTGGCCCGATCGCGTTCGCCCATCGGGGCGGTACCGGTGTGCACCCCGAAAACACCATCGCCGCCTTTGACGACGCGGTGGGACTCGGCTTCACCTACCTCGAGACCGATGTACACGCCACTGCCGATGGTGTGCTTGTCGCCTTCCACGACCCTGATCTCAGTCGCACCTGCGGTCGTGCGGGCGAGATCGCATCACTGCCCTGGGCCGAGGTGGCCGAGGCTCGCGTCGCCGGACAGCACGCCATACCGACGCTCGACGAGCTTCTCGAGCGTTACCCACATGCCCGGTTTAACATCGACTGCAAGTCCGACGAAGCGGTCGCTCCCCTCGCCTCGGCGCTACGTCGGCATGCCTGCCTCGATCGGGTGGCGCTCGGTAGTTTCAGCGACCTTCGGCTGAGGCGCTTGCGGCGGGAACTTGGACGAGGGCTGTGCACCAGCCTCGGCCCCGCCGCCGTTGTGACGCTCGTGAGCGGCGCGCCCCTTCCGATCGCAGGTCAAGCCGCCCAGGTGCCAGTGCGTCAAGGTCCGATACCCGTCGTGACCGACACCTTCATCAGGCGCGCCCACCGCCGCGGACTTCAGGTTCACGTCTGGACGAT